>NZ_JACCSU010000011.1 GCF_013812825.1 Sphingomonas sp. | reverse complement strand
CGCGGCGAGCGCGCGAGGCAGACGCTCGCCGAGCTCGTCGCTGCGCTGAGCGGCCGGCGCGAACAAGGTCTCGGGCCTCGGCCAGCGGCAGACGGTCAGATCGAGGCGCTCGCGGGCGCGGTCGGCTCGGGAGCCCAGGCAGTGCGCGGCCCGGCCGCCGAGGTCGGCGAGCTGGGCGAACAGCTCGGCGCGGACCGGAACCGCGAGCTCGGCGGCGGCGGTCGGAGTAGGAGCGCGCAAGTCGGCGGCGTGGTCGATCAGCGTTGTGTCGGTCTCATGGCCGACCGCCGAGATCAACGGGATCGGCGATTCCGCGGCCGCTCGCACCACCTCCTCCTCGTTGAACGCCCACAAATCCTCGATCGAGCCGCCGCCACGGGCGACGATCAGCAGATCCGGTCGCCGGGCGAGATCGGCAAAGCCGCGAATGGCCGACGCGATCTTGCCCGCCGCGCCTTCGCCCTGGACGGGAACCGGCCAGACGATGACGTGCGTCGGGCAGCGGGCCTCGAGCCGGTGAAGGATGTCGCGGATGACCGCGCCGGTCGGCGAGGTCAAGACCCCGATGAGCTGCGGCAGGAACGGCAGCTTGCGCTTGCGGGCCGAGTCGAACAGCCCCTGCTCGGCGAGCGCTTTTCGACGGCGCTCGAGGAGCGCCATCAGGGCGCCCTCCCCGGCCAGCTCGAGCCGATCGATGACGATCTGGTATTTCGAACGGCCGACGTAGGTGGTGAGCCGGCCGGTGGCGATGACCTCGGCGCCGTCCTCGGGGCGGAATGCGAGAGCGGCCGCCTGGCCGCGCCAGATCACCGCATCGATGCACGCCGAGTCGTCCTTCAGGGTAAAATAGCAATGGCCCGACGCATGGCGCTTGAAGCCCGAAATCTCGCCGCGCACGCGAACCCGGTCGAACGCCGTTTCGATCGTCCGCTTCAGGGCTCCGGACAGCTCGCTGACGGTCAGCGGCGGCGAATTGTCGCCGGCCGCCACCTCGGCTAACAGGCCGGCGCTCAGTTGCTCGGAGCTGTCGTCTGCCGTGTCGTCGGGGAGGTCCATGAACATCCTGCTGTTGGGTTCGGGCGGCCGCGAAGATGCGCTCGCCTGGCGCCTGAGGCAATCGCCAAGCTGCGGCGAGCTGATCGCCGCGCCCGGCAATCCCGGCATCGGACGCTGGGCCGAGTGCGTCGCCGTCGACCCGATGGACGCGCGCGCGGTGACCGAGCTGTCGCGCAGCCGTTCGATCGGCCTGGTGGTGATCGGGCCCGAGGCGCCGCTGGTTGCGGGCGTCGGCGATGCGCTGCGCGCGGCTGGCCTGGCGGTGTTCGGACCGAGCGCCGCCGCCGCCCGGCTCGAAGGATCGAAAGGCTTCACCAAGGATCTGTGCAAGGCGAACTCGATCCCGACCGCCGACTACGAGCGCGTCGAGACCCTCGCCGAAGCGCGCGCAGCGCTCGACCGGTTCGGAACACCGGTGGTGATCAAGGCCGACGGGCTCGCCGCCGGCAAGGGAGTGACGGTCGCAATGACCCTGGCCGAAGCCGAGGCTGCTGTGGACGCCGCGGGCGACGGGCCGCTGGTGATCGAGGAGTTTCTCGACGGCGAGGAGGCCAGCCTGTTTGCACTGGTCGACGGCGAGACCGCGGTGCCGCTCGCTTCGGCGCAGGACCATAAGCGCGTCGGCGAGGGCGATACCGGCCCCAACACCGGCGGCATGGGCGCCTACAGCCCGGCGCCGGTGCTGACGTCCGAGCTCGAAGCCCAGGCGATGGACGAGATCGTGCGGCCGACGGCGCGGGCGATGGCAGCGGCCGGAACGCCGTTTTCGGGCGTGCTCTACGCGGGCCTGATGCTGTCCCGCGAGGGGCCCAGGCTGATCGAATATAATGTCCGCTTCGGCGACCCCGAGTGCGAGGCGATCATGCCGCTGATCGAAGGCGATCTCGCCGAGCTGCTGCATTGCGTGGCGACCGGCCGGCTGGCGCAAATCGAACCGCCGCGGCTGTCGGGGCGGCATTCGGTCACGGTGATCGTCGCCGCGCGCGGCTATCCGGGAGCCGCGGCGAGCGGCGGCGCGATCCGGGCGATCGAGGCGGCCGAGCGGGTCGAGGGAGTGACCGTGTTCCACGCCGGAACGGCGAGCAGCAGCGGCGGCGAGCTGATCGCCAAGGGCGGGCGGGTGCTCGCCGTGACCGCGGTCGCCGAGACGTTCGCCAACGCCCGCGCCCGCGCCTACCGGGCGGTCGACGCGATCGACTTCGCCGACGGTTTCCACCGCCGCGACATCGGCTGGCGAGAGCTGGAGCGGGCGTCGTGAACCGCAACCTGATCCTCGCGCTCGGTGTCGCCGCGGTGCTCGCGGAAACCGCTCTGTGGCACGGTCCGCTGGGCGCCGGCGACGAGCTTTCGGCCAAGATCGAGACAGCCGTCCGGGCCGAGCTCAAGCGGCAGGAGATGGGCGCGGTGAGCGCGAGGCTCGAGCGCCAGCCGCTGCGCAGGCAGCTGGTCCTGTCCGGTCCCGCCGACGATTTCCAGCAGCGCGAGCTGGTCCGGATCCTGGATGCAATCCCGGGCGTGTCGAGCGTTCATTGGGCGACTCCGCCGAGCCTCGCCGCCGAGCAGGTCCGATGATCCCGATGATCGTCGAGGCCTGCGCGATGTCGCTGACCGGCTTCCTGGTCGGGCTTCTGACCGCTTATCTGGTCGAGCTTCGGCGACGAGCCAATGCCGAGTGGAGTTGGGGATGATTGAACTGTTCGGAGAGTATTGGCCGGCGATCCTGGTCGCGCTGGTCATCGGCCTGGTCGTCGGCTTCCTGATCTTCCGGCCGCGCCAGCGGGTCCGGCTGACCGACAGCGCGCCGCTGCGCCCGCACATGGCGAGGAGCCGGGATTCCAAAAGGCAAGCGCACGACATCGCCTCCGAGGCCGCAGCGGCGGCGTCCGACGTGTCGGGCGAGATCATCGGCGCCCCGGTTCACAAGCATCTTTCCAACGGCCCTTCCGCCGACGATTTCCAGCGCATCAAGGGCGTCGGCCCGCGGCTGGCGGACATGCTTCGCGCTCGCGGCTTCACCCGCTTCGAGCAGCTCGCGCATTTGACCCCGCAGGAGATCGACATGATCGACGAGCAACTGGGTCCGTTCCGGGGCCGGCTCCGCCGCGACCGGATCGTCGAGCAGGCCAGCTATCTCGCGCGCGGCGACGTCGACGGATTCGAGCAGCAGTTCGGCAAGCTGTAGGCCGGTCAGCCGACGCTTTCGACCTTGGCGTCGCGCTTCCTGGCCTTGGTGCGCGAGGCGAGCAATTTGTCGATCTTGCGGCCGTCCATGTCGACGATCTCGAACGACCAGCCGTCGAACTTGAAGCGCTCGCCGGTGTCGGGGAGGTGCTTGAGGACCGACAGCGCGAAGCCGGCAGCGGTCGAGAAATCGCGCTCCTCGGGCAGGCGCACTCCCAATCGGTCGCTGAGCAGGTCGGCGCTCGCCGCACCCGACACCAGCCAGCTTCCGTCCTCGCGCTCAACCAGTGGCGGATGCTCGTCGTCCTCGATGTCGTGCGCGAAAGCGCCGGCCAGGGCGGCGAGGATGCTTCCGGGAGTGACGATGCCGTCGAAGTGGCCGTACTCGTCGTGGACCAAGGCGAGCGGGACGTCGGCGGCGCGAAGCACCGCGAGTGCATCCATCGCGTCCATCAGATCGGGGATCACCGGCGCCGACCGGCACAGCGACTGAAGCTCGAGCGGCTGGCCGTCGAGCGCCCGAGTCAACAGGTCGCGCGCCTGGATCACTCCGATGATATTGTCGACCGAGCCGTCGGCGACCGGGATCCGGCTGTGCGGAATCTCGCGCAGCGCGGTGCGGATCTCGTCTCCGGTCGCGTGGACGTCGATCCAGTCGACCTCGATCCGCGGAGTCATCACCTCGCGCACCGGCCGGTCGGCGAGCCGGACGATTCCGGAGATGATCGCGCGCTCGCTTTCCTCGAGAACGCCGGCGGTCTGGGCCTCGGCGACCACCAGATGCAATTCCTCGGCGGTGACCTGGTTGCGGGATTCGCGGTCGAGCCCGAGCGCCTTGAAGATCAGCGCGCTGGTCGTGTCGAGCAGCCATACGAACGGCGCGGTGATCTTCGACAGCCAGTCGAGCGGCCGGGCCATGATCGCGGCGATCGGTTCGGGCGAGCGCAAGGCGAATTGCTTGGGGACGATCTCGCCGATGACCAGCGACGCATAGGTGACGACGACGATGACGATCGCAAAGCCGACGGTGCTGGCGGTCGTCGCTTCCATGCCGAGCAATTCGAGCCGCTGCGCGACCGGTACGCCCAAGGTCGCTCCCGAATAAGCGCCGGCGAGGATTCCGACCAGCGTGATTCCGATTTGCACCGTCGACAGGAAGCGGCCCGGCTCGGAGGCGAGCTCGAGCGCCCGCCGCGCGCCGGAGCTTCCGGATTTGACCATCGCCTTCAGCCGCGCCTCGCGCGAGGAGACGATCGCCAGCTCGCTCATCGACAGAACGCCGTTGAGGGCGATCAAAGCGAGGATGAAGACCAGGTCGAGCCAGGGAAATGGAAGCAGGGGATCGCTCATGGGCGGAGCGGCGATTTAGCCTTCATCTGGGGTCGACCACAAGCGCGCGGTCGATTCACCTTCGGAACCACCAGTGATGGTTACCGGTTTCAAGCCCATTAGCGGACATTCGCAAGGGGAATCATCAATGCGCCTTATTCGCACCCTCGTGGCGCTGATGATCAGCGGACCCTTGCTGGCCACCGCCGGATGCGGCCTGGGCCCCTTTGCTCCACCACCCCCGCCGCCGCCGCCGGCGCCGGCGATCGTTGTCCCGGTGGTACCCGCTTATGTGCACGCCGACCTGATCGGGGGACGTGCGGCGCGGGTCAAAAAGGCGCGCGCGGCAGGCATCCGGCCGCTCACCAACATCGACGCCTGGGATTATGTGCAACGGCAGGAAATCGAGCTTCGCCGCCAGACCGCGGGGACCGGGGTCGACGTCATCCGTTCCGGCGAACTGCTGTTGCTGCGACTGCCGGCCAGCGGCACCTTCGACGTCGGCAGCTCGGAGATCAAGCCGCAGGCCCTGTCGACCGTGTCCGAGATCGGAATGACCCTGAAAACGTTCAACCGGAGCCTGGTCGACGTGCTCGGCCACACCGATGCCACGGGAACCCCGGCGTCCAATCTCGCGCTGTCGCAAAAGCGCGCCGAATCGGTGGCCAGGCAGTTGCGGGCGCGGGGCGTGTCGGCCGCCCGGATCGCAACCCGCGGGTTTGGGGCCAACCACCCGATTTCCGATAATGTGACCGAAGCCGGGCGGGCTCTGAACCGCCGCGTCGAGATCAAGGTGGTGCCGCTGCGCTAGCGGCTCCAAACTAGCGTCTGGCGAGGAAGAAATCGCGCAGCTGGGCAGCCGCCTCGGCCTCGCCGATTCCGCCCAGCACGTCGGGCCGGTGGTGGCAGGTCGGCTGGGCGAAAATCCTGGCGCCGTGAATCACCCCGCCGCCCTTGGGATCCTCGGCGCCAAAGCGCAGCGCGGCGATGCGGGCGTTGGCCATCGCCGCCGCGCACATCGCGCACGGCTCCAGGCTCACCCAGACCGTGCACTGGTCGAGACGGGGACTGCCGAGCCGCTCGGCCGCCGCGCGGATCGCCACCATCTCCGCATGCGCCGTCGGGTCGATCTCGCCGAGCATCGAATTGCGCGCTTCGGCGATGATTTGATCGCCGACGGTCACCACCGCTCCCACCGGGACCTCGCCGGCCTCGGCGGCCTCGGCGGCGAGGTCTAGCGCTCGGCGCATCGGCGGCGGTAGCGGAAAGCTCATGGCGGGCGGCTAGCGCAGGCTGGCCGCGCTGTCAGCCGTGCCGTTTTTACATCTGGTTGACGGGAGCGGCCTGGTTCCCGGCGGGAGCGGCAGCGGTGTCGTTGGCGGGCGGGTTCACCCGGAGCTCGGGCACCTTGACGTTGGCGTCGCGGGTGCCGACCGAGACCGAGCCGGTCTCGACGTCGAACGCGGGGGCCTGCCCGCCGCTCGCGGTCACTCCGCTGCGGTTCGCATCGATGTCCGGAGCCCTGGCGCCGCGCACCTGGCTGATGTCGAGGAAGCCGCTGGCGATCGCGATGATGATCGCGACCACGGCCAGGATGAGGACAAGGAGGATTGCTCGCATGCGCTTTCTCCTGACTGCGCGTTGCTCCAACGCAAACTTTGCTTCGACGCAACTGGTGGGATAACGCAAAACGGCTGCCGAGTTTCCCCCTGTCGCAAGTTGACGCACCTGGCGCAAGCGGCTAACGGGCCGCTCTTTCCGGGCGCCTGGCGCGCTCGGTAAATCAGGCCAAATCCGGCAAATCAGGATTGAAACACCATGTCGCGGGTATGCGAGCTGACCGGCAAGGGCCGGCAGGTGGGCAACAATGTTTCCCACGCCAACAACAAGACCAAGCGGACCTTTCTGCCCAATTTGCAGAATGTGACCTTGATCTCCGATGCGCTCGGGCAAAGCGTCAAGCTGCGGGTTTCGACCCACGGCCTGCGCTCGGTCGAGCATGTCGGCGGGCTCGACAATTGGCTGACCAAGACCAGCGATGACAAGCTGTCGGTCAAGGCGCGCAAACTGAAGCGCGCGATCGCCAAGAAGGCGAAAGAGGCCACCGCCTAAGCAACCGCGGCCGGCGAGCTTCGTTGGCCGCCGATGGATTTGGTCGAAGTCGTGCCGCTCCGATGGCGCGACGATCCCATCGCTGAAGTGGATTTCCCCGGCAGCAAGCTGGTCATCCGCCACGGCATCGGCTCCGGCCTGTCGAGGGATCGGAGCGGGGGCGAATTTGTCTGGGCGATCGCCGACCGCGGCCCCAACCTGGAGCTCAGGACGGCGATCGACGACTACGGCTGGCAGGCACCGGAAAGCTGCCGGGGCGAAGCCGATGCCAAGCTGATGCCGCGCCTCGAGCTGGGGCCATATCTCGCCAGGCTGCGGATCCACGGCGAGCAAGTCGAGCTGGACGGGATCGTCCGGCTGACCGATGCCCGCGGCACGCAAATCCCCGGCTGCCCGGTCCCCGACGGCGATCATTTCCAGTGCGAACCCGCGTTTGACTTCGACGGCCGGCCGATCCCGCCCGACCCGCTCGGAATGGACACGGAAGGCATCGCCGCGCTGTCCGACGGCGGGTTTTGGGTCGGCGAGGAATATGGCCCGTCACTGGTCCAGGTCGCCCCGAGCGGCCGGGTCGTTCGGCGCCTCGTCCCGAAGGGATCGGCGATTGCCCACGCCGATCATGTCGAGGAGGCGCTTCCGGCGCTTGCCGCTCGGCGGCATCTCAACCGCGGCTTCGAAGCGGTCGCGGCGTCGCCGTCGGAGGACCGGCTGTTCCTCGCCTTCCAAAGTCCGCTATCCCACCCCGACAAGACTGCCTTCGAGCGGGCCCGGCATGTGCGGCTGTGGGAGCTGGATCGCGACGGCCGGGTCCTGGCCCAATATCTCTACCCGTTCGACGAGCCCGACACGTTCGTGCGCGACGTGGAAAAGAAAAAGCTCGGTTGGAAGGACCTGAAGATTTGCGAGTTGACCGCGGTCGGCGAGCGCTCGCTGCTGGTGCTCGAGCGCAGCACCGAAACCTGCAAAATCTATCGGATCGAGCTTGCCGACGAGCTGCGCGTGCCCGCCGCGCATCTCGACGTCGACACCCGCCCGACGATCGAGGAGCTGAGCGCGATGGACGGCCCGTTCGACTTGCCCGTCCTCGCCAAACAGCTCTTGTTCACGAGCGACGACCATCCCGAAGTGAGCGCGGACATCGAGGGAATGACCCCGCTGTCGGAACGAAGCCTGCTTCTAGTCAGCGACAATGACTTCGGCGTTCAAGACAAGGCGACGCGCTTTTTCCGATTGAGCTTTGCATCGCCGCTTGGCGGTTGAAGCGCGCAAACCTACGGCTTCTCGCCCCAGTAGCGCAGCAGATTCTGCTGCACGAGCTGCAGCCGGTTGAAATTCTCCGGGTCCATTTTCAGCCCCTCGAGCGCCGCGACCTCATTCAGCTCGAATAGGAGATTGCGCCGGAACGGGTCCTGGATCCGGCTCTGGATGAAGGTGATCGCGACCAGTCGTTCGCCCTTGGTGACGGGCTCGACCTGGTGCAGCGTGTCGGATGGGTAGACGATCGCCTCTCCGGGCTGCAGCTTGAAAGTCAGGTCGGCATCGCCGATCCGGATGTGCAGCTCGCCGCCATCATAATCCTTCGGGTCGTTCAGGAAGATGGTGCAGCTCAAGTCGCTTCGGATAGTCGCTCCGGGCAGCTGGATGAACGCCGCGTCGGCATGCGCCCCGTAGCGCATCGAGGGCCGGTAGCGGGTCATCATCGGCGGCGCCATCGCCACCGGAAAGGCGAACTCGCGAAATTCCTCGCTGCGCGCCATCGCCTGCTTCAGGAGCTCCGAGCTCTTCTGATAGGCGGCCGCGTCATGCAGCTGTTCATTGGCCTTGGCGGTGTTGTGCGGGTTGCTGATGCGGCCGTCGACGAACGGGGCAGCGGCCGCGATCTTGCGGCACTGCTCGACCTCGGCATCGGTCAGGATTTGCAGCACACGGTACATCGCGCCGCTTCTATTGGCGCGGCGGCGGCCAGTCGAGGGCGATGAGCAAGGTCCGCAGCGGCGGCTGGAAATTGTCGTCGGTCATCAGCCACAGCCGCAGCGTTCCTTCGGCACGACGCTCGACCGCGAGCGCCTCGACATTGTCGAATGGACCGAGCGGCAGCGCGATTCGGCGCCCGAAGCGGTAGCCCGAGCCGGACTTTTCCAGCGACACCAGCGCATTGCGGAAGCCAAACGGAGTCACTCGGCGCTCGACCGCGATATAGCGCTCGGCGCCGAGCGCGGCCGCCTCCGAGATGGCGCCGCCCGCACTGCCGATGGCGATCGACCGCGCTCGAGCTCCGGTAATTCGAAGCAGACGGTCGCCATCCTCGTGGAGCAGCAGGAGCGCGGCGCCGTCGGCGACCACCCCTTCGATGCCGCGATTGACGCGCCAGCCGCGCCGGCCGAGGTCGATTCGCTGGAGCGCGCGGCCGAAGGCCGGGTCGAACAGCCACAACTCGTGGCGGTTTTCGAAGGCGACCCACCAGCCGCGGCCGGCGGGATCGCGGACCAGCGCCTCGGAATCGCGATGGCTCTTGAACCGGCCGGTTCCGGGGCCGTCGGGAAGCTCGCCGATGCGGGCGTCCTTCTCGCGCGGCCGGAAGCGGATCAGCGCTCCGGCGTCGGTCAGAGCGAGCAATTGCCCGCCCTCGATCGCCAGCGACGAGACGCCGCCGAAGCGCGGGTCGGTGCTGGTCAGCCGCCACGCTCCCGCCAGCCGCAGTGGAGCGAACGCGCGTGCATCGAGGCGCACCGGCCGGGACTCGATCCGAGCGGCTCGCCAGCCAAGCTCTTCGCGGTCCGCAAGCCGGGCGAGCAGGAGGTCGAACGAGGCGATCGCCGCGAGCAGGACCAGCGCCGCGGCGAGCCGCCGATTCCTGAACTTTGGCTGCATTCGCCGTTCAGGGTTCATTGGCTGCGAATCACGCATAACACCTTCAAGGTACGGGGTTTTCCCCTTTCCCCGTCCCGATTTTGATTCCCTCGCGTCGCGTAACGAGGGGGGCCCGGCGCGAGAAATTGCGCCGGGCCCATTTTTTTGTGCCCAGCCCCGCTCAGCCGGTTTCGAACAGTCCCGCCAATTGCTCGATCATCGCCCCGGCCAGCTGGTCGGCGTCCATGATCGTCACCGCCCGGTCGTAATAGCGAGTGACGTCGTGGCCGATGCCGATGGCGATCAGCTCGACCGGCGAGCGCCGCTCGATCCACTCGATCACCTGGCGCAGGTGGCGCTCGAGATAGGTGCCGCCGTTGGCCGACGCGGTCGAATCGTCGACCGGGGCGCCGTCGGAGATGACCATCAGGATGCGCCGCTCCTCGGGCCGAGCGATCAGCCGGTGGTGGGCCCACAGCAGCGCCTCCCCGTCGATATTTTCCTTGAGCAGCCCCTCGCGCATCATCAGGCCGAGGTTGCGGCGCGCGTGCCGGTACGGCTCGTCGGCGCGCTTGTAGACGATGTGCCGAAGGTCGTTGAGCCGGCCCGGGTTCCCGGGTCGTCCCTCGGCCAGCCAGGCTTCGCGGCACTGTCCCCCTTTCCACGCGCGGGTCGTGAAGCCGAGGACTTCGGTCGCGACCCCGCAGCGCTCGAGGGTCCGGGCGAGAATGTCGGCGCAGATCGCGGCGATGGCGATCGGCCGTCCGCGCATCGAGCCCGAATTGTCGATGAGGACGCTGACGATCGTGTCGCGAAACTCCATGTCGCGCTCGATCTTGTAGCTCAGCGAATGGGCCGGGTTGACGATCACCCGGGCCAGCCGCGCCGCGTCGAGCATCCCTTCTTCCTGATCGAACTCCCAGCTTCGCGACTGCTGCGCCATCAGCCGCCGCTGAAGACGGTTGGCGAGCCGGGTGACGACGCTTTGCGAGCTTGCCATCTGCTGGTCGAGATAAGCGCGCAGCCGCCCGAGCTCCTCGACGTCGCACAGGTCCTCGGCCTCGACGATCTCGTCGAAGCGGGTGGTGAACGCGCGGTAGTCGGTCTCCGGAGCCAGCTCCCAGTTGCGCCGGCCGGCCGCGGCCTGGGCGCTATCGTTGATGTCGTCGTCGCGAGACGCATCCTGGTCGCCGAGCTCGAGGTCGTCCGATCCCTGCTCCTGGTCCTCGCCGTCGTCGGCTTCCTCGCCGCGGCGCTCCATGTCGCCTCCGGAAGGAGCGCCCTCGTCGCCTTCCTCATTGGCATCGTCGGAACCGCCGTCCTCGGGATCGTCGCCGTCGTCGCCTTTTTCCGGGTCCTGCTCGGACGGGTCCTCGGCCGCCGCCAGGTCGAGGTCTTCGAGCAGCCGCCGCGCCAGCCGGGCGAACGCCGCCTGGTCGTCGACGGTCAGCGCCAGCGCGTCGAGCTCGGCGGCGGCCTTGTCCTCGATCCATGGGGCGAGCAGCTTCAGGCCGGACAGCGCGGCCTTGGGCGGGGCTTCGCCGGTCAGGCGCTCGCGGGCGATCAGGCCGACCGCGGTCGCCAGCGGCACCTCGGCCGCGTTGCGCGCGCGAGTGATCGAATCGCCGCGTACGCGGGCTTCGGTCAGCTCCGACAAATTGGCCTTCACCCCGCCCATCGAGCGCGCCCCGAGCGCCTCGACGCGCGCCGTCTCGAGCGCATCGAACACCGAGCGCGCCTCGACATCCATCGGCACGTGGGACGCGTGCAGCCTGGCGTCGTGGTGGCGGAGCCTGAGAG
>NZ_JACCSU010000010.1 GCF_013812825.1 Sphingomonas sp. | reverse complement strand
GCGCTGATGAAGCTCGACCTCGCCGCCGGCGTCGACGTGGAGATCAAGCTCGCTTAGGCGAGCTGACCTTCAGCCCCGGCGAACGCCGGGGTGGAAATAGGGTGATACCGCCGGAAGCAATTCCGGGCTGCGTCCCCGCCGCTCCGTCAAGTCGCGGAGCCCACAGCCCAGGCGGGGCACGCATCGATTCACAAGGGCTGTTCACGCCCCTGGATGGTCCAGGGGCCTCTGTTGGGAGTTTGGTCATGCGCACCGGCGTGATCGCAAGGAAGGTCGGAATGACCCGCCTGTTTCAGGCGGACGGCCGGCACGTGCCCGTCACGGTCCTCCAGCTCGAGGATTTGCAGGTCGTCGGCCGACGCGAGGCGGATCGCGACGGCTACACCGCCGTCCAGCTCGGCGCCGGCAAGGCCAAGGCCAAGAACGTCGCCAAGCCGCAGCGTTCGGCGTTCGGCAAGGCGAAGGTCGAGCCCAAGGCCAAGCTCGCCGAGTTCCGAGTCGCCGAGGATGGCTTGCTCGACGTCGGAGCGACCATCAGCGCGGACCATTTCGTCGCCGGCCAGCTGGTCGACGTTTGCGGGGTCACCCAGGGCAAGGGCTTCGCGGGGGCCATGAAGCGATGGGGCTTCAGCGGCTTGAGGGCCACCCACGGCGTTTCGGTTTCCCACCGCTCCCACGGCTCGACCGGACAGCGACAGGATCCCGGCAAGGTATTCAAGAACAAGAAGATGGCGGGCCATATGGGCGCCCGCAACCGCACCCAGCAGAACCTCGAGGTGGTCCGTACGGACCCGGTTCGTGGGCTTATTTTCATCAAGGGATCGGTGCCCGGCTCCAAAGGCGGCTGGGTCGCCGTCGAGGACGCGGTCAAGGTGCCGCGCAACGAGAGCGCGCCGTACCCGGCGGGCCTGGTGAGCAAGGACCAGCCGGTCGAGGCCGAGGCTCCGGCTGCCGGCCTGGTCGATGACGCCGCCGTCCACGAAATCCCGGCGCTTCCGGGCGACGACGAGGTCGCGGCGATCGCCGCCGAGCAGGAAGCCGGCGGAGCGCTCGACAGCGAGACCGAGGCCGCGGCCGGCGAGGCCGCCGAGGGCGAAGCCGGCGACGAAGGCAAGTCTGGCGACGAGGGCAAGAGCGCCGACGACGCCAAGGGCGCCGACGAAAGCAAGGAAAGCTAAGCGATGAAGGTCAAGGTCCAGAGCCTCGACGCGAAGTCGGGCGGCGACATCAACCTCGACGATTCGATCTTCGGGGTCGAGCCGCGCGCCGACATCCTGCACCGGGTCGTCACTTGGCAGCTCACCAACCGCCGCGCCCCGGCGCGGGCGGCGCGCGAGCGTAGCGAGGTCGCGCGCACCGGCAAGAAGTTCGGCCGGCAGAAGGGGGGCGGCACCGCCCGCCACGGCGACCGCCGAGCACCGATCTTCGTCGGCGGCGGCAAGGCCCACGGCCCTCGCGCCCGCATTTTCTCTTCGAGTCTCAACAAGAAGGTCCGGGCGCTCGGCCTCAAGATGGCGCTGTCGTCCAAGGCGATGAGCGGGCAGCTGGTGGTGGTCGACAACCTCGACCTCAAGGACGGCAAGACCCGCGAGCTGCGCGAAAAGCTCGGCAAGCTGGGCTTCGGCAAGACCGCCCTGGTGATGGACGGCGATGCGCTGAATGTCGGCTTCGCCCGCGCCTCGTCGAACCTGGCGAGCATCAACCTGATCCCGGCGGTCGGAGCCAACGTCTACGACATCATGCGCCACGAAACGCTGGTCCTGACCCGCGCCGCGGTCGAGAAGCTGGAGGCGCGGTTCAATGGCTAAGAAGCAGCAGGCGGCGGTCGACATCCGCCACTACGACATCGTCCTCGCGCCGCACATCACCGAGAAGTCGACCATGCTTTCGGAGCAGAACGCGGTCGTCTTCAAGGTCGCGCCCGGAGCCTCGAAGCCCGAGATCAAGGCCGCGGTCGAGGCGCTGTTCGGAGTCACCGTGACCGGCGTCAACACCATGGTCACCAAGGGCAAGTCCAAGCGCTGGAAGGGCCGTCCCTACCAGCGCTCGGACGTCAAGAAGGCCATCGTCACCCTCGCCGAAGGCCAGTCGATCGACATCACGGAAGGGGCGAAGGCGTAATGGCACTCAAGCAATACAAGCCGACTTCCCCCGCCCGCCGCGGACTGATCCTGGTCGACAAGGCGAGCCTGTGGAAGGGCAAGCCGGTCAAGCGGCTGACCGAGGGCAAGACCAAGACCGGCGGCCGCAACAACAACGGCCACGTGACCTCGCGCGGCATCGGCGGCGGCCACAAGCAGCGCTATCGGATCGTCGATTTCAAGCGCCGCACGTGGGATGTCACCGGCACCGTCGAACGTCTGGAATACGACCCCAACCGCTCGGCGTTCATCGCCCTCATCACCTACGAGGGCGGCGAGCAGGCCTATATCATCGCCCCGCAGCGGCTGGCTCCCGGCGACAAGGTGGTCGCCGGCCGGAAGGTCGACGTGAAACCGGGCAACGCGATGGAAATCGGCCAGATGCCGGTTGGAACCATCGTCCACAACGTCGAGCTGAAGCCCGGCAAGGGCGGCCAGATCGCGCGCGCCGCGGGCACCTATGTGCAGGTCGTCGGGCGCGACCGCGGAATGGTCATCGTCCGGTTGAACTCGGGCGAGCAGCGCTACGTCCGCTCGGACTGCATGGCGACGGTTGGAGCGGTGTCGAACCCCGACAACGCCAACCAGACCTTGGCCAAGGCCGGCCGCACCCGGTGGATGGGCAAGCGCCCGCTGACCCGCGGAGTCGCCAAGAACCCGGTCGACCACCCGCATGGCGGCGGCGAGGGGCGAACCTCGGGCGGCCGCCACCCGGTCACTCCGTGGGGCAAGCCGACCAAGGGCGCCCGCACCCGTCACAACAAGTCGACCGACAAGATGATCATCCGGTCGCGTCACGCGAGGAAGAAGTAATGGCTCGTTCCGTCTGGAAAGGTCCGTTCGTCGAGCTTTCGCTGATCAAGAAAGCCGAAGCCGCGCAGGACAAGAGTTCGCGCACTCCGATCAAGACCTGGTCGCGCCGCTCGACGATCCTGCCGCAGTTCGTCGGCCTGACGTTCCACGTCTACAACGGCCGCAAGTTCGTCCCGGTCTCGGTCAACGAGGACATGGTCGGCATGAAATTGGGTGAGTTCGCTCCGACGCGCTACTTCCCCGGCCACGCCGCCGACCGCAAGGGGAAGCGCTGATGGGCAAGCAATCGGCACCGCGCAAGGTCGGCGACAAGGAAGCGCTGGCCATCGGCAACACCATCCGCGGCTCGGCTCGCAAGCTCAACCTGGTCGCCGGGCTGATCCGCGGCCGCAAGGTCGAGGAAGCGCTCAACATCCTGAAATTCTCTCCGAAGGGAATGGCCGACGACGTCCGCAAGGTGCTCGCCTCGGCCGTCGCCAATGCCGAGAACAACCATAACCTCGACGTCGATGCCTTGGTCGTGGCCGAAGCGAGCGTCGGCAAGTCGCTGTCGATGAAGCGGTTCGCGACCCGCGCGCGCGGCCGCTCGGCGCGCATCGTCAAGCCGTTCAGCCAGATCCGGGTCGTCGTCCGCGAGCAGGAAGAAGCATAAAATGGGTCAGAAATCCTCTCCTGTCGGGCTTCGCCTGCAGATCAACCGGACCTGGGACAGCCGCTGGTTCGCGGAAGGCCAGGATTACGGCCGACTGCTGCTCGAGGACCTCAAGATCCGCCGCTACATCATGAAGACGCTCCCCCAGGCGGCGATCTCCAAGGTGGTGATCGAGCGCCCGGCGAAGATCTGCCGGATCAGCATCTATGCCGCGCGCCCGGGAGTAATCATCGGCAAGAAGGGCAGCGACATCGAGAAGCTGAAGAAGCTGCTGAGCGCGATGACGAGCTCGGAAGTCAGCCTCAACATCGTCGAGATCCGTAAACCCGAGGTCGACGCCCGCCTCGTCGCGCAGGGCGTCGCCGACCAGCTCGAGCGCCGAATCGCCTTCCGCCGGGCGATGAAGCGCGCGGTTCAGTCCGCCCTGCGCCTTGGTGCCGAGGGCATTCGAATCACCTGCGCGGGCCGTCTCGGCGGCGCCGAGATCGCGCGCACCGAATGGTACCGCGAGGGCCGGG
>NZ_JACCSU010000004.1 GCF_013812825.1 Sphingomonas sp. | reverse complement strand
CTTGTAGGTCCGGACCTCGAACTGCTCGCGCGACTTCTTGTCGACGTGCGGCGAGCGGTTGACGGTGAACTTCTCAATTCGCGTCGGCAAGGGGATGGGCCCACGGATCAGCGCACCGGTGCGCCGCGCAGTATCAGCGATGTCGCCGGTCGCCTGGTCGAGCACACGGTGATCGAAGGCTTTCAGGCGAATACGGATATTCTGCGTTTCCATGTCCCTGCCGATGCGAAAGAGCCTGCCCCTCACCACCGCGACGGCAGATCGGGACCACAAACCAAAAACGGGCATGCCCGGCGACTGGCCTTTCGGCCGCGGCCCCCGCGCCTACCCTTGAACGCACTTCAAAGCGAGCCGCGCGAATCTTGCAAAAAGACCCGCGCGGCTGGCGCCCTATATTACTTCGTGATCTCCGCGACAACCCCCGCGCCGACGGTCCGGCCGCCTTCGCGGATCGCGAAGCGCAGGCCCTGGTCCATGGCGATCGGAGCAATCAGCTTCACGCCGAGATTCACATTGTCGCCCGGCATCACCATTTCGGTGCCCTCCGGAAGCACGACCTCGCCGGTGACGTCGGTGGTGCGGAAGTAGAATTGCGGGCGATAGTTGGCGAAGAACGGCGTGTGGCGGCCGCCCTCGTCCTTCGACAGCACATAGACTTCGGCGTTGAAGTCGGTGTGCGGCTTGATCGACCCGGGCTTGCACAGCACCTGACCGCGCTCGACGTCTTCACGCGCGACGCCGCGCAGAAGGGCGCCGATGTTGTCGCCGGCCTGGCCCTGGTCGAGCAGCTTGCGGAACATCTCGACGCCGGTGACGACCGTCTTCGTCGTATCCTTGATGCCGACGATCTCGACTTCCTCGCCGACCTTGACGATGCCGGTCTCGACGCGGCCGGTGACGACCGTGCCGCGGCCCGAAATCGAGAACACGTCCTCGATCGGCATCAGGAACGGCTTGTCGAGCGGGCGCTCGGGCTGCGGAATCCACTCGTCGACCGCGGCCATCAGCTTGAGGATCGATTCCTTGCCGATCTCCGGATTCTTGTCCTCGAGAGCAGCCAGCGCCGAGCCGGAGACGATCGGGATGTTGTCGCCGTCGAACTCGCGCTTGGACAGCTCCTCGCGGATTTCCAACTCGACCAGCTCGAGAAGCTCGGGGTCGTCGACCTGGTCGACCTTGTTCAGGTAGACGACCATGGTCGGAACGCCGACCTGCTTGGCGAGCAGGATGTGCTCCTTGGTCTGCGGCATCGGGCCGTCGGCGGCGGACACGACCAGGATCGCGCCGTCCATCTGCGCGGCGCCGGTGATCATGTTCTTCACATAGTCGGCATGGCCCGGGCAGTCGACGTGCGCATAGTGGCGCGCGGCCGTCTCATATTCGACGTGAGCGGTCGAAATGGTGATGCCGCGCTCGCGCTCCTCGGGAGCTTTGTCGATATTGGCATAGCTGGTGTACGTCGCGCCGCCGGTCTCGGCGAGAATCTTGGTGATCGCCGCGGTCAGCGACGTCTTGCCATGGTCGACGTGACCGATGGTGCCGATGTTGCAGTGCGGCTTCGTCCGCTCGAATTTAGCCTTCGCCATTTTACGCCTCTTCTTCTATCGGAAACCCGGGCGGCGCCGCCCAGTGCGAGCGCGCCCATTAGCTACAAAAATCCCCTTATGCCAGCTTCGCCTTCAACTCGTCGGCGACGTTCTGCGGCACTTCCTCATAATGTGAGAATTGCATCGTGTATTGCGCGCGCCCCTGGGTGAAACCACGCAGCTGATTGACGTAGCCGAACATGTTGGCGAGCGGGACCGTCGCCTCGACAATCAAGGCGTTGCCGCGCGTGTCTTGGCTCCGGACCTGTCCACGGCGCGACATGAGGTCGCCGATGACGTCGCCCAGATATGGTTCCGGGGTTACGATCTCAACCTTCATGATCGGCTCTAATAGCTTGATGCCGGCCTTCTGCGCGGCCTCGCGCATCGCTCCGCGGCCGGCGATCTCGAACGCCAGCGCCGAGGAGTCGACCTCGTGGTACTTGCCGTCCAGAAGCCGGATCCTGAAGTCGATGATCGGGAAGCCGATCAGCGAGCCGGTCTCGGCGGTCTCGCGCATGCCCTTCTCGACCGACGGGATATATTCCTTGGGAACATTGCCGCCCTTGATCTCGTCGACGAACTCGATCCCGGTGCCGCGTTCGCCGGGCTCGAGCGCCACCTTGACCTCGCCGAACTGGCCCGAGCCGCCCGACTGCTTCTTGTGGGTGTAGATGAGATCGACCGGCCGGGCGAGGGATTCGCGATAGGCGACCTGCGGAGCGCCGACGTTGGCCTCGACCTTGAACTCGCGCTTCATTCGATCGATCAGGATCTCGAGATGTAGCTCGCCCATTCCCTTGATGATGGTCTGCCCGGATTCATAATCGCTGGTGACTCGGAACGACGGGTCCTCGCGCGCCAGGCGGTTGAGAGCGACGCCCATCTTCTCCTGGTCGGCCTTGGTCTTGGGCTCGACCGCGACCTCGATCACCGGATCGGGGAATTCCATCCGCTCGAGGATGATCGGGGCATTGGCGGCGCTCAGAGTGTCGCCGGTGGTGGTGTCCTTGAGCCCTGCCAAGGCGACGATATCGCCGGCATAGGCGACCTGGATGTCCTCGCGGTCGTTGGCGTGCATCAACAGCATGCGGCCAACCTTTTCCTTCTTGTCCTTGACCGAGTTCAGAACCTGCGACGCGGTCTCGAGCTTGCCCGAATAGATGCGCGCGAAGGTCAGGGTCCCGACGAACGGGTCGTTCATGATCTTGAACGCGAGCGCCGAGAATGGCGCGTCGTCCGAAGGAGCGCGAGTCTCGGTCGTCTCGCCGTCCAGCTTGAGGCCCTCGACCGGCGGGATGTCGAGCGGGCTCGGCAGATAGTCGACGACCGCGTCGAGCAGCGGCTGGACGCCCTTGTTCTTGAACGCCGAGCCGCACAGCACCGGCACGAACGAGAAGTTCAGAGTGCCCTTGCGGATCAGCTTCTTCAGGGTGGCTACGTCGGGCTCCTGGCCCTCGAGGTAATGCGTCATCACCTCGTCGTCCTGCTCGACAGCCATCTCGATCATGTGCATGCGCGCTTCCGCCGCAGCGTCCTTCAGGTCGTCGGGGATGTCCTCGTAGACGAACTTCGCGCCCAGACTCTCCTCGAGCCAGATGATCGCCCGGTTCTCGACCAGGTCGACCAGGCCCTTGAACGAGCTCTCGATCCCGATCGGGAGATAAAGCACCATCGGCCGCGCTCCGAGGCGGTCCTTGATCATCTCGACACACATGTCGAAATTGGCGCCGGTGCGGTCGAGCTTGTTGACGAAGCACATCCGCGGGACCTTGTACTTCTCGGCCTGGCGCCAGACGGTCTCCGATTGCGGCTCGACGCCGGCGACTCCGTCAAAGCAGGCGACCGCGCCGTCGAGCACTCGCAAGCTGCGCTCGACCTCGATGGTGAAGTCGACGTGGCCGGGCGTGTCGATGATGTTGATCCGATGCTCTTCGCCCTTGGCCTCTTCGGCCCGCCAGAAGCAGGTCGTGGCGGCCGAGGTGATGGTGATCCCGCGCTCTTGCTCCTGCTCCATCCAGTCCATGGTCGCGGTGCCCTCGTGGACCTCGCCGATCTTGTAGGACTTGCCGGTGTAATAGAGGATGCGCTCGGTCGTCGTCGTCTTGCCGGCATCGATGTGGGCCATGATGCCGATGTTGCGATAGCGTTCGAGCGGATGGCTGCGGGCCATTTCTTGGTTTCCTTGGCGATACGGGGAACCGGCGGGGCCGGACCCTCACGATATAGGTGCGATAATTACCAGCGGTAGTGCGAAAAGGCCCGGTTGGCCTCGGCCATGCGGTGCGTGTCTTCGCGCTTCTTGACCGCGTTGCCGCGGTTCTGCGAGGCGTCCATCAGCTCGCCCGACAGGCGCGCCGACATCGTCTTTTCGGACCGCGCGCGAGCCGCCGAGATCAGCCAGCGGATGGCCAGCGCCTGGGCGCGCTCGGGCCGAACCTCGACCGGCACCTGGTAGGTGGCTCCGCCGACCCGACGGCTGCGGACCTCGATGCCCGGCTTCACATTGTTGAGCGCGTCGTGGAAGACCTGCAGCGGGTCTTTCTTGAGACGCGTCTCGACGCTCTCGAGGGCGCCATAGACGATGCCTTCGGCGACCGACTTCTTGCCGTCGAACATCACCGAATTCATGAACTTGGACAGCACCTCGTCCCCGAACTTCGGGTCGGGCAGGATTTCGCGCTTCTCTGGGCGGCGGCGACGGGACATTCGAGCTTCCTTTCTCTTCAGCCGAATCCGGAACCTGTCCGGGGCTTACTGCTTTTTTTCGTCATCCCCGCGAAAGCGGGGATCCAGCTGGATCCCGGCCTGCGCCGGGATAACTCTACGCGGCCAATTGGCCGCTCGGTTACTTCGGGCGCTTGGCGCCGTATTTGGACCGGGACTGGCGGCGGTCCTTGACCCCTTGCGTGTCGAGGACTCCGCGGAGCACGTGGTAGCGAACCCCCGGAAGGTCGCGGACACGCCCGCCGCGGATGAGCACGACGCTGTGCTCCTGGAGGTTGTGGCCCTCGCCGGGAATGTAGCTGATCACTTCGCGCTGGTTGGTCAGTCGGACCTTGGCCACCTTGCGCAGCGCCGAATTCGGCTTCTTCGGGGTCGTCGTATAGACGCGGGTGCAGACGCCGCGCTTTTGCGGGTTCTGCTCCATCGCAGGGACCTTGGACTTGGCCTTCTGCGGTTCGCGACCCTTGCGGATCAGCTGGTTGATCGTCGGCATGAAGCCTTCACCTTTTCATTGCCGGCCAAAACCCCATGATGGAGCCTCCGGCGGTTACTTTGCCCGAACGCAAAGCGCGAAGGCGTGCGGCAAGCCATCTGGACTGCCGGGCCTTCACGTCGTCGAGCAATGTTCAGCTCTTGCCCGGCGGGGAAACGAATTCGACGCCCCGCGGACGAGCGGCCCAATAGCCGGGCAGCCGCCGACGGTCAACGGGCCGGAGGCGCTTTCACCACTTCGCCGCGGGCCATGACGAAATCGACGCGCTTGAGCACGGTGACGTCGCTCAACGGGTCGCCAGCCACGGCGATGATGTCGGCGCTCTTGCCGGGCTCGATGGTGCCGATCTCGCTTGCCAGCCCCAGCAGGTCCGCAGCGTTGACGGTCGCCGCCTGGATTGCCGCGGCCGGGCTCATCCCATGCTTCACCATCAGCTCGAACTCGTCGGCGTTGCGGCCGTGCTTGGACACTCCGGCGTCGGTGCCAAAGGCGATCCTGACTCCGGCCGGCACCGCCTTGCGAAGCGCCTGGCCGGTGATTCCGATCCGCCAGTCGATCTTGGCTCGGACCGCCGGCGGATAGGCGTTGGGATCGGCCGCGATCCGCTCGAGGTACCCGTTCACGGTCGAGAGCGTCGGCACATAATAGGCGTTGGTGCGCTTGAAGAGCCGGATGCCTTCCTCGTCGAGCAGTGTGCCGTGCTCGATCGAGTGGGCGCCCGCGGCGAGCGCCATGTTGATGCCGTCGGCGCCGTGCGCGTGCACCGCCACCTTCTTGCCGTAGAGCCGCGCGGTGTCGACGATGGCCTTGATCTCGTCGTCGAACATCTGGGCGGTGAGGCCCGCGCCGATGCGGCTGTTGACGCCGCCGGTCGTCATGGTCTTGATCACATCCGCGCCCCGCCGCACCTGCGCCCGCACCGCCCGGCGGCATTCCTCGGCGCCATCGCAGACGTTGTCGGGCGCGACCGCCGGGTGAAGTTCCTCGACGAGTCCGACGCGGCTGTCGCCATGTCCGCTGGTGGTCGAGATCCCAGAGGCGGCGTCGAGGATTCGCGGACCGCGGACGGTACCCGCAGCGACCGCGTTGCGAAGCGCGCCGATCGCCGGTCCGCCGCCGAGATTGCGAACGGTGGTGAAGCCCGCCTCGAGGGTCTTGCGGCCATTGGCCATCGCCTTGAACGCACGCTCGGCGTCATTGAGGGTCACGCTTTCGACCAGCCGCGCATCGCCACCGGCATCGGATTCGAGGTGGACGTGGCTGTCGATCAGGCCCGGAAGCACGGTCCGGCCTCGAAGGTCGATGTACGAGGCGCCCGGCTCGATCCGGGAGAGCCCGTTGGTGACCGAGACGATGCGGCCGTTGTCGACGACGATGGTCGATGGGCCCCGAACCGCTTTGCCCGGAACCGCGATCAGCCGGCCGGCGTGGATAAAGGTCGGGGCGGCGAGGGCCGATGAAGCGGCGCTGGCGGCAAGCAACGCGGCGAGGATTGATTTGATGCTCATCGGCTCAGCTTAAGCATCCCCGAGGGGAGCGCAATCGCTCGCTCGTTCGGCCGAATAAGAGGAGCCGCCACGCGGCGGTCCGCGGTGCGGCTCCGTTCCTGTCCGGCGCCTGCTAGAGCCGGATGCTGTTTGCGTGGTCAAGGTGGCCCTTGATCGCCGCCGCGGTCTTGGTCGCGAAGACCTTGAGCGCCTCATTGTCGCCGCCGCTCGAATAGCCCTGGAGCAGCGCCAACGCCTTCTGGTGAGCGGTTTTCTGCTGCTCGAGGTACAGCCGGTCGAACTCAGCCCCGCTCGCCGCTCGCAACTGCTCGAGCATGCCCTGCTTCTCCGCGTCGAGCTTCGGATCGACCGTGATGTTGGCTGTGCTGGCCGCACTCTTGAGCTCGGACGTCGATTTCTCGTGGTCGGTGCGGATGTGCTGGGCGAGCGACTTCACTTCGGAGTTGCGGGCCTTGTCGGCGGCGAGCCGGGCGCTTTCAATCTCATAAAGATCGGTCGAGGCGGCCGCGTTGGCGAAGCCGGCGGCATCGGTCGGAGCGGCGGCGGCCGCGCTGCCCATCTGGTTGGCGCCAAGGACGTCGTTGGCCGCCGCGTCCTCCGCGAGATTGACGTCCGTCGACACGTCGTTGCCGGTGTTGTTGTTACAAGCCGCCGCGGCAAGCGCGAATGCGGCCACGGTGGTCAAAGTTGCGGTACGCATGATGACTTTCCTTTACCCGTTGAAGCGGTCTTCAATGCCGCTTGTTGGGGCAAAAACATTTTCTAAGTCAGTGCGTTCCGCTTCCCGCGCACGCAACTCCGAACTGGGGAGCGCTGCTCAGCTGCGCGGGATCAGCCGTCCACCCTTGATTACCGCGTCCGGCCGCTCGAGCACCGTGACGTCGCTCAGCGGGTCGCCGGTGACCGCGACGATGTCGCCGAAGCGGCCAGCCGCGATCGCTCCGACATCCCGAGTCCGCCCGAGCGCCTCTGAGGCATTGCGGGTCGCGGCCCGGATCGCCTCGAGCGGGGTCATGCCGTACTTGACCATGGTCCGAAATTGCCTGCCGACCTGGCCGTGCGGCATTACCCCGGCGTCGCTCGCGAAGACTTGCCGGACCCCGGCGCGATGCGCCTTGCGGAAATTGTCGCGTTGGATCTGCGCGATCTCGCGGTCCTTGCGGAGATTGTCGGGAAGCACGCCGTTCTTCGCCCCCTCGGCCTGGGTGTATTCGGTGTTGTGGATATCCATCGCAAACCACACCGGCTGCCGCCGCTCGACGGCGAGGCGGATTCCTTCGTCGTCGACGAGGCTGGCGTGCTCGATGGTGTCGATGCCGGCGCGGATCGCCGCCTTGATGCCCTCGGCGCCATGGGCGTGGGCCGCGACCCGAAGGCCCCATTGGTGCGCTTCATCGGCGATCGCTCGCAGCTCCGGCTGCGACACCTGCAGCTGGCCTGGCTCGGTGTTGCGCGAGAACACGCCCCCGGTCGCGCACACCTTGATCACCTCGGCGCCGAACTTGCGCTGGCGCCGGACCTGGTGGCGGAATTCCTCAACTCCGTCCGCGATGCCCTCTTCCTTCTCGTCCTTCTCGAGGCTCGGTGGAAGGAAGGTGGAATCGCAATGGCCGCCGGTCGCGCCCAGGGCGTAGCCGGCCGGGAGGATCCGAGGTCCGAGCGCATAGCCATTGTCGATCGCCTGCTTGAGACCGACGTCGTTGCGGTTGCTGGAGCCGACGTTGCGCACCGTCGTGAACCCGGCGTCGAGCATCCCCCTGGCGTTGCCCACCGCCGTCATCGCCCAGAAGCTGTCGGTGAACTCGAGGCCGCGGTAGCCGCCGATGTCGGCCGGCGAGTCGAGATGGACATGCATGTCGATCAGGCCGGGAAGCAGCGTCCGCCCGGCGAGATTGATGTGCCGCGTCCCCTGGGGGATTTGCACGGCTGCGGCGTTTGCGATCGACTGGATGCGCCCGTCGTCGCCGATGAAGATCGCCGGATTGTCGACATAGCGGCCGGTCAGCACGTCGAGCATCCGGTCGGCGGTGACGACGACGCGTTCCGCCGGCGCAGGAGCGGCGAACGAGACAGCCGCGGCGGCGACCAGCAGCAGGTGCTTGATCAACGCAATTCTCCTCAGATGTGGATCACTCGGCCGAACGCGGCGAGCACGCTTTCGTGCATCATCTCGGACAAGGTCGGATGCGGGAAGACGGCGCCGATGAAATCCTGCTCGACCAGCTCGGCCGTCTTGCCGATGGTGTAGCCCTGGATCAACTCGGTGACTTCGGCGCCGATCATGTGGGCGCCGAGCAGCTCGCCGGTCTTCGAGTCGAAGATCGTTTTCACGAAACCCTCGGTTTCGCCCATGGCGATCGCCTTGCCGTTGCCGGGGAACGGGAAGCGGCCGACTTTGACCTCGAAGCCGGCCTCCTTGGCCCTGGCCTCGGTCAGCCCGACGCTGGCGACCTGCGGCCGGCAGTAAGTGCAGCCGGGGATATTGAGCGCGTCCATCGCGTGCGGGTGCGCGTCATTGTTGTCGAGCTCTTGGGCGATCGCCTCGGCGGCGATGATCCCTTCGTGGCTCGCCTTGTGCGCCAGCCACGGCGGCCCGGTGACGTCGCCGATCGCCCACAGGCCGGCGACGCTGGTGCGGCACATCGGATCGGTGTCGATGTGGCCCCTGGTGGTCTTCGCTCCGAGCTCCTCGAGACCGAGATTCTCGGTATTGGGCGCGATCCCGACGGCGACGATCGCATGGCTGAAACGCCGCTCCGATGTCTTGCCGTCCTTGCCCTTGATCGCCGCGGCGACTCCCTTGCCATCCGCCTTGAGGCTCTCGACCCCGGCCGAGGTCAGGATCTCCATCCCCTGGGCGGTCAGCGACTTGGTCAGCGCCCGGCTGACCTCGGCGTCCTCGACCGGCACGATTCGGTCGAGCATCTCGACCACCGTCACCTTGGCGCCCAGATCGCTGTAGAAGCTCGCGAACTCGATCCCGATCGCGCCCGAGCCGATGACCAGCAATTCGGTCGGCATTTCGGGCGGGGTCATCGCGTGGCGATAGGTCCAGATGCGCTTGCCGTCGGACTTGGCGAACGGCAGCTCGCGCGCCCGGGCGCCAGTGGCGATGATGATGTGCTTGGCGGCGAGCTCGGTCGCCTTGGCGCCTGCCCCGGCCCCCGAGCCGGCAGTCACCGTCAGCTTGCCCGGCGCGGTCAATTTCCCCTCGCCCATGTGGACGGCGATCTTGTTGCGCTTCATCAGCCCGGTCACTCCGCGGTTCATCTGCGCGGCGACGCCGCGGCTGCGGGCGACGACTTTCTCGAGGTTGAAGCCGGGTTTTCCCGCCGACAGCCCGAAACTCTCGGCGTGCTTGATGTGGTGGAACATCTCGGCCGAGCGCAGCAGCGCCTTGGTCGGGATGCAGCCCCAGTTGAGGCAGATCCCGCCGAGCAGCTCGCGCTCGACGATCGCCGTCTTCAGCCCCAGCTGGGCCGCCCGAATCGCCGCGACATAGCCGCCCGGCCCGGAGCCGAGCACGATGAGGTCGTAGCTTTCAGCCATTGCCGTGTTCCTGTCCCGCGATCGCTCGCGGCTTGTCGTTCGTATCGAGCGCGACGAAAGTGAATTCGCCCTCCGCGACGAGTTTTTCGTCGTCGCCGTCGCGCTCGCGGGCGACGGCTTCCGCCTTCAGCTTGAGCGACGTGCGCCCCTGCTTGAGCAACTCGACATAGACGCTGAGCTCGTCGCCGACCGCCATCGCGCCCGGGAATTTGACGCCGTCCGCGGCGACGAGGATCGCCTTGCCGCGCGAATGGCGCGACGCGAACGAGCCGCAGGCGAGCCCCATTTGCCCCATCAGCCACCCACCGAACACGCCGCCATACGGGTTGGTGTCGGACGGCATGGCGGTGACGCGGATTAGGGGGATTCTCGTCACGGGCCGTCGCAATAGGAAACGCGCAATTCAACCAAGAAGCCGACAAGCCAGATTGTGAGGAGTGTTAATGCGACAAGTCCCAAATAAAGCGATTGGACTCTTCGCTTCCAAATTGAAACCAGACCGACGACCGGTGAAATGGTTGCGGCGAGCCACATCAGGCCGACCACTATCGGAAGGGCGGGGACCTTTGATCCCATGCATAGCCCCAACATGATCCAACCCTCGCCAAACAACCCCATTCCGCCCCAGACGAGCAACACATGAGGGATCAGCAATGCGATCAGCAGTGGACGCGGGATGTGCATCCTATGCGAGCATCCCCAGCGGGGCTTCGACCAGCCGCTTGAACGCCTGCATGAAGCGCGCTCCGTCGGCGCCGTCGATGGCGCGGTGGTCGAAGCTTCCGGTCGCGCTCATCACCGTCGCGATCTGCAGGCTGTCGTTGATCACATAGGGGCGCTTTTCGCCGGCGCCGATCGCCATGATCATCGCCTGCGGAGGGTTGATGACCGCGTCGAACGCCTTGATTCCGTACATCCCCATGTTCGAAATCGAGGCGGTGCCGCCCTGATATTCGTGCGGCTGCAGCTTGCCCTCCTTGGCGCGCGCTGCGAGGTCCTTCATCTCGGTCGAGATCGCCGACACGCTCTTGCCGTCGGCGTTGGCGATGATCGGAGTGATCAGGCCGCCGGGGATCGACACCGCGACCGAAATGTCGGCGCGGCTGTACTTGAGCAGATTGTCGCCCGCGAAGCTGACGTTGCAGTCGGGCACCTCGATCAGCGCGTGGGCGAGCGCCTTGATCAGCAAATCGTTGACCGACAGCTTGATCTTGCGGGCCTCAAGCCCGGCATTGAGCTCGGTGCGCAGTTTCAACAACGCGTCGAGCTGGATGTCGACGGTCAGATAGATGTGCGGGATCTGCTGCTTCGACTCGGTGAGCCGGCGAGCGATCGTCTTGCGCATGTTGCTGAGCTTGACGACCTCGTGCGGGATATCGCCCGGTTCGGCCGGCGCGGCGCTCGGAGCCGCGGCAGTCTGGGGGGCAGTCATCGCCCCGCCAGCGGCCGCTCCCAGATCGGCGCGGACGATCCGCCCGCCCGGTCCGGAACCCTTGAGGGTCGCGAGGTCGATGCCCTGCGCCTCGGCCAGCCGCCGCGCCAGGGGCGACGCTTTGATGCGCTCGGAGGAACCCTCTTTCCTCAAGGGAGCGGGAGCAGCTTCGCCGGCGGCCGGCTTTGCGGGAGCGGTCGGCGTTTCGCCGCCGCCTTTGGCTGGCGGTGCCGGTGCTGGAGCGTCTTCCTTTGGCGCCTCAGTGCGATCCTCTTCCTTGGGAGGAGACGGGGTCTTGGCCGTCGCGTCCGGCTTTGGAGCGGGCTGGGCAGCCGCGGCACCGGCGTCCTCGCCTTCCGCCGCGAGCACCGCGATCGGGGTCCCGACCTTCACTCCGTCGCTGCCTTCCGGCACCAGGATCCTGGCGATCGTCCCCTCGTCGACCGCCTCGAACTCCATCGTCGCCTTGTCGGTCTCGATCTCGGCCAGGATGTCACCCGAACTGACCGTGTCGCCTTCCTTGACCAGCCATTTGGCGAGGGTCCCCTCCTCCATCGTCGGGGACAAGGCAGGCATCTTCAGTTCGGTCGGCATCGGCGTCTTTCCGCGAACGGGGAGGCCAGTGGCACAAAGCGAACGCGGCGGTTGGGGTCAAGTAGGCGGCCAAATAAGCTCAGCCGACTTGCGCTTGCCCGCGCTTTGACGCAGCACTGGGAAGTACATGGGGGCGAAGGACATTCTTCGAACATATCTGGTCGTCATCGACGACAGCCCCGAGGCGCGCGTGGCGCTGCGCTTCGCCGCCCGGCGCGCCGCCAAGACGGAAGGGCGCGTCGAGGTGCTGGCGGTCGTCGAGCCGCAGGATTTCCTCCAGTGGGGCGGAGTCGAAAAAGCGTTCGAGGAAGAGCAGCGGCTGCGCATCGAAGGAATCGTCAGCTCCTCGGTCGGGGAGATTCTCGATGAATCCGGGGTCGAAGCCTCGGTCGTCGTCCGCCAGGGCGAGCCCGTCAAAGCGGTTTGGGAACATATCGGCGAGCGCGCCGACGTCGCCGCGCTGGTGCTCGGAGCAGCGCCAGCCGGCGACCCGGGCCCGCTGGTCGGGCATTTCACCGGCAACGACGCAGGCAAGCTGCCGTGCCCGGTGATGCTGATTCCCGGCGGCCTCAACGACGAGCGGCTCGAGCAGCTCAGCTAAAGAACTTTCGCCAGCGCCTCCGCGAGCGCGATGCAGCCGGCTTCATCGTCGGCGTCGAACCGCGCCCGGCTCGGGCTGTCGAGATCGAGGACCGCGACCAGCTTGCCGCCCGCCCCCACGATCGGCACCACCAGCTCGCTCACCGACGCCGCATCGCAGGCGATGTGGCCGGGGAAGTCGTGGACGTCGTCGACGCGCTGCACCTCGAGGCTCGCCGCAGCCGCCCCGCACACGCCCTGGCCGAAGGCGATGCGGATGCACGCCGGTCGGCCCTGGAACGGGCCCAGCACCAGTTCGCCCTCGATATTTCGATAAAAGCCCGCCCAGTTGATGTCGGGCAAGGTCTCCCAGATCAAAGCGGCGGCATTGGCCATGTTGGCGACCGGGTCGGGCTCGCCAGCCACCAGCCCCTCGAGCGCCGCAGCGAGGTCGCGGTACATCGCCGCCTTGTCCGCAGCCTCGATCCTGAAGTCGTACATTTCCGTGTGATCCTTCCGCGCCGCAGCCGCTAATTGGCAGCGGGTGCGGCGATCCGCAATGCGCTGGCTCTGGCGCTGCCGCGCCATTTCGCTAGTCTCCATCGACCGACCGGCGACAGTCGGATCGTCAACAAGGGGGCCTGAATTTGGACCAGCCGAGCGTCTTCGTCCTGTTCGTGCTGCTGGCGGTGCCGGCCTTCTATTTCTTCCTTGAATTCCGCACCGGGTGGCGGCTGTGGTCGTTCCTGCCGCCGCTGCTGTGGATCTACGCGACTCCGCTGGTGCTCCGCGCGCTGGGCATCCTGCCCGAAGAATCGCCGGTCTATGCCGGCATACGCATGTACTTGCTGCCGGTGTTCATCACCCTGCTGGTGATGACCATCGACCTGCGCAGGGTGGTTGCGACTCTGGGCTCGGGACTGCCGGTGCTGCTGGTGTCGACGGCCTGCGTCATCGTCGGAGCGCCGATCGGCTATCTCGCGCTCAGCGCGTGGCTGCCGCCCGGGACCTGGACCGGCTACGGAGCCCTGGCCGGAAGCTGGATCGGCGGCACCGCCAACATGGCCGCGATGGAGCGGGCGCTCGGCACTCCACCCGACCAGATGGGCTTGGCGATCCTCGCCGACCAGCTGGTGTTCCTGCTGTGGCTGCCTCTGCTGATCGTGTCGGCGCGCTACGCCGGTCCATTCAACCGCTGGGTGAAAGCCAAGCCGCTGGTCCTCGATGAGACGGAGGCCGTGGGCGGCGCCGGTCCGGAAGCAGCCGGGGAGCCGGAGGGCGAGGCGGCCGCGGATCCGGCACCGGCCATCCCGGTCAAGACTTACCTCGAGGTCCCGCCGATGCTCGACCTGCTGCTGATGCTGACCGCCGCGCTCGCGAACGTCGCTCTGTGCGCATGGATCGCGGCGCAGCTGCCCGAGTTGCCGCCGTTCATCACCGGCTCGACCTGGCTGGTCCTGCTGGTGACGACCGGCGCGGTACTGCTCTCCTTCACCCCGATCCGCCGCTCGTACCAGGCGGAAGTGACCGGCACCGCGGTGCTCTACATCTTCGTCGCCAACATGGGAGCGTCGGCCTCGGTCGCCGGCTTCGCCGAAGCTCCCGCGTTCGTCGCCGGAGCGTTCGTGTGGCTGTTCGTCTCCGCCTCGCTGATGGTGCTCGCGGCCAAGCTGATGCGGACCGACCTCAGGCTGATGGCGGTGGCGGCGATTGCGAACGTCGGCGGCGCGGCCTCGGCGCCGGTGGTCGCGGCTGCACACCACCGCTCGCTGGTCCCGGTCGCGATCCTGATGGCGATGCTGTGCTACGCGATCGGCAATTACGGAGCGATCGTCGCGGGGCACCTGGTCCGGATCGTCGCCGGCGCCTGAGGCGATCAGTCCAGCTCCACTCGCCCGCGCGCTCGCTTGACGGCGCCGCGCTGCGTCTTTTGGTCGATGCGCTTGGCTTTCGCCGCCCGGCTCGGCCGCGTCGGCTTGCGCTTGGGCTGGACGATATGGGCATCGGCGATCATCTGCGCCAGCCGCGCCCGGCCGTCGGTTCGATTGGCGTCCTGCGTCCGGTAGCGCCGAGCGGTGACCAAAAGCTCGCCGGCCGTGGTCATCCGGCTCCCGGCGATCCGCTTCAGCCGCTCGTAGGCGTCGGGGCTGAGCCCGAGCTTGTCGACATCGAGCCGCAGCTGGACCGCGGTCGCGACCTTGTTGACGTTCTGCCCGCCCGGGCCCGTCGCGGCGAGGAAGCTCTCGCTGAGCGCATCTTCCGGAATGATCACGTCCTCAGGCCGCATTACGCCACTCTCCGAAATGCTCGGGCAATGGAGCCGTGACATCGATCGCCGGCTTGGCGCCGCGCGGCACCACCAGCCGCGATGCGTGGAGCAGCATTGCGCCTCCGGGGATGCCATAGACGCGGTCGCCGACGATGCCGCTTGCGAACGCCTCGCGCGCATGCACTCGAATCTGGTGGGTTCGTCCGGTCAGCGGCCGGAACTCGACCAGCGTTCGGCCGTCACGCCCGGCAATCCTGCGCCAGCGGGTGACCGCCGCCTGGCCGGCCGCATCGCCGACCATCCGCCATCCGGCCTCGGCGCTCGAGCGCTTGGCGATGGCGAGATCGATCACACCCTCCTGCGCCTCGACTTCGCTGCCGATCACCGCCAGATAATGTTTTTCCACCGAGCGCGCCTCGAACGCCTGCTGGAACGCGGTGCGCGCCTTGGGATTGCGCGCCAGCAGCAGGCAGCCGGTCGTGTCCTGGTCGAGCCGGTGCATGATCACCGGCTTGCGTCTGAATCCGCAGCGAAGCTCATCCAATCTGGACTCGATGCTTGGGCCGCCGCGTTTGGGCGTATCGACGGGCAGCCCCGCTGGCTTGTCGATCACCATCGCCTCGCCGTCGATGAACAGGATACGGTCGTCGAGCACGCTTCCTTAGACCGTCCGCCCCGAGGGAAGTCGAGTGGCAAGCGGCCACATTTCCCGCCAGGAACCCGCGCTCTCGATGAGGCGCTTGTGACTCGTGCGCAACGACGCCCAAGGATTTCAGGCTGTTACACAATATTAACCTTTACCCTTCATCTCTCGAATGGTTAATGATTGCTTCAAGGCCGTTAAGAGGGTGTTACGCGAAAGCGTGACCCCGGCCGCGATCGGGGGGAAATAGCGACATGCGCGTGCTGCTCATCGAAGACGAGCCGACGACCGCCAAGAGCATCGAGCTGATGCTCGGGACCGAAGGCTTCAACGTCTACACGACCGATCTTGGCGAAGAAGGCCTCGATCTCGGCAAGCTCTACGATTACGACATCATCCTGCTCGATCTGGGCCTGCCGGACATGCACGGCTATGATGTGCTCAAGAAGCTGCGGACCGCCAAGGTCGGCACTCCGGTCCTGATCCTGTCGGGCGTCGGCGAGATGGACAGCAAGGTCCGAGCGCTCGGCTTCGGCGCCGACGACTATGTGACCAAGCCGTTCCACCGCGACGAGCTGGTCGCGCGGATCCACGCGATCGTCCGTCGCTCGAAGGGCCATTCGCAATCGGTCATCCGAACCGGCAAGATCGCGGTCAACCTCGACGCCAAGACGGTCGAGGTCGACGGCAGCCGGGTTCACCTGACCGGCAAGGAATATGCGATGCTGGAGCTGCTTTCGCTCCGCAAGGGCACGACTCTGACCAAGGAGATGTTCCTCAATCATCTCTACGGCGGCATGGACGAGCCCGAATTGAAGATCATCGACGTGTTCATCTGCAAGCTGCGCAAGAAATTGAGCCTCGCCTGCGGCGGCGCCAATTACATCGAGACGGTGTGGGGCCGCGGCTACGTGCTTCGCGACAGCGACGCCGATGAGGTTCCGGCGGCACAAGAGGCCGCACCGGCGCAAACCGCCGTCGCCTGATTTCAAGTTTCGTTGGGGGCAACGGAAAGGCGGGGCGCTTCGGGACCCCATCAAAGTACAACTTTGATGGGAACCCCCGGCGCTCCGCCTTTTAAGCGTCGATCAGGAGGCGTTTCCCGACACGGCGGGCCGGCAGCACGACCGAGGCCGGCTCGGCGTTGGTTTCGGCCTGTCGGCCCATCCGCCGCCAGCCGTCGCGGCCGAGCCGCTCGAGTGGCTGGAAGCTGGTCTTGTAGGCCATGCGCGGCGAGCCATCGACCCAATAGCCGAGGTAGACGTAGGGCAGCCCGGCGCGCGCCGCGCGGATGATGTGGTCGAGGATGATGAAGGTTCCGAGGCCCTTGCGGGCGGCCGCGCCCACGTCGAAGAAGCTGTAGATCATCGACAGACCGTCGCCCTGCTGGTCGCTGAGGCAGGCGCCGACCAGCCTGCCGGGCCGGCCGCCCACCGACGGCTCGCGATATTCGATGACGAAGGTCCGCACCGGGGTCTGCTCGACCATGTCGGCGAAGTCGCTTTCGTCCATCTCGGCCATTCCGCCGCCGGGATGGCGATCGGCGAGATAGCGGCGCAGCAGTGCATATTGCTCTTCGGTGGTCCACGGCTTGCAGGCGGTGACCTCGAGCTCGGAATGGCGGCGGATCAGCTTGCGCTGGGTGGCGCTCGGCTCGAACTCGGCGGCGAGCACCCGCACCGACACGCAGGCCGAGCAGTCGATGCAGCTCGGCCGGTAAGCGACCGACTGGCTGCGCCGGAATCCGATCCGCCCGAGCGCCTCGTTGAGCTCGCTCGACTGGCGGCCGTTCAATTCGGTGAACACCTTGCGCTCGATCTTGCCCGGCAAATAGGGGCACGGCGACGGGTTGGTCACGAAGAACTTGGGAAAGCGGAATGGTGCGCTCACCGCGCCCCCTCTCTGGTTTGGTTTCGGACTCCTTTATGCTGCTGGTAAACGCGGTTGAAAAGGGCTTTGCACCGCGCAAAGAGGGTTAAGCGGCGAGACTGTCCCGGAGTGGGATGGCCGGCGCCCTCGAAAAGGCTCAATCCAGCGACGCCCGCTCGACGTGGAATCCGGCCGATTCGAGCCGTTCGATGACATCCTCCATCGCCCGCGGGTCGCGGGCTTCGCTCTCGACCTCGATCACCGTGTCCTTGGCGGGCAGCCGCGTGAAAATTCGGCTGTGGTTGATCTCGATGATGTTGACCCCGGCCGCCTCGAACTTGGCGGTAATCGCGGCCAGCGCGCCCGGCCGGTCTTGGGCAGCGATTCGGAGCCGTGCGATCCGCCCGCTGCGCACCAGGTCGCGGACCAGCACGTTGGCCAGCAGATGCGTGTCGATATTGCCGCCGCACAGCACGGTCGCGACCTTGCGCCCGGCGAAGCGCTTGGGATCGCCCAGCATCGCCGCCAGCCCCGCCGCTCCGGCGCCCTCGACGACGCTCTTTTCGATCGCAACCAGCATCGCCACCGCCCGCTCGATGTCGCGCTCGGCGACCAGCGCGATCTCCTCGACGAGCTCGCCGAGGATCCGCGACGTCAGCTCGCCCGGCTGCTTGACGGCGATGCCCTCGGCCAAAGTGTCGCCGCCGAGCGGCAGGTTGCAGCCCTCGATCGCGCATTTCATCGACGGGTAGAGCTCGGCCTCGACTCCGATCAGGCCGATGTCCGGCTTCAGTGCGCGCGCCGCGATGCCCATGCCCGACATCAGTCCGCCGCCGCCGACCGGGATCACCAGCGTGTCGAGGTCGGGCACCGCCTCGAGCATCTCGAGCGCGATCGTCCCCTGCCCGGCGATCACCTGCGGGTCGTCGAACGGGTGGACGAACACATGGCCGTCCTTGGCCGCCAGCTCGCATGCCTTGGCGTGGGCATCGTCGAACATCGCTCCGTCGAGGATCACCCGGGCGCCGTGGCCGGCGGTCTGGCTGACCTTCACCGTCGGGGTCGCGGACGGCATGACGATGGTCACCGGAATCCCGAGCCGCTTGCCATGATAGGCGACCGCCTGCGCGTGGTTGCCGGCCGAGGCCGCGATCACCCCGCGGGCGCGCTCATCGTCGGTCAGCTGCAGCAATTTGTTGAGCGCACCGCGCTCCTTGTAGGCACCGGTGAACTGGAGGTTCTCGAACTTCAGCCACACCTCGGCGCCGATGATTTCGGAGAAGGTCCGGCTCATCAGCATCGGCGTGTGGATGACCGCGCCTTCGATCCGCTGCGCCGCGGCGCGGATGTCGTCGATCGTCGGAGGCTGCGTCATTGGGGGGCAATGGCTAGCCCTTCCGCGGCGTTCAAACAATGCTATGCGCCCCAGCGTGCTTAAGCCCATGCTCAGGACGATCCTCGCGCTCAACGCGGCCTTGCTCGCCACGCCCGCGCTCGCCGATACGCTGATCCACAACGCCAACGGCATCCAGGTCGGCGCGGACGGCAAGCTGCAACGCTTCGAGTCCTTGCTGATCGGCGACGACGGCAAGGTGATCCGCACCTTCAGCAAGGTGCGGAGCCCCGCGCACTCGGGCCCGCGCATCGATGCTCAGGGCCGCACTCTGCTTCCCGGCCTGATCGACGCGCACGGCCATGTGATGGGCCTCGGGCTCGCCGCTCTCCGGCTCGACCTGACCGGCACCGGCTCGCTGGCCGAGCTGCAGTCTCGGCTCCAAGATTACGCGGCCGCCAATCCGGACGGGTGGATCGTCGGCCGCGGCTGGAACCAGGAATTGTGGGCCGACAAGCGATTTCCGACCGCCGCCGATCTCGACTCCGTCGTGCCCGGCAGGCCGGTGGCGCTCGAGCGGGTCGACGGCCACGCGCTGGTCGTCAATCGTGCCGCGCTCAAGCAAGCAGGCATCACCGCCGCGACCAGGGACCCGGTCGGCGGCCGAATCGAGCGCGACCAGGCGGGCCATCCGACCGGCCTGCTGATCGACGCCGCGATGGCGCTCGTTGAATCGAGGATTCCGGCGCCCTCCGCCGCCGACCGCGAGCGGGCGCTCGCCAAGGCGCAGGACTTGCTCCTGGCGACCGGCCTGACCGCGGTCGCCGACATGGGAACCTCGGCCGAGGACTGGGTGGCCATGAACTCGGCCGCCCAGTCCGGTCGGCTGCAGCTGCGGATCATGGGCTATGCGGCCGGTGTCGATGCAATGCCCGCGACGCCGTCCGCGTGGCTGCACGGCGACCATCTTCGAATGGTCGGAGTCAAGCTCTACGCCGACGGTGCGCTCGGCTCGCGCGGCGCTTGGCTCAAGCGACCCTACGCCGACAAGCCCGACACGCGCGGCCTCCGGTTCCTCACCGACGCCGAGCTTCGGGCGCAGGCCAACCGGGCGGCGGCGGCCGGCTTCCAGCTCGCCATCCATGCGATCGGCGACGCCGCCAATGCGCAGGTAATCTCGACCTACGAAGCGCTTCGCAAGACCTACGCCGGCGACCGGCGATGGCGCATCGAGCATGTCCAGGTCGTCGACCGCGCCGACATCCCGCGCATCGGCCGAGCCAGGATCATCGCCTCGATGCAGCCGGTCCACCAGACCAGCGACCGGACCATGGCCGAGGCGCGCCTCGACCCGCCGCGGCTGGCCGGCGCCTATGCGTGGAACAGCATCGCCAAAAGCGGCGGGATTCTCGCCTTCGGCTCCGACTTTCCGGTCGAAAGCCCGAACCCGTTCCCCGGCCTCGCCGCCGCGGTCAGTCGCCAGGACCCCAATGGAATTCCGCCGGGAGGCTGGCGGCCCGAGGAGCGGGTCTCGTTGGAGCAGGCGCTCGCCGGCTTCACCCGCAACGCTGCCTTCGCCGGTTTCGCCGAGGACCGCATCGGCAGCCTAGAGCCCGGCAAATGGGCCGATTTCATCCTCGTCGACCGCGATCCGACCCGGGTGAACCCGCAGGAGCTCGCCGCGACGGAGGTGTTCGAGACCTGGGTCGCCGGCAAGAAGGTTTGGCAGCGCTCCGCTAGCGCCGGTGCTGGCGAGCGCGGGAAATGAGCGACGAGGCGGTGAGGATCTGCGGCAGCTCCTCGGGCTCCGCCCCGGGCCGGTACCACAGGTAGAGAGGCACCCCGGCTCGGCCGCGGCTTTCGAGGAAGCGAGTGATCGCCGGGTCGCCGTTGGTCCAGTCGCCGGCGAGCACTCGGACGCCGGCGTTTTTGAACGCTTTGCGGACCTCCGAGCGGTCGATTGCCGAGACTTCGTTGGCCTTGCAGGTCAGGCACCAGTCGGCGGTGAAATAAACGAACACCGGGCGCCCCTGCTCGAGGTGGCGGGCGACGCGCGCCTGGCTCCATGGCTCGGCTCCCTGCGGAGCCCGCGCCGAGGCAGCCGGCCGTTCCGGCACCCACCAGATGGCGACCGCCGCGAGCGCGACCAGCACCGGCACCGCCGTCAGGCCAACCGCCCGGCCGGTGCGCTGCCGCGAACCGATCCAGGCGAGCGCCACGGCCAACACCACGACTGTCGCCAGCCCGGCCAGCAACGCGTCGCTTCCTCCCTGGCGGTAGAGCAGCCACAGGCACGCCGCTGCGGTCGCCGCCATCGGGATGGCCAGGAAGCGCTGCAGCCGGACCATCCATGGCCCCGGTGTGGGCAGGCGCTTGCGCAACGCCGGGACGAAGCCGACAGCCAGGAACGGGATTGCTAGCCCAAGCCCCAGCGCGGCGAACACCAGCACCGAGCCGGCTGCCGGCAGCAGCAGCGCGGTCCCGAGAGCGGCGCCGAGGAACGGCCCGGCGCAGGGAGTGGCGACGAACGCTGCCAGCGCTCCCGTCGCGAAACCGCCGCTCGGCCGCGCCCGGCTGGCCAGAGCCGGCACTTGGAACAGGCCGACGAGGTTGAGCGCGATCGCGACGCTGAGCAGCAGCAGCAGGATGATCGTCCGCGGGTCCTGGAGCTGGAACGCCCAGCCGACTGCGCTGCCGGCGGCGCGGATCGCCAGCAACGCCGCCCCGAGCGCACCGGTGCCGACCACCGCCCCGGCCGCATAGGCCAGCGCATCGCGCCGCGCATGAGCTGCTTCGCCGCCGCTCTTGGCCAAATGGATCGCCTTCAGTGCCAGGATCGGGAACACGCACGGCATCAGGTTCAACAGCAGCCCGCCGGCGATTGCCCCGAGGACCGCGAACAGGATCGCTCGGGCGCCGAGATCGCCGACCGGCCGGCCGCCGTCGGGCACGTCGCCTGGAACCGCCTCGAACTCGAGCCCGCGGCCGTCGCCGAGCGCCAGCACTCCGGCGAACCTGCCGGGCTCGCCGCGGCGGCGCGGAAGCTCGGCGATCAACGTGTCGCCGGAGCGCCGGAAATGCTGCTCGCCGGCGTAGTCGACCGGCCCGTCGGTGATCGGGAACAGGTAGGGCTCGCCCAGCGTGACGTCGCTTGGCAGCGGGATCGCGACGCGCAGCTTTTGTCCGGAAAGCTCGAACCGCGCCGGGCTGAGCAGCGGCTGCGACAGCGCCCGGCGCCATTCGTCGAAGCGCGCCCGCTCCGGGACTCCGCTGCCGACTGGCAAGGTGAGCGCGAACGAGCCGCTTTCGGGCACGCAGACCTTGTCGGTGCAGGCGAGCCAGCGGGCCTCCGCGCGGATCGGCACCGTGCCGCGCGCACCCGGCGGCACCTGCAACCGCACCAGCACCGCATAGTCGCGCTCGTAAACGTAGTTCATCAGCCCCGCGATCGTCAGCCGAGTCGGCACGGGGTAGCGCAGCGGGCCGACTGCGAAACCTGGAGGAAGCCGCCACTCGACCTCCATCGGCAGGCCCGCATCGCCGGGGTTGCGCCAGTATCCGTGCCAGCCGGGCTTGGTCCGCATGTGAATGGCAAGCTCGACCTCGCCTCCGGGCGGTGCCGGGCCTTCGGCGACCAGCTCGGGCTGGATTGCATTGGTGCGCGCCTCGCCGAGCGCCGGCGTCAGCAGGAGCGCCAGGAGAATGAACAGCCGTCGAAGCATCGCTTCTGAGCTAGTGCGTCGCCCGGTCCTAGTCGAGGTTGGGCCTCAGCCAGCGCTCGGCGCATTCGACGTCGACCCCGCGCCGCCGGGCATAATCGTTGAGCTGGTCGCGGCCGATCCGCGCGACCCCGAAATACTGGCTGTCGCGGTGGCCGAAATAAAATCCCGACACCGCCGAGGTCGGAAGCATCGCGTAATTCTCGGTCAATGTGACCCCGCCCGGAGTGCCGCCGAGCATGTCGAACAGCATCGGCTTCAAGCTGTGGTCGGGACACGCGGGGTAGCCGGGAGCCGGCCGGATGCCCTGGTACTTCTCGCGGATCAATTGCTCGTTGGAGAAATGCTCGTCGGCATAGCCCCAGATGCGGTTGCGGACCTCGGCGTGGAGCACTTCGGCAAGGCTTTCGGCCAGGCGGTCGGCGAGCGCTTTCAATAAAATGTCCGAATAATCGTCGTTTTCGGCCTTGAAGCGCTCGAGGTGCGGCTCAAGGCCGTGGATTCCGACCGCAAAGCCGCCGATCCAGTCCTCCCCGTCGGGATTGATGAAATCGGCGAGGCACATGTTGGGGCGGCCGCCGGAATCCTGGGCGCGCTTCTTCACCTGCTGGCGAAGGAAGGGCACGCGAGTCCAGTCGTTGCCGGCCAGCACCAGCACATCGTCGACTTCGCGTTTGCAGCGCCACAGCCCGACCGTCGCGCTCGGGGTCACCCAGCGCTCGGCAATCAGCCGCTCGAGCATCTCCTGGGCATCGGCGAACAGGCTCTTGGCGCTCTCCCCAACCACCGGGTCGTCGAGGATCGCGGGATAATTGCCGGCCAGCTCCCAGGCGCGGAAGAACGGAGTCCAGTCGATCGACGCGCGCAGGTCCCGGAGCGGCCATTCGCCGAACTGGTGGAGGCCGGGACGCAGCGGCGGCGGCGCCTGGCCGCTGGGGTCGAACGAAAAAGCGTTGGCGCGCGCTTCCTCGAGGCTCGCCAGCTGGCTGTGGCCGCTGCGCTCGCGCGACTTGCGCAGCTTGTCATATTCCTCGGCCGCGGCAGCGATCAGCGGCTCGCGCTGGGTGTCGGAGACCAGGCTCGAGGCCACTCCCACCGCCCGGCTGGCATCGAGCACGTGGATCACCGGCCCATCGTAAGCGAGATCGATTCGAAGCGCGGTGTGCGCCTTGCTGGTCGTCGCTCCGCCGATCAGCAGCGGGGTCTTGAGACCCAGCCGCTGCATCTCGCCGGCCACCGTCACCATCTCGTCGAGCGAGGGAGTGATCAGCCCGGACAGGCCGATGATGTCGGCATTGTGCTCGTTCGCCGACTGCAGGATGTCCTGCCACGGCACCATCACGCCAAGGTCGATGATCTCGAAGCCGTTGCACTGCAGGACGACGCCGACGATGTTCTTGCCGATGTCGTGGACGTCCCCCTTGACGGTCGCCATCACCACCCGACCCTTGCCCTGGGTCGCTCCGGTCGCCTCTTTCTCCGCCTCGATGAACGGCAGCAGATGCGCGACCGCCTTTTTCATCACCCGCGCCGACTTGACCACCTGCGGCAGGAACATCTTGCCCGACCCGAATAGGTCGCCGACGACGTTCATGCCGTCCATCAGCGGCCCTTCGATCACCTCGATCGGCCGAGCGAACAGATGCCGCGCTTCCTCGGTGTCCTCGACGATGTGGCTGTCGATGCCCTTGACCAGCGCGTGCGACAGGCGCTCGCCGACCGCCATTCCGCGCCATTCGGCTTCGATCTTTTCCTGGGCCGCGTCCGTGCCGCGATAGCTTTCCGCGAGGTCGACCAGCCGTTCGGTCGCATCGTCACGCCGGTCGAGGATCACGTCCTCGCAAGCCTCGCGAAGCTCGGGATCGATCAGGTCGTAGACGTCGAGCTGGCCGGCGTTGACGATGGCCATGTCGAGGCCGGCGGGAATCGCGTGGTAGAGGAACACGCTGTGCATCGCCCGGCGGACCGGCTCGTTCCCACGGAACGAGAAGCTGAGGTTGGAGAGCCCGCCGGAGACGTGGACGCCCGGGCAGCGCGCGCGGATCTCGCGAGTCGCCTCGATGAAGTCGAGCGCGTAACGGCGATGCTCGTCGATGCCGGTCGCGACCGCGAAGATGTTGGGGTCGAAGATGATATCCTGCGGGTCGGTGCCGTCCTCCGTCAGGAGCCGGTAGGCGCGCTCGCAGATCGACACCTTGCGCTCGACAGTGTCCGCCTGCCCGACTTCGTCGAAGGCCATCACCACCGTCGCGGCGCCGTACGAGCGCACCTTGCGGGCGAGCTCGAGAAACGGCTCCTCGCCTTCCTTGAGGCTGATCGAATTAACGATCGGCTTGCCCGACACGCATTTCAGCCCGGCCTCGATCACGCTCCATTTCGATGAGTCGATCATGACGGGAACGCGCGCGATGTCGGGCTCGGCGGCGATGCGTTTGAGGAAAATCGTCATCGCCGCTTCTGAATCGAGCAGCGCCTCATCCATGTTGACGTCGATGATCTGCGCGCCGTTCTCGACTTGCTCGCGCGCCACCTCGACCGCGGCGTCATAGTCGCCGGCGAGGATCAATTTCTTGAACCTGGCCGAACCGGTGACGTTCGTTCGCTCGCTGATGTTGACGAACCGCGCGCCCGCGCCGGCAGGAACGATGCTCGAATCTTCCATCTCAGGCGGCCAGCACCATCGGCTCGAGGCCTGCGAGCAGCGTGTGGCCATCGGCGCCCGGCACTTTGCGCGGCGAGCCGGCGTGCGCCGCGTCGGCGATCGCGGCGAGATGCGCGGCGGTGGTGCCGCAGCATCCGCCGACCACATTGACCAGCCCGTCGGCGACCCATTCGGCGACTTGCCGCGCGGTTTCCTCCGCGGCCTCGTCATAGTCGCCGAGGTCGTTGGGCAGCCCGGCATTGGGATAAGCCATCACCAATGTCCCGGCATCGCGTGACAGCGCCGCGAGGTGCGGACGGAGCTGGGCCGCGCCAAACGAGCAGTTGAGCCCGATGGTCAACGGCCGGGCATGGCGGACGCTGGCCCAGAACGCCTCGACCGTATGACCCGAGAGGTTGCGGCCGCTAAGGTCGGTCAGGGTCATCGAGACCATGATCGGAAGCGGGCGGCCAAGCGCATTGCCGGCCTCGATCACCGCCATGATCGCGGCCTTGGCGTTCAACGTATCGAACACCGTCTCGACCAGGATGAAATCGACCCCGCCGTCAATCAGTGCGTCGACCTGGGCGCGATAGGCGGCCTTGACCCCGTCGAAATCGACTTCGCGGTAACCGGGATCGTCCACCCTGGGCG
>NZ_JACCSU010000052.1 GCF_013812825.1 Sphingomonas sp. | reverse complement strand
CCGCGGAATCCACCGCCGCCGCCGCCGCCGCCGTAACCGCCACCGCCGCCACGATCGCCGTAGCCGCCACCGCCGCCACCGCCGCCGTAGCTGCGGGCGGGAGGACCGCCGCCGAAACCGCGATCGGCGAAGCCGCCGCGGTCACCTGAACTCTCTTCTGCGAAAATGTCGTCGCGCTTATCTCGTCCGCGACCGCCCCGGTCGCCTTTACGCCCTTTGTCGAAACCCATGCCCGTCCAAACTTCCTTGTGCCCGTAACCATCAAAAACCAACGCGCTGGGCCCAGAGGCGCAACCGGTCGCGGCGCGTCCTGCTCACGCACCGTTCACGGCCTTACAGGAAAAACAGCGCCTCCTCTAGTGACTCTATGGCTCTAGGGGTGGCAAGCGCGGCGCAACAGCGACTAGAGTGCCTTGCGGTGCGTGCGTAGAGGCGATGTCGAACGGTTTTAAGGACGACGGAATGACCATCCATCTGCACGAGGAGGACCTGCCCGCCGACGTCGTCTTTGCCGACGGGCCGATCGCCGTCGACACCGAGGCGATGGGCCTGGTCCCCGGCCGCGACCGCTTGTGCCTGGTCCAGCTCGCCGACGGCAAAGGCGACGAGCACCTCGTCCGCTTCGCCAACGGCAGCGACTATTCGGCGCCCAACCTCAAGGCGCTGCTCGGCGACCCCGATCGGCTCAAGCTCTACCATTTCGCGCGCTTCGACATCGCCGCGATGCGCGCCTACCTCGGGATCATCGCCGCGCCGCTCTATTGCACCCGCACCGCCTCGCGCCTGGTTCGCACCTACACCGACCGGCACGGCCTCAAGGACCTGGTCAAGGAGCTGCTGTGCATCGAAATCTCAAAGCAGCAGCAGACCAGCGACTGGGGCGCCGACGTCCTCAGCGACGCGCAGCGTGAATATGCGGCCAGCGACGTGCGCTTCCTCCACCAGCTGAAGGAAACGCTCGACGAGCGGCTGGTGCGCGAGAACCGGATGGAGCTTGCCCAGGCCTGCTTCGATTTCCTCCCCCACCGGGCGCTGCTCGACCTCGCCGGCTGGGCCGAGCAGGACGTGTTCGCGCATTACGGCTGAGGCGCTCCATGTCTGAGGCCGCGACCCGCGAGCGCCTGTTCCGCCAGCATTGGGCGGTGCCGGGCAGCGGCCACGACCGGCTGGTGCGGGTCGCCAAGGTCGCGCTGCCGAGCGCGGTCGGGGCGCTGATCGCGATCCTCGCTTTCGCGCCGCTCGAGAAGAACGGGGACGCCAGCTTCATCCTCGACAAGAACCAGGTCGACAACGCGCCCGAGCGAATGCGGGTCGAGTCGGCGCGTTACGTCGGCGAGGACAATCGCGGCCAGAAATTCTCGATCGAGGCGGCCTCCGCGATCCAGCGCAGCTCCGACGTCCCGATCGTCGACATCAATGGGATGACGGCTCGGCTCGATCTTGCGCAGGGACCGCTGAATATCGTCGCGAACCTCGCCCGCTACGATCTCGAGGCTCATAAGGTCGCGGTCAACGGGCCGGTGCGGGTCGCCGGGCCGGACGGCTACCGGCTCGAGACCAGCGACGTGCTGGTCGACCTCAAGCAGCGGCGGCTGACGAGCTCGGGCCCGGTCTCGGGCGCGATGCGGCTCGGCCGGTTTCGAGCGAGCAGCCTCAGCGCCGACCTCGGCGAGCGCACGGTGGTGCTCCACGACGCTCGCTTGAAAATCGTGCAGGGGGCGGTCAGATGATCGCCATGCGCCGGCTCGCCTTCCTGTCCTGTGCGGCGGCCGCCCTTGCCGGCGCCGCCGTCGCTCAAGGCGCCCTCGCCCAGGGCCGCGACCCGGTTTCGGCTCTGCGCGGGCACGACAGCAACGCCCCGATCGACGTCGCCGCCGACCGGATCGAGGTCCAGGACCGCGCCGACCGGGCGATCTTCGCCGGCAACGTCAAGGTCCGCCAGGCGTCGCTGTCGCTCGACACCGAGCGGCTGACGGTGGCTTATTCGAGCGGCGGCGGAATTCAGATCCGGCGTCTCGACGCGGCCGGCGGAGTCGTCGTCCGAAGCCCGTCCGAGACCGCGCGCGGCAATTTCGGAATCTACGACCTCGACAAGAAGCTGATCACTTTGGTCGGCGACGTGCAGCTCCGGCGCGCGGGATCGCAGGTGATGGGCTCGCGGCTGGTCATCGACCTCCAGTCCGGCCGAGCGGTGATCGACGGCGGGGCGCCGGGAGTCGGCCAGAGCGGCGGTCGGGTGACCGGCCGATTCACGGTCCCGCAGCGGGACCGCTGAGGCCCGCGATGAACGAGGCTGCAACCTTCGCTCGGACGGCGGCCGAGGAGGCGCTCGCGAACGGCGGGCTCGAGGTCCGCTCGATCGCCAAGGCCTACGACCGCCGGGCGGTGCTCAACGACGTGTCGCTGTCGGTTTCGCGCGGCGAGGTCGTCGGACTGCTGGGCCCCAACGGCGCCGGCAAGACGACCTGCTTTTATTCGATCATGGGGCTGGTGAAGCCCGACAGCGGTCGGATCTTCCTCCACGGGCAGGAGATTACCGAGCTGCCGATGTACCGGCGGGCGATTCTCGGCCTCGGCTATCTGCCGCAGGAAACGTCGATTTTCCGCGGGCTCACCGTCCAGCAGAACATCCTCGCGGTGCTCGAGGTCTCCGAGCCCGACCGCCGAGCGCGCATGGCTCGCCTGGAAAAGCTGCTCGGCGAATTCGGGCTGACCGGGCTTCGCGATTCACCGGCGCTGTCGCTGTCGGGCGGCGAGCGACGGCGCTGCGAGATCGCCCGGTCGCTGGCCGCCGACCCGTCGATCATGCTCCTCGACGAACCGTTCGCCGGCATCGACCCGATCTCGATCTCCGATATCCGCGATCTCGTGCGCGAGCTCAGGCAGCGCGATATCGGAGTGCTGATCACCGATCACAACGTCCGCGAGACGCTCGACATCGTCGACCGCGCCTGCATCATCTACGATGGCCAGGTGCTGTTCCAGGGCACGCCGCAGGCACTGGTCGCCGACCAAGAGGTCCGCCGGCTCTACCTCGGCGAAAGCTTCGCGCTTTAGGCGCAGCAAAGCCATGGGGCTCGGCCCGCGCATCGACATCCGCCAAAGCCAGTCGCTGGTCCTCACGCCCCAGCTGACCCAGGCGATCAAGCTGCTGCAGCTCAGCAACCTGGAGCTCGAAGCATTCATCGCCGAAGAAATGTCGAAGAACCCGCTGATCGAGGCGGTCGGCGGCGAGGAGGAAGGCGGCGGCCAGGAGGAAGGCGAAACGCCGGTCGCCGCACCGGTTTCCTTCGAGGCCGATTCCGCGAGCGACGAGCCGCCGCCCGATCCCGGCGCCGACGAGCTGATCGCGTCGCTGAACGGAAGCGACGACCAGCCGCTCGACATCGACTGGAACGAGCAGGCGCTCGAGACCGACAGCTACGCCGACGTCGGCGGTTCAGGCGGATCGAGCAGCAGCGAAGAGGGCTTCGACTTCGACCGGCTCGAGGCCGGCGAGGCGTCCTTGAGCGAGCATCTCCTCGCCCAGCTGCACGGCCTGGGCGGGCACGACGGCGATCTCGCCCGGGCGATCGCCGAGCTGCTCGACGAGACCGGCTATCTGACGGTGCCGCTGGCCGACATCGCCGCCGACCATCGCGTATCGCGGGCCGAGGCCGAGCGCGCGCTGGCCATCGTCCACGATCTCGACCCACCCGGAGTCGGCGCCCGCAACCTCGCCGAATGCCTGGCGCTCCAAGCCAGGGCGGCCGACCGCTACGACCCGGCGATGGCGCGGCTGATCGACAATCTCGAATTGCTGTCGCGCGGGCAGATGGCGGCGTTGAAGCGCATCTGCGGGGTCGACGACGAGGACCTCGCCGACATGGTCCGCGAGCTTCGCGCCTACGACCCCAAGCCCGGCTGCCGCTTTTCCAACGAGGGCAGCGACAGCGTCACTCCCGACGTGTTCGTCCGGCGCACCGCGAACGGCTATGCGGTCGAGCTCAACAGCGCCACCCTGCCGCGACTGCTGGTCAACCGGCGCTACTATCAGGAGCTTCGAAGCGGCCCGCAGGACAAGGCGTCGAAGGCCTGGCTCAGCGAGTGCCTGACGACCGCCAACTGGCTGGTCAAAGCGCTCGACCAAAGGGCGCGGACGATCGTCAAGGTGGTGTCGGAGATCGTCAAGCGCCAGCAGGGCTTCTTCGAGCGCGGAGTCAGCGGCTTGAAGCCGCTCACCTTGCTCGAGGTCGGCGAGGCGATCGAGATGCATGAGTCGACGGTCAGCCGGGTGACCTCCAACAAATATATGCTGTGCGACCGCGGCCTCTACGAGCTCAAATATTTCTTCTCGTCGGGGGTCGGCTCGAGCGACGAAGGCGGCGAGGGCGCCGCGGCCGGAGCGGTCAAGGCGGCGATCGGCGAGCTGATCGGGGAGGAAACCGAAATCCTCAGCGACGACACGCTGGTCGACCTGCTCAACGAGCGCGGCTTCGACGTCGCCCGGCGCACCGTCGCCAAGTACCGCGAGGCGATGGGCATCGGCTCGTCGATCCAGCGGCGGCGGGAGCGAAAAATCAGCGGGAAGTAACCCATGTGCTCCTGCCCAGTCCTGGATTCCTGCCTTCGCAGGAATACAGAAATCAGACCGTCAGCCGCGCCCAGACCGGAAGGTGGTCGGACGCGCGCCTGGCCGCCGGGCTCATGTGCACTCCCGCCGCTTCGATCCGCAAATCGTTGTGGACAATGATCCGGTCGAGGCAGGCGACCGGGCGCCGGGAATGGAAGCTCGGGCCGGTCGGAGCGACCTGGAAGTGGGGACCCAGTTCCTTGAGGCAGCCGTTGACCTCGCGCCAGTCGTTGGTGTCGCCCATCAGCACGGTCGGCATCTTCTGGACCCGGGCCGCGATCGCGTGGAGGATGGCGCGCATCTGCCGCCGCCGCCACAGGCCCGACAAATCGAGGTGCATGCCGATGACGCGCAGCGGCCGGTCGCCGATCAGCAGCTCGGCCATCACCGCCCCGCGCGGCTCGAGCGTCGGCAGGTCGATCGCCGAGACGTCGAGCACTCCGATGTGCCGCTTCACCAGCAGCGCATTGCCGTGCCAGCCGATGTTGCGGGTCCGCAGCTTGATCAGCTTCTCGGCCCTGTCGCCGAAGCCGCCGGGGATGCGTTCGAGCGTGCGGCGGTGGCGCAGGCCGAACTGCACCGGCTTGTAGAGCCCGCGCTCGTCGATCAGCTCGTGCGGAACGGCCGAGGCGCGGCCGCCGAAGCGCTTGTCGGCCTCCTGCAGCGCGATCACGTCGGCGTCGATCTCGTGCAGCACGTCGAGCACCCGCTGCGGATCGCGCCGCCGGTCGGTGCCGATGGCTTTGCGCATATTATAGCTGGCGACGGTGATGATCGGCGGACTGGTCACCATGCCGCCAATATTGACGAGATGCTCAAACGTCGAGGTTGGCGACGCTGAGCGCGTTTTCCTGGATGAACTCGCGGCGCGGCTCGACGACGTCGCCCATCAGGCGGGTGAAGATCTCGTCGGCGACGTCGGCCTGGGCGACCTCGACCCGGAGCAGCGAGCGATTGGGCGGGTCGAGCGTCGTTTCCCACAATTGCTCCGGGTTCATCTCGCCAAGGCCCTTGTAGCGCGAGACCGACAAGCCCCGGCGGCCGGCGGCAAGCACCGCGTCGAGCAGCTCGGACGGGCGCGAGATCGGGATCGTCTTGCGGGTGTCGGCTTCGGGCGCTTCGGTCTCGGCGGCTTCGGAATCGTCTCCGGCGTCCTCCCCCTCGAGCGGCTCCGGAGCGGGAGCGGCTTCGGCGACCGGCGCGGTCCCTTTTTTGAGCACGCGCAGGGTCGACGGACCGGCATAAGCGGGCAGTTGCTCGCTCGCCAGCGCGTGCAGCTTGCGCCCCTCGGCGGACACCAAAAACCCTTTTTCAATCACATGGGCGTCGGTCACTCCGCGCCACAGGCGCTTCAACAGATAGCCGCCCTCGGCCGCGATTTCGCCGGTCCAGCCCGCTTCGGGGTCGGCGGCGTCAAGCCAGGCGGCGACCCTGGCGATGGCCTTCGAGCGGCCGGCGTCGTCCAGGGTGGGCTTCAACGCTCCGTTGATCGCCAGCGCTTCGATGATCGCCGGGTCGTATTTGCGCGGCACGTAGCTCATCAAGGTGCGCGCCCGCCGGGCATGATCGACCAGGGTCCGGAGGTCGGCGCCGCTGCGCTGGCCGTCGGGGCCCTCGAGGACCAGCCCATCCAGCCCGACGTCGACCAGGTACTCGTCGAGGGCCGCGTCGTCCTTCAGGTAAACCTCGGAGCGGCCGCGGCTGACCTTGTAGAGCGGCGGCTGGGCGATGAAGAGATGCCCCGCCTCGATCAGCTCGGGCATCTGCCGGTAGAAGAAGGTCAGCAGGAGGGTTCGGATGTGGGCGCCGTCGACGTCGGCGTCGGTCATGATGACGATCTTGTGGTAGCGCAGCTTGTCGAGGCTGAACTCCTCGCGGCCGATGCCGGTGCCGAGCGCCTGGATGATGGTCCCGATCTCGCGCGACGAGAGCATCCGGTCGAACCGCGCCCGCTCGACGTTGAGGATCTTGCCGCGCAGCGGCAGGATCGCCTGGTAATGGCTGTCCCGCGCTTGCTTGGCCGAGCCGCCGGCGCTGTCGCCCTCGACCAGGAACAATTCGGACTTGGCCGGGTCCTTTTCGGTGCAGTCGTGCAGCTTGCCGGGCAGCGACGAGACGCCCATCACCGACTTGCGGCTGGCTTCGCGAGCCTTGCGCGCGGCCTCGCGCGCGGCGGCGGCGTCGATCACCTTCTGGATGATCATCCGAGCGTGGCCCGGATTTTCCTCGAGCCATTCGGCGAGCTTGTCGGCGATCAGGCTTTCGAGCGGCTGGCGGACTTCCGAGCTGACCAACTTGTCCTTGGTCTGGGAGCTGAACTTGGGGTCGGGCAGCTTGACCGAGACGATCGCGGTCAGCCCTTCGCGCATGTCCTCGCCGGTGAGATTGACCTTCTCGCGCTTGAGAGCGCCCGATTTCTCCGCGTAGTTGTTGAGCGTGCGGGTCATCGCCGCCCGGAACGCGGCGAGATGGGTGCCGCCGTCGCGCTGCGGGATGTTGTTGGTGAACGGCAGCACGTTTTCGTAATAGGAGTCGTTCCACTCCATCGCGACGTCGATGCCGATGTCGTCGCGCTGGCCGTGGATGGCGATCGGGTCGGGCACCAGCGGAGTCTTGGCGCGGTCGAGATATTTGACGAACGCCGCGGTCCCGCCCTCGTAGTAGAGCTCGACTTCCTTCGGCTCGTCGTGGCGGGCGTCGACCAGCACCAGCCGAACTCCCGAGTTCAGGAACGCCAGCTCGCGGAAGCGGTGCTCGAGGCGCTCGAAGTCGAAGTCCAGCGTCTTGAACGTTTCGCTGCTCGGCAGGAAGGTCACCCGGGTGCCGAGCTTGTCGGTCTTGCCGACCGGCTTGAGCGGCGCCTCGGGCACGCCGTGGCGAAAGCGCATGAAATGCTCCTCGCCGTCGCGCCAGATGGTGAGCTCGAGCCATTCGGAAAGCGCGTTGACGACCGACACTCCGACCCCGTGGAGCCCGCCCGAGACCTTGTAGGCATTGTCGTCCGACGCGTTCTCGAACTTACCCCCGGCGTGCAAATGGGTCATGATGACCTCGGCCGCCGAGACGCCCTCGCCTTCGTGGATCCCGGTCGGGATTCCGCGGCCGTTGTCCTCGACGCTGACCGAGCCGTCGGCGTTGAGCGTGATCAGGATCCTGTCGCAATGCCCGGCGAGCGCCTCGTCGATCGCATTGTCGGAGACCTCGAACACCATGTGGTGGAGGCCCGAGCCGTCATCGGTGTCGCCGATGTACATGCCCGGGCGCTTGCGCACCGCGTCGAGGCCCTTGAGCACCTTGATCGAGTCGGCACCATAGGCGTCGGAGGCGAGATTGCGGGCGGGCTCCACGGGGTCGGAGTGTCGGTCGTCAACGCGCTTTCCGAATGGCTCGAGCTCACCATCTGGCGCGACGGCGAGGAGC
>NZ_JACCSU010000074.1 GCF_013812825.1 Sphingomonas sp. | reverse complement strand
GAGCAGCGCAAGCACGGCGGCGATGGCGAGCACGGCCGCTGCCAGAAGGAAGCGCCGCTGCGCCAGCAGGACATAGCCGACACCCGCTGCCGGCAGCGTGATCCAGAAGCTGACTCCGAGCATCGCCGCGACACCGGTGGCCAGGGCGATCGACCACAGCCATCGATCGATGAGCGCATGTTCGCCAATCCGATGCACGGCGCGGACGATCAGCGCGATGACCCCGACCTGCACTCCCAGGAACAGCGGCCCCAGCGGAGGCTGGCTCAAGTCGAGACGGGCATAGGCCCACGACAAGGCGAGGATGAGCACCAGGCCGGGAAGCATGAAGCCGAGCCCCGCCAGGAACCCGCCGAGCCGGCCGCGCTTCATCATTCCGAAATGGACGCAGAGCTCGTGCGCCTCCGGGCCCGGCAGGACCTGGAAAACGGCCAGCAGGCGATTGAAGCGCCCGGTCGTCAGCCACTTTTGCTCTTCGACCAGTTCGCGCTTCAGCATCGCGATCTGGGCGACCGGTCCTCCCCACGCGAGGAATCCAAACCGCAGGAAGCGCGCGAAAATGGCGATCAGCGAAGGCGCTTGAGCGGCTGGCATTCCTGGCCGGAGTCTACCGGCGCGCCTGGGCCGGCTGCAGGTGGGGCGCGATCCGCGGGCTTTCCTCGATCGAGCGCAAGAACCTGGGCGCCGGCAAACCGCCGCGCGCCTGTTCGTACGCATGGCCCAGCCGCAGCATCCGCGCGTCGCTCCACTTCGGGCCGATGAAGCTGAGCCCGACCGGCAGCCCTTTGACCAGGCCCATCGGCACGGTCAGGTGCGGATAGCCGGCGACCGCCGCCAGCCTGCCGGCGCCGCCACCCGAGATCTGGTCGCCGTTGACCGCGTCGATCTTCCACGCCGGTGGCATCGTCGGCCCGACCAGGACGTCCAGCTTGTGCAGCTTGAGCAGCCGGTCGACACCCTGCGCTCCGGCGAGCCTCAGGCTCGTCGCGCGCGCCTGCTTGTAGGCCGGGTCGGACAGCCCCTTGGTCGCCTCGGCCTGGATGAAAATATCCTGGCCGAACAGCGGCATTTCGAGCGCCATATTGGCCTGGTTGAAGGCGATGACGTCGGCCAGGCTGCGCACCGGGATCGGCGCCGGGCTCGATCGCAGATAGTCGTTGAGGCCGGCCTTGAACTCGGTCAGAAGCACCTTGAACTCGTGCGAGCCGATCGGCCCGCGGTCGAACTCCTTGATCTCGACCAGCACCGCCCCTTGCGCGCGCAAGGTCGCCAGCGCGCGCTCGAACGGCTCATCGGTGCCGAAGCCCGAAGCAAAGCGCATCACTCCGATCCGGGCGCCCCTGAGCGCATCGGAGGCGCGCGGGCCGACGTGGAGCGCGGCGGCATAATCCGCCTTGTGCTGGTCGGCTTCCCTGGTTGCGGGATCGGCCGGGTCGCTGCCGGCGATCGCGGCCAGCAGCAGAGCCGCGTCGCGCACGCTCGCCGCCATCGGCCCCGGCGTGTCCTGGCTGGCGCTGATCGGGATCACATGGGTGCGGCTGACCAGCCCGACCGTCGGCTTCATCCCGACAATCCCGTTGATCGCCGCCGGGCAGGTGATCGACCCGTCGGTCTCGGTGCCGACCGCCATCGTCACCAGGCCGGCCGCGACCGCTGCGGCGCTGCCGCTCGACGATCCGCACGGGTTGCGGTCGAGCGCATGGGGGTTGCGGGTCTGGCCGCCGATCGCGCTCCAGCCGGAGATCGAATCGGACGAGCGGATGTTCGCCCATTCGCTCAGATTGGCCTTGCCGACGATCACCGCTCCGGCGGCCCGCAGCCTTGCGACCAGCGGCGCGTCGCGGTTGGTGACATTGTTGACCAGCGCCAGGCTCCCGGCGGTCGTCGGCAGCGGTCCCGCGACCTCGATATTGTCCTTGATCAATACCGGCGTTCCGGCGAGCGGGCCGCGGAGGCCCTGCGCTTCGATGCGCGTCGCCTGGTCGACGGCCGTCGGGTCGATCGCGATCACCGAGCCCAGCTGCGGGTCGATCCGCTCGATGCGGGCAATGGCGGCTCGGGTCGCCGCCACCGGGCCCATGTCGAGAACCGCCGGCGCGGTTACCGTTGCGATCGGCACCGGGGCCGCCCGGGGATCCTCGGCCGATGCCGTCGCGCAGCCGCCGAGCGCCGCGATGCCGGCGAGAATTGCAATCCACTTGTCGGTCACTGGAACCTCCGTCCTGGGCGGCGCAAGCATGGCAATTTTCCAGCCCCATCGCTAGACTCCCGGTCGCTGGTCGGGCCCGGTTGCCGCTTTGTCGAACGAAACAACGGTGTCAGCGAAGGTTCACCCACCGACCGTCACCGCCGCCCCCATGACCAAGTGGAAGTCACTCGGCGCGCTGCTTGCGGGCGTCTCTTTCGCGGCTTCGGCCCACGCCCAGACGACGCAACCGCCGGCCGACGAGCCCGCTCCCGCCGCCGCGGCTCCGGCCGACGTTTCGGAAGCGCCCGAGGACCTTGCCGACGACGAAGGCGGCGAGGAAATTGTCGTCACCGGCCAGCGGCCCCGCGGCTCGGTGATCGGCGACATCCCGCCGGAGAACACGCTCGACGCCCGCGACGTCCGGGCGACCGGAGCGACCGACATCAATGAGCTTCTCGAGGCGCTCGCTCCGCAGATCGGCAGCGCTCGCGGCCGCGGCGGCGAGCGGCCGGTGCTGCTCCTCAACGGCCAGCGCATCTCGAGCTTCCGCGAGCTTCGCGACCTGCCGACCGAGGCGATCCAGCGGGTCGAGATCCTGCCCGAGGAGGTCGCCCTCAAATACGGCTACCGAGCCGACCAGCGGGTCGTGAACATCATCCTGCGCCGGCGCTTCCGCTCGACCGCGGTTCGCGGCGAAGCCCGCACCGCGACCGAGGGCGGCTATTTCGGCGGGCTCGGCGACGTCACCCGGCTGATGATCGGCCGCGACAGCCGAACCACCCTCAACCTGCGCGCCGAGGGCAACGGCGACCTCACCGAATCCGAGCGCGACATCGCCTTGCAGCAACTGCCGGACAATCCCGACCTCGACCCGCGCGACGCTCGCACCTTGCTCGGCTCGCGGCGGTTGCTGCGCGGCGGAGTCACCCACAACCGCCAGATGTTCGGCGACGTCTCGGCGACGTTCAACAGCGAGCTCGAGCATAGCCACGGCCGCTCGCTGCTCGGCTTCCCGCTTCTCGCCGACGGCGAGCCTCTGCTCGGCGAGCTCGATCCGCGCGTCCGCGACACCTCGGCCGACAGCGCCCATGCCGGCGTCGCCCTCAACGGCAACCGGGCGCGCTGGCGCTGGTCGCTGACCGGCAACGCCGACTGGGCGCGCAACCTGACCTTGAGCGATCCGGACGACCGCGACTCCAGCCGGCAGAGCTCCCGCTCGATCCGCACGTCGGGCGACCTCGATGCGACCGCCAATGGGCCGTTGTTCAAGCTCCCGGCCGGCGATGCCAGCGCCACGGTCCGCCTCGGCGCCCGGGCGCTCGATCTCGACAGCCGCCGCCGCCGCGAAGGCATCACCAGCGCCAATTCGCTCGGCCGCACCCAGGGCAATGCGGCGGTCAATTTCGACCTGCCGGTCTCGCGCCGCAACCGCGACTTCGCCGCGCTCGGCAACCTCACCTTGAACGCCAACGGCGAAGTCGAGCAATTGTCCGACTTCGGCACTTTGACCACCGTCGGCGCGGGGCTCAACTGGTCGCCGGTCGAGCGCCTCAATCTGATCGCCAGCTGGACCCGGGAGGAAGGCGCTCCGTCGGTCCAGCAACTGGGCGACCCGATCCTCGAGACTCCCGGGACGCGTATTTTCGATTTCACCCGCGGTGAAACGGTGCTGGTCGAGGCGCTGACCGGCGGCAATCCGGGCCTCGATTCCGATCGCCGCAACGTCCTCAAGCTCAGCGGCAACTGGCGACCGTTCACGAAGACCGACCTCAGGCTGCGCGCCGAATATGTCCGCTCGAGGCTCGACCGGCCGGTGTCCAGCTTCCCCGGTCCGAGCGAGGCATTGGAAGCCGCGTTCCCCGAGCGCTTCGTGCGCGACGCGACCGGCCAGCTGATCGGCGCCGACCTGCGCCCGGTCAATTTCGACGAGGCCCGGCGCGACACTTTGCGCTGGGGCTTCGACTTCACCAGGCCGCTGCGCTCGGCGCGCCCGCCGCAGGCGCTGATCGACCAGATGCGGGCCCGCTTCGGTGGTCCGGGCGCCGAGCCACCGGCCGCCTCGCCACCGACCGTCGCGCCACCGGGCGGCGCGGCCCCACCCGCAGGTCCGCCAGCCGAAGGTCCGCCAGCCGAAGGTCCGCCAAACGAACCCCGCGGCGAACGCGGCGGTTTCGAGCGTGGCGGCGGAGGTCCCGGCGGCGGCGGCTTTGGCGGGCGCTTCGGCGGCGGCGGTTTTGGCGCCGGACGCCAGGGCGGGCGCCTGCAATTCTCGCTGACCCACACGCTCAACCTCAAGGACGAGGTCCTCATCCGCCCCGGCGTTCCCGAGCTCGATTATCTGCGCGGCGACGCGTTCGGTTCGTCCGGCGGACGCCCTCGTCACGAGATCGAGGCCCGGGCCGGCTGGTCGAACAATGGCCTCGGCGCGCGGCTGTCGGCCGACTGGCGCAGCGGCACCAGCGTCGACAGCGCCCAGGCCGGAAGCCTGCGCTTCTCGCCGCTGACGACGTTCGACCTGCGGCTGTTCGCCAACCTCGGCGAGCGCTTCGGCCTGGTCGCCAGGCATCCGTGGCTGCGCGGGACGCAGGTGCGGCTGGACGTCCGCAACCTGTTCGACGCCAAGCCCGAGGTTCGCGACGCGGCCGGCCAAGTGCCGTTCACCTACCAGCCCGACCTGCTCGACCCGCTCGGGCGCACCGTCGGCATCTCGATCCGCAAGTTGTTCAGCCCGCCGCCGAGCTTCTTCCGCCGCCAGGGCGACCGGAGCCCGCGAAGCTAAGCCTTTCCGCGGCTCGCGGAAATGTGCATTAGCCCCGCCGATGACCACGCTTCAGCCGGTCCGGGGGACGCAAAGCCTGCTTGGTGAAGACGCCGACCGCCTCGCGGCGGTGGTGGCGGCGTTCGACCGCGTCCGCCGACTGTTCGGGTTCCGGCGCGTCGAGGTCCCGGTGATCGAGCCGACCGACGTGTTCGCCCGCTCGATCGGCGAGACCACCGATATCGTCTCCAAGGAAATGTACACGTTCGCCGACCGCGGCGGGGATTCGATCACGTTGAGGCCCGAGTTCACGGCCGGAATCGCGCGCGCCTACCTGTCCGAAGGCTGGCAGCAGCACGCGCCGCTGAAAGTCGCGACGCACGGCCCCGCGTTCCGCTACGAGCGGCCGCAAAAGGGCCGCTTCCGCCAATTCCACCAGCTCGACGCAGAAGTGATCGGCGCCGCCGAGGCCGCCGCCGACGTCGAGATACTGTGTTTCGGTGACCAGTTGCTGCGCGAGCTCGGGATTGGCGACGGGGTCACGCTGGAGCTCAACACGCTCGGCGATCCGCAAACCCGCGAAGCCTGGCGCGCCGCGCTGATCGAGCATTTCAGCGCGCATCGCGCCGACTTGTCCGAGGACAGCGTCGCGCGGCTCGACCGCAACCCGCTGCGGATCCTCGACAGCAAGGATCCCGGCGACCGCGCCATCGCCGGATCCGCGCCGCCGATCGACGATTATTTGACCCCGGAGGCCGCGGACTTTTTCGCCGAGGTCACCGCCGGCCTCGACGCGGCCGGAGTTGAGTGGACGCGCAGTCCGCGGCTCGTGCGCGGGCTCGATTATTACCGCCACACGGCGTTCGAATTCGTCACCGACCGCCTGGGAGCGCAAGGCACCGTCATCGCCGGCGGCCGCTACGACGGGTTGATCGAGACGCTCGGCGGCCCTTCGACCCCGGCGGTCGGCTGGGCGGCCGGGATCGAGCGCCTGGCGATGATGATCGACACGCCCGCGGCGGATGCTCCTGACGTCGTTCTGGTGCCGCTCGGCGAGCGCGCCGAAGCCGAAGCCCAGCGCATCCTGTCGGTGCTTCGGCGCGCCGGAATCGCCGCCGACATGAGCTATCGCGGCAACGTGAAGAAACGGCTGAGCCGAGCGAGCGCGTCGGGCGCCGCCCGGGCGCTGATCATCGGCGACGACGAGCTTGCGAAGGGCGAGGCCCAGCTCAAGATTCTCGACAGCGGCGAGCAGCGTTCGATCCCGCTCCACGGATTGGCCGAGGCCCTCAAAGCATGACCGGCGTCTCGCCGGAACGGATCGCCTCGATCGAGTCGAGGAAGCATGAGCTTGCCGCGGCGATGAACGCGCCCGACCTGTCGCGCGACGAAATGGTGCGGCTGTCGAAAGACTATGCGGCGATCGAACCGGTCGCGCTTGCCGCCCGCGAAGTGCGGCGCCTGCGCGCCGAGCTCGAGGTGCTGACCAAGCTCGCCGCCGATCCGACCGCCGAGGACGAGCTGCGCGAAATGGCCGAGCACGAAGCCGCCGACATTCGCGTTCGATTGCCCGAGGCCGAGCGCGCGCTGGCCTTGAAGCTGCTGCCGCGCGACGCGGCCGACGAGCGCGCCGCGATGCTCGAGGTGCGCGCCGGCACCGGCGGCGACGAGGCGGCGCTGTTCGCCGGCGATTTGCTGCGCATGTACCAGCGCTTCGCCGAGGAGCAGGGCTGGCGCTTCGAGCTGATCTCGGCAAGCCCGTCCGACGTCGGCGGCTACAAGGAAGCGATCGCGTCGATCAGCGGCAGCGGCGTGTTCGCCAAGATGAAATTCGAAAGCGGCGTGCACCGCGTTCAACGCGTGCCCGCGACCGAAAGCGGCGGCCGGATCCACACTTCGGCGGCGACCGTCGCCGTGCTCCCCGAGGCCGAAGACGTCGACATCCACATCGACGAAAAGGACTTGCGCATCGACGTCTATCGCTCATCCGGACCGGGCGGTCAGTCGGTCAACACGACCGACAGCGCGGTGCGCATCACCCACTTGCCGACCGGCCTGGTGGTCATCCAGCAAGACGAGAAATCGCAGCACAAGAACAAGGCGAAAGCGCTCAAGGTCTTGCGAACGCGCTTGTTCGAGCTCGAGCGCGAGCGGCTGGCGAGCGAGCGCGCCGGAGCACGCAAGTCGATGGTCGGCTCGGGCGATCGCTCGGAGCGCATCCGCACCTACAATTTTCCGCAAGGGCGAGTGACCGACCACCGGATCAATCTGACCCTGCACAAGCTCGACCCGATCCTCGAAGGCCCGGGCCTCGGCGAACTGGTCGATGCGCTGATCGCCGAGGACGAAGCCCAGCGCCTCGCCGGCCTCGAGGAGGCGTGAGCGGGATTTCGAGCGCGCTTGCGGATGCGGCACGCCGGGTGGTCCCGGTCAGCGACACGCCGCTGCTCGATGCCGAGCTGCTGCTCGCGCACGCGCTCGGAGTCGATCGCGAGCAGCTGCTTCTCGACCCGCCGGACGACATTCCGCAAGGGTTTGAAAGCCTGGTCGCTCGGCGCGAGCACGGCGAGCCGGTGGCCTACATCGTCGGCCGGCGCGCATTCTGGACCCTCGAGCTCGAGGTTGCGCCGGGAGTGCTGGTCCCGCGCCCCGACAGCGAAACGCTGCTGGATTCCGCGGTCGCGCATTTCGAGGGCTCGGCCGGTCCGAAACGCATCCTCGACCTGGGCACCGGCTCGGGTGCGCTGCTGCTGGCCGCGCTCGACCAGTGGCGCCAGTCGAGCGGTCTTGGAGTCGACAGTTCGCCCGCCGCCCTCGCGATCGCTCAGCGCAATGCGACGCGGCTGGGCCTCGCCGACCGCGCCGAGTTTCAAATCGGCGATTGGGGACACGGCATCGACGAGCGCTTCGACCTCATCCTGTGCAATCCGCCCTACGTCGCCGTCACCGGCGAACTCGGGCCGGGCGTTGCCGAGCATGAGCCGCACGAAGCCTTGTTCGCCGGCGACGACGGGCTCGAGGCACTGCGGGCGCTCGCTGCGCAATTCCCGCGCCTGCTCGGCCAAGGTGGGCTGGCGGCGGTCGAGATCGGCTTCGAACAGGCGGCGAGCGCCGCTTCCCTGCTCGCTCGCGACGGGCTTTCTGCGCGCCTTGCCCGAGACTTAGCCGGACGACCGCGGGCGCTACTGCTAACTTGGGTTTGAACGAAATCGCTTGGCTTTCAGCCGTTACGGCTCTACATCCTTGTTGAGGCCGGGCCCGCATCACCACGAAAGCTGAGCGCATCCCGTCCCAACCCCCGACGCAATCGTGCCGTTTGCTGAGCGCTCAAGCGCAGACCGGAACGAAAGGGTCAGAGCCGCGCCCCGCCTTGCCTTTGCAACAGGGGACGCTGCCCTGCCTGCCTGACTGCGAAAAGGGGAAAGCTTCTGCTTTTTGAGGGAAAGCGAATTTGATCAATAATCGACAGGGTGGTGGCCGCCGTCGCGGCCGCGGGGGCCAGAGGCCCCAGAATCTCGGCGGACGGCCGGACGGCAATCGCCAGGACAACCGCCAGCGCGGCAATGCGGCGCAGCTCTTGGAAAAATACAAGAGCATGGCCCGCGACGCGCAGCTCGGCGGCGACCGGGTGCAGACCGAATATTACCTGCAATATGCCGACCATTATTATCGAGTGCTCGGCGAAAGCCGCGCCCGCTTCGAGGAGCAGCGCCGTCAGCGCGGCGACGGCGGCGACGGCGGTGACGACGGCGACGAGGACGACGGTGACGAGGAACTGGCCGAGGCCGGTGACGAGCAGCGATCGCACAACCAGCGCGACGACGAGCGGCCGGATCGTAGCGAGCGCTTCGAGCGCGGTGATCGTGCGCCGCGCTATTCGCGTGACCGCAACGACGGCGACGGCGCGAACCGCCAGAACCGCGAGCCACCGCGCAGCGTCGTTGCGCCGGTCGACAGCCCGAGCGCCAATCTCGAAAGCATTCCGTTCGATGCTTTGCCGCCCGCGATTGGCCGTGACGCTTCGGCCGAGCCGCCCGAGTCCGAGGAAGAAGCTGCGCGGCCCAAGCGCCGCGCTCGCCGTCCTCGTGCGGCCGACGATGAAGGCGACGTCGCTCCCGCTGCCTGACGTTTCAGCCAGTTTCCGTTCAGGATTGCTGTAACATTGTATCATCCATCCGCTGGGAGGGGTGTATGCGAATCTTGATTCTGTTGGGCTTGGCCGCTGTCGTTGCCGCGCCGCTTGTCGCTCAGCCGATTGCCGCCCAGCCCATGGTCCCGGCGCCGTCGCAGACCGCGCAGAGCGACGTTTCGGTCACCATCTACAACAACAATCGGGCGCTGGTCGAAGACAAGCGCCAGCTCGACCTTCCGGCCGGCCGCAGCCGCCAGGAATTCCGCGACGTGTCGGCGCAGATCGAGCCGGCGACCGTCAGCCTGACCGGCCGCGGAATCTCGATTGTCGAGCAGAATTTCGACTTCGACCTGCTGTCGCCCGCGGCGCTGATGCAAAAAGCCGTCGGCCAGACGGTGACGCTGGTCCGGACCAACCCGGCGACCGGCGCCGAAACCCGCGAGCGCGCGCGCATCCTCGCCGTCAACGGCGGCGTCGTGATGCAGATCGGCGACCGAATCGAGGTGCTCCGCGACGATGGCATTCCGGCGCGAGTGATCTTCGACCGGGTGCCCGAAACCCTTCGCCCGCGCCCGACGCTGTCGGTGACGGTGGACGCCGCCGGCGGCGGTCGGCGTCCCGTCACCCTCACCTATTTGACTCCCGGCCTCGGCTGGGCGGCCGATTATGTCGCCTTGTTCGACGAAGCCAACGGGCGGATGGACGTCCAGGGCTGGATCACCCTGACCAACAACAGCGGCACTCCCTACGTGAACGCTTCGACCCTGCTCGTCGCGGGAGCGGTCGGCCGGGCCGGTCACTATCGCGGCGATCCCTATGGGCGCTATCCGCCGCCGCCGCCACCGCCGCCACCGCCTCCCCCCGAGGTCGACGGCATGTACCGGCCGGGCACCGAGACCGCGCCGCGCGAGCGCCTCGGCGACTTCTATCTCTACCCGCTGCCCGAGCGGACGACGATCGCCGACAAGCAGACCAAGCAGGTCAGCTTTCTCGACGTCCACAACACGCCCGCGGCGCGCGCCCATGAGTTCCGCAACGGTTGGCTGTCGACCGCCGACCAGCCGCTGAGCGTCACCAGCGTGCTGCGCTTTTCGAGCGCGCGCGCGCAAGGCCTCGGCGACGCGCTTCCGGCCGGCATCATGCGCGTCTATCAGCGCGACGCCCGCGGCAACCCGCAGTTCGTCGGCGAGCATCGCATCGGCCACACGCCGATGGGCTCCGACATCGGCCTCGCCACCGGCCAGGCGTTCGACGTCAAGGTGCGCCCGATCGTCGAGGAGCGCACTCGGCTGAGCGGCGACCGCTGGCGAACGCGCATGCGCTATGAGCTGAGCAACGCCGGTCCGCGGCCGGTCACGATCGACCTCGTCCAGTCCGGCCTGTGGGGCGACACCAGGATCGTCGACCAGAGCCTGCGCTCGGAACGCCTCAGCGCCGACGACGTGCGCTGGCGCGTCAGCGTGCCGGCAAACGGCCGCGCGAGCGTCACCGCGACCTTCGACACCCGCCACTAAGCGCCATGCGCTTGCTCGCTACGCTGATCGCGGTCGGCTTCGCGGCCCAGGCCGGCGCCCAAAGCCTGGTCACCTCGCCGGCGCCCGACCGGGTCGCGGTCACCGTCTATCGCAACCCCGACCGCGGGCTCGAGCCGCTGAACCTGCAATGGCTCGGCGGCTATGCGCTGGTCAGCGAAACGCGCCGGGTGCGCCTTCCCGCCGGCGAGAGCGAGCTGCGTTTCGAGGGCGTCACCGCCGGCCTCGTGCCGCAAAGCGCGATCGTCACCGGGCTCGGCGACGCGGTGCTCGAGAAGAACCGCGATGCCCGCCTGCTGTCGCCCGGGGCGCTGCTCGACGCCTATCTCGGCCAGCGGCTGACTCTGCGCCGGACTTCGCGCGCCACCGGCCAGGTGCGGGTCCACGACGCGATCGTGCGGGCGAGCGCGGACGGAGTTGTGCTGCAGACCGAGGCGGGGTTCGAGGCCCTGCGCTGCACCGGCCTGTCAGAGACCCTGGTCGCTCCAGCCGTACCGGCCGACCTGTCGGCGAAACCGACCCTGTCGGTGCGGGTGCGCAGCCCGCGGCTCGTCGAGCGCGACGTCACCTTGTCCTACATCACCAACAATTTCGACTGGCAGGCCGATTATGTCGGCGACCTTTCCGCCGATGGCCGGACACTGAGCCTGTTCGCCTGGCTGACCCTGGCCAACGGCGACGATACCGGGCTGGTCGAGGCCGACACCAATGCGGTCGCCGGCAGGCTCAACCGCGAGCGCGTCTGGGTCGAGCGGGGCGAGGGACGGCCGATCACTCTCAACTGCTGGCCGTCGGGGACCACCAGCGACGTTCCGCTGGAGGCGATGGCGGTCTCCGATGAGTCCGAGCAGATCGTCGTCACCGGCAGCCGAATCCCGCCGCCGCCGGCGCCGCCGCC
>NZ_JACCSU010000042.1 GCF_013812825.1 Sphingomonas sp. | reverse complement strand
GCTCAAGAAAGCGATCAGCGTTCGCCCCACCGAGTGCGGCTGCGAACGCCAGGCCTATGGCGACTTCCTCGCCTCGGTGGGCCGGATGGAGGAAGCGGTGGGGCAGTACGAGCGGGCTCGGGCCATGCGGCCGCTGGCGCCGTTCAGCAATGTCCGCTTTGCCCAGGCGCTTTACGTCGTCGGCCGCAATGACGAGGCGGACCGCATCCTGGCCGACACGCTCAAGCTGTGGCCCGACGCGACCTCGCTTCGATTGCTCGAAATGAAGTCGGCGCTGTGGACGCGCCGCTACGACGAGGCGATCGCCGTGCTCGACGATTCCGACCTGCCGCTGACCAGCACGCAGCGCGAGACCCTGACCGCCGCGTTCCAGGCGCTGAAATCGCAGGACTCGGGCTTGCGTTCAAAATCGGTCGCGGAACTCGAACGCTTCGCGGCCGACCCGCGCTACAACGACCGGCTGGTCGTCGGCACGCTTGCCGCGCTTGGCGCCCGGGAAGCCGCGCTCAAGGCCGCCGCGAACCTGGTTCGAACCCGCGGGCTGTTCGACGCCGAAGTGCTCTTTGAGCCCAATTTGGCGGCGGCGCGCGCGGAGCCCGCCTATGCCCAGCTCGTCCGCCAGCTGGGGCTGACGGCCTACTGGCGGGCGGCGCGCAACGCGCCCGACATCTGCCGGGATTCAGCCAAGCCAAGCTTCTGCTCCATTGCATGAGGGGAAATTGACGATGAAACGACTGATGCTGCTGTTCGCGCTTGGCGCCGCCGCCTGCGAGCGTGAAAATGCGGAAAGCGCGGCCGTGCCGGCACCGGCGGCGCCCGACGCGATGCTGCCCGGGACGGCTCCGGCGCAACAATCGGCGAGCGTCGTCCCGAAACCCAAGGACCAGGCGCAGCTCGATCGAATGATCCTCGCCGGCTATACTCCGCACGGCGAGCATCTCCATCCGCCCGGAGTCAACCAATGCCCGCTGACCAAGGGCAGCGAAGCCGTGATGTAAAGCGGGCTCGAGCGGGGGGTAGGACCGGCCCAGCGCACGCGCCGGGTCGAAATTGCGTTGTGAATGACCGCTCGCTAGGGCGCGCCGATGGCCCGGCGACCGCAGTCCAATATCCCCCGCTACAAGCGGCGGCGTCCGCGCTCCTGGCCGCGCCGGATCTTCGGCTGGATCGTCAAGGCGGTGCTGATCTTCCTCCTCGGCTCGCTGCTATGGGTGCTCGCCTATCGCTTCATCAACCCGCCGATCACCGCAACCATGCTCGGCGACGTCATGGCCGGGCGAGGCGCGGCTCGCGACTGGATGCCGATCAAACGCATCGACCGCGACATGGTCCGGGCCGCGATCGCCGGCGAGGACAGCAAGTTCTGCAGCCACAACGGCTTCGACCTCGACGCCATCGAGGAGGCGATGCAGCGCAATGCCAGCGGCGGGCGGATCCGCGGCGGCTCGACGATCAGCCAGCAGACCGCGAAGAACGCCTTTTTGTGGCAGGGCGGCGGCTATTTCCGAAAGGGGCTCGAGGCCTGGTTCACACTGCTGATCGAGGCGATGTGGCCCAAGCAGAGGATCATGGAGGTTTATTTGAACCTCGCCGAGACCGGCCTCGGCACCTATGGAGTGAACGCCGGCTCCCAGCGCTATTTCGGCCATGATGCGAGCGCCATGAGCCGTACCGAGGCGGCCCGGATCGCCGCCGTGCTGCCATTGCCAAAGAAGCGCGGAGCGGTCGCTCCCAAGGGCTTCACCAGGCGCTACGGCGGAACCATCGCGGCGCGCGTCGGAGTGGTCGCGCGCGATGGGCTCGACGCCTGCGTCTATCAGGGCATCGCTCCGCCCCGAGACCAGGCGCCGCCGCCGAGCCGGGCGCCGCAGCGGTTGCCCGGCGAGGAATATGAGACCGCGAGGCAGTTACCGCCGCTCGAAGACGTGGTTCAGGAATTGCCGGCGGCCACGGACGAGCCGCTCTTGCCGCAAGAACCCGCGGAGAATGTCGGGAACGGGGCTGCCCCCGAAGCACCTCCGGCAGAGCTGCCGCCGCCCGAGGAGCCCGCCAACAGCCTTTGACCATCCCGAGCCAGTTTCAGGAGCCGGCCCACTCCTCGGCTTTCTCGAGAATGGTCAGCTCGCGAATGAGCTCGTCGACGCTTTGGGTCAGCTCGGGCAGGAAAGTGATCTGGTGGCGCGCGCCGCGGTAGGATTCGGCCATCAGGATGGCGTCGACCAGGATTGGAACGACCAGCCCCTCGGGGTCGTCGAGCTCGGCGAGGCGCTGCAGCTTGGCCAGGACCTTGCGCCGGGCGGCCGCAGGATCCGAGGTCGCCTCGACGCGTCCGATACGCCAATTCATGCGGGTCTCCGCCAAAGCGCCCAAGATAGCTTGCGGAATTCGGGCGGATAGCTCGGGCTGGCCGATATGCGGAGCGGCCCGGCGCAGCCGCCCAGGGGATTCCCTTCGCCCAAGTGGAACAGCCCCCTCGACCCGCCCGTTGAGACTCGCGAACCAAATCATGGAGGAATCGACATGGCGACCCGTACCCAGAACCGCAGTTCGAACCAGCGCTCCAACGGCGCAAAGAGTGGCGGCAACAGCGGTCAAGCCAGCCGCGGCGACAGCGCTTTCTCATGGGGGAAGAACGGCGGCGGTGCATTGTTGGGAGCGGCGCTGGCCGGAGCAGCGATCGGCCTTGCCGCCAACTTCGGCCGAAAGTTCCTGACCCACAGCCTGTCCGGCGCCAGCGGCGACTGGGACGAGGTGCTGGCCACCGAGCACGACATGGCGCTGGCGATCTTCGACAAGATGCTCGCCACTGACGAGACCCAGACCTTCAAGCGCAGCATGCTGTTGATGAAGCTGACCCACGCGCTCGACAAGCATGCCCACGAGGAGGAGATGGTCGTCTATCCGGCGCTTCGCGAGGCCAACGAGGCTCACGACGCCGACGCGCTCGAGGGCGAGCACGGCTACGTGAAGACCTTCATCTACGAGCTCAATCAGATGGGCACCGATGCTCCCAACTGGCTCGATAAGGTCCGCGAGTTCCGGGCGCTGGTCCAGAAGCATGCGCACATGGAAGAAGAAGAAGTGTTCCCGCGCTTCAAGGAGCGGATGAGCGAGGAGCAGAACGCGAGGATCACCAGCCTCGTCAACCGCGACGGCTTCTGGCAGGCGTAACCAGCCGGCTTTAGCCGACCAGCGCGAGCTTGGGCGGCTCCTGGACCGACAGGTCGACGCTGCCCTCGCCCGTCACCCGCTCGATGCGCGCGGCCAGTTCGGCGTCAAGCAGATAATCGCGGCCGGCCAGGATCACCGCCTCGCCGCCGCCGGCCAGCGGAACGATGAAGCGGATCGCGCCGGTTCCGCCGCGGGCGCCGGTCAGCTCGCGCGCCAGGCGCAGGATCGCGTCGCCGTCGGGCACCCGGACATTCATCTGCAAACGAGTGCGTCTGGCCAGCGCGTCCAGTGGTTGGAAGCGCTTGATCGTCACTCGCGGAACCTCGTCGCCGGGACGCCGGTCGAGCTCGACGCTCATCAGCCCGCAGCCAACCGACCGCGCCGCCGCCTCGAGAGCCGCGCACGGTTCCTCGTCGAACGCGGTCGCGACATATTGGCCCGATGAGTCGCTGAGCGTCGCCATCAGATAGCGGCGGCCGCGGGCCGAGGTGCGCCAGCGCGCTTCCTCGACAAGGCCGGCGATGGTCGAGGTCGAGCGGCTGCCGTCGGCCGGCACCGGGATAGAGGCCAGCTCGGCGAAGCTCTTGACCTTGTGGGCGGCCAGCAGATGCCGCTGCGCGTCGACCGGATGGGCCGAGAAATAAAAGCCGAACGAATCGTGCTCGGCGGCCATTCGTTGGGCGAGCGTCCAGGTCGCGTCGCGCGGCATCCGGATCGGCGCGACCCCCGCGTGGGCGTCGCCGCCGAACAGCCCGCCCTGCCCGCTCTCGCGCTGGTCGGCGGCGGTGGCGGCATGGGCGAGAATGGTCTCGGCGGCGGCGAACACCGCCGCTCGGTCGCCTGTTTGCTGATCACAAGGGATGATCGAGTCGAACGCTCCGGCTCCGGCGAGGCTCTCGATCTGGCGGCGGTTGAGCAAGCGAGGATCGATGCGCGCGGCGAAATCATCGAGGCTGGCGAACGGGCCTCCTGCCTCGCGCTCGGCGACCAGCGTCTCCATCGCTTTCCCGCCCACTCCCTTGAGCGCACCCAGAGCGTAGCGCACGGCCTCCCCTTCCACCGCGAAATTGGCGCGGCTGGAGTTGATGTCCGGGGGCAGGCAATCGACCCCGGCGTGCCGCATGTCCTCGACGAACAAAGCGAGCTTGTCGGTCTGGGCCATGTCGAAGCTCATCGACGCGGCGTAGAATTCAGGGCGGTGATGGGCCTTCAGCCAGGCGGTCTGATAGGCGACCACCGCGTAGGCGGCCGCGTGGCTCTTGTTGAAGCCGTAGCCGGCAAATTTGTCGATCAAGTCGAACAGCTCGCTGGCTTTCTCGGCCGAGATGCCGTGAACCGCCGCCCCCTCGACGAAGCGGCTGCGCTGGGCGTCCATCTCGCTTTGGATCTTCTTGCCCATCGCTCGCCGCAGAAGATCGGCCTCGCCGAGGCTGTAGCCGGCGAGCACCTGCGCCGCCTGCATCACCTGCTCCTGGTAGACGAAGATGCCGTAGGTTTCCTCGAGCACCTCCTCGAGCATCGGGTGCGGGTAGGCGATCGGCACTCGGCCGTTCTTGCGGTCGCCGAACATGCCGATGTTGTCCATCGGCCCTGGCCGGTAGAGCGAGACCAGAGCGACGATATCCCCGAAGCTGGTCGGCCGGACCGCGGCGAGGGTTCGCCGCATGCCTTCGGATTCGAGCTGAAACACGCCGACCGTGTCGCCGCGCTGGAGCAGCTCGAACACCTCGGGATCGTCCCATTTGAGCGCGGCCAGATCGACGTTGACGCCCTGCTGGGCGAGCATCTCGCGCCCGCGCTCGAGCACCGAAAGCGTCTTCAAACCCAGGAAGTCGAACTTCACCAGCCCCGCGGCCTCGACATATTTCATGTCGAACTGGGTGACCGGCGTTTCCGAGCGCGGGTCGCGGTACAGCGGCACCAGCTCGTCCAGCGGCCGGTCGCCGATCACCACCCCAGCGGCGTGGGTCGAGGCGTGGCGCGGCAGGCCTTCGAGCTTCATCGCCAGGTCGAACAGCCGCTTGACGTCGGGCTCGTTGCGGTACTCCGCGGCGAGCTCGGAGACGCCGTTGAGGCAGCGTTCGAGAGTCCACGGGTCCGTCGGGTGGTTGGGAATCAGCTTGGCGAGCCGGTCGACCTGGCCGTAGCTCATCTGCAGCACTCGGCCGGTGTCCTTGAGAACCGCGCGGGCTTTCAACCGGCCGAAGGTGATGATCTGGGCGACCCGGTCACGTCCGTACTTGCGCTGGACATAGGCGATCACCTCGTCGCGGTGGGTTTCGCAAAAGTCGATGTCGAAATCGGGCATCGACACACGCTCGGGGTTGAGGAAGCGCTCGAACAGCAGGTTCAGCTCGATCGGGTCGAGGTCGGTGATGGTCAGCGCCCAGGCGACCAGCGAGCCGGCGCCCGAGCCGCGACCCGGGCCGACCGGGATGCCCTCGCCCTTCGCCCATTTGATGAAGTCGGCGACGATCAGGAAGTAGCCGGCAAAGCCCATTCCGGTGATCACGTCGAGCTCGAACTCGAGGCGCTCGCGGTAGTGCCGGAATGGGTCCCCCTCCCCGTTCGGAATTTTTGGGAGGCGCTCGAGCCGATCGTTCAGACCCGCATGCGCGTCGCGGCGCAGAGTCTCGTCCTCGTCCTCGGACAGGCGCGGCAGGATCGGCTGGCGCTTGGGCGCGGCGATCGCGCAGCGCTGGGCGATCACCGAGCTGTTGGCGAGCGCCTCGGGCAGGTCGGCGAACAATTCGGCCATCGCCGCGCCGTCCTTGAGCCAGGCTTGCGGCGACGAGCTTATTCGCTCGGCGCTTTCGAGATAAGCCGAGTGCGCAATGCACAGCATCGCATCGTGAGCGGCGTGGAAGCTGGGGTCGGTGTAGGCGGCGGGGTTGGTGGCGACCAGCGGCAGGTCGCGGTCGTAGGCAAGCTCGACCAGCGCCGCTTCGGCGGCTTCCTCGACGCGATCGCCGCGGCGGCTGAGCTCGATATACAGCCGCTCGGGGAACAGAGCCTGGAGCCGGTCGAGATAGTCGCTCGCCTTGGCAGCCTGCCCGTCGGCAATCAGCCGGGCGAGCGCGCCTTCCGAGCCCGCGGTCAGTGCGACCAGCCCTTCGCTTCGGCCCTCGAGCGCCGACCAGGCGACGTGCGGCTCCTCGGACAAGGGGCGGTCGAGGTGAGCCGCGGAAACCAGCTTGCACAGGTTTGCGTAACCTGGCTCGTCCTTGGCGAGCAGCACCAGCCAGTCGAGCAGCTCGCGCTCGTCCTGAGCCTGTCGAAGGGCGCCGATCTCGGCCGGCCGAGCCACCGCCAGCATCGCGCCGATGATCGGCTGCACGCCTTTGGCCGCGCAGGCGTCGCTGAACGGCATCGCCGCATAAAGGCCGTTGCGGTCGGTGAGCGCGATCGCCGGGAAGCCGAGCATCGCCGCGCGCTCGGCGATGGTCTTGGGCTCCATCGCGCCTTCGAGCATGGTGAAGCACGACAGGTTGCGGAGCGGAACGTAGGGCGCGGTCACGCGGGCACTATGGGGCCTTCACCACTCGAGGAAAACCGCGCGGTGCGATGTTTTCCACAACTGATTGCCGGCTGGTCAGCGCCCCCGCCAGTGGCCCGCCATGATATCGCGGATTTCCCGAATCCGCCCGCGGTAGGTCTCGGCGATGCAGCCGTTGGACGGGCAATTGTCGCGGTAGCGCAGGAAATCGCTTCTGGTTCGCTGGAGCAGCGACCGCTGGCGCGAATCGGCCTGGGCCATGGCGGAATTGAATTGCGCCGCCATCTGGCGATCCAGCGCCGCCAATCCACCGTCGTTGCAGACCGCGATCTCGCCCCGGCTGCGCGCGAAGCGGCAGTTGAAGCTCGGGCTGGCCGTTGCGGGTGGCCGAGACGGCTGCGGCGGCGGCGGTCGGGTGTCCTGCGGCGGCGGCGGCATTGTGGCCGGCGGCCGCGATGGCGGCGGCTCGGCGGTGAGCGGTGGCAGGGTCGGATCGCTTGGATCTGCCGGGGCCAGCGGCTGCCCGGCCGCTGAGCCGACTCGGGCGAGGGTCGCGAGCGGGGTGATGATCGAGTCGGCGCCGCTCACGGTCAGCACGTCGCCGCTGCCGTCGGCGGCCGGCTGGATTGCGTAGCCGATGTTGGCGGTCAGAGTGCGGCGGCCGCCGACCACCGCAACTCCCGGGGGCAGGTCCAGCGCCAACGAACCGGCGCAAGTGATCGTGCCAAGCTCCTCGTCGTGGCTGCGCAGCATCGGAGCGTCCATCCGCACCACCGAATAGGCCGCGAGCCGGTCGAACGCCGCCTGGTCGCTGCCGCGAACCTCGGCGGCCCGGCGAAACAGCTCGCGCTTGATCAGATCATACGTCTTTTGGGAACCGCAGCGCTTCTCCGGATCGCTGGCGTCGACCTCGCCGGTGACCTGCGCGTCGGACAATCTGTCGGTGTTCGTTCGGGTCGCCCCGGTGAAAACGTAGATGATCAGGAGCAGCAGCAGGGCACCCGCGAGCAGGGCTATCGCCGTTGGGTTCAGGCGTCGCATGGGGGCGCTAACGCGCCGCTGCTGTGTCAGGTCCAATCATTCGAGCCGGCCGTCATGGAGACGCAGGACTCGGTCCATCTTGCCAGCGATCCGCTCGTTGTGGGTCGCCACCAGCGCCGCGCTGCCCTCACCTCGGACGAGTTGGAGGAATTCGCCGAAGACAACGTCGGCGGTCGCCTCGTCGAGGTTGCCGGTCGGCTCGTCGGCCAGCACCAGCGGCGGCCGGTTGGCGAGCGCCCGCGCAACCGCCACGCGCTGCTGCTCGCCGCCCGACAGCTTCGCGGGGCGGTGCGTGAGGCGCCCGCCAAGCCCAAGCTTGGTCAGCAACTCATCGGAGCGAGTGCGCGCGGCGTCGACCTCGGCGCCGCGGATCAGCACCGGCAGCATGACATTCTCGCGAGCGTCGAAATCAGGCAGCAGATGGTGAAACTGATAGACGAACCCCAACGCCTCGCGGCGAAGCCGCGTGCGCTGGTCGTTGTCGAGTTCGGAGGCTTCGCGGCCGACAATCCGGATCGAGCCTTCAAAGCCGCCCTCGAGCAGCCCGACCGCCTGCAGCAAGGTCGACTTGCCCGACCCGGACGGCCCGAGAAGCGCGACGATCTCTCCCGGCCGGACCTCGAGATCGACCCCGCGAAGCACCTCGATGGTGACGTCGGCCTGGGTGAAGCTGCGCTTGAGCTGGTGGGTCTTGAGGACCGGCGTCGCGGCCTCGCGGAGCCGTTCGAGAGACTCCTCACTCATAGCGCAGCACCTGCACTGGGTCGGTGCTCGCCGCCTTCCAGGCCGGGTAGAGCGTTGCCAGGAACGACAGGATGAGCGCTATCAACACGATCGCCGTCACCTCGAACGGGTCCGTCTTGGACGGCAATTCGGACAGGAAGCGGACCGACGGGTCCCACAAATTCTGGCCGGTCATCGCCTGGATCACGTCGACCACGCCCTGGCGGAAGAACAGGAAGATCGCGCCGAGGATCAGGCCAAGGACGATGCCGAGCGAGCCGATAATCACCCCGACGGTGACGAAGACCTTCATCATCCCCTGCCGGCTGGCGCCCATCGTCCGGAGGATGGCGATGTCGCGGGTCTTGGCCCGCACCAGCATGATCAGCGACGACAGGATGTTGAACACCGCGACCAGCACGATCAGCGACAGCACCACAAACATCGCGATCCGCTCGATTTCCAGCGCCTCGAACAGCGCGGAGTTCATCTGACGCCAGTCGACGATGATTCCGCGGCCGCGGACCACCGGCTCGAGCGGTGCGAGGATCTCGTGCACCCGGTCGGGATTGGTCGTCTGGATTTCGATCATCCCGACCTCGTCGCCCAGCATCAACAGCGTTTGGGCGTCTTCCATCGGCATGACGACGAACGCCTTGTCGTAATCATAGACGCCGACCTCGAACGTCGCTCCGACGGTGTAGGAGACGATCCTCGGCACGGTGCCGACGACCGTCGAACGACCCTCGGGGCTGATCAGCGCGATCTCGCTGCCTGGAAAGGCGCCGAGCATCTCGGCGAGCCTGGAGCCGATCGCGATACGGCCGCTGCCGGGGGTAACCGAGCGCAGGTCGCCGGACTTGACGTTGTCGTTGATGGTCCGGTTCGACCGCAGGTCCTGGATTCGCATTCCGCGCACCAGCACGCCTTCGACCCGACCATTGGCAGAGGCCATCAAGGGCTGTTCAATCAGCGGAAGCGCGGAGGTCACCCCGGGCGTCTTGCGCGCGGCGTCGGCGATCTGCTGCCAGTTGGATAGCCGCCCGTCGTAACCCTGGACGATGGCATGGCCGTTCAAGCCGACGATCTTGTCGAACAGCTCGGCCCGAAAGCCGTTCATGACGCTCATGACGATGATCAAGGCGGCGACGCCGAGCGCGACCGCCATCAGGCTGATCGCGGCGACCAGGAAGATGAAGCCTTCGCCCTTGCCCGGAAGCAGATAGCGGCGGGCGATCATCCGCTCGTAGCGGTTGAGGATCATGCGGCCAGCCTCGCGAATGCGGAATCGAGGCTCAGTTCCTCGCGCTCGCCGGTGCGGCGGTTCTTGAGCTCGACCGTGCCGCAGGCGATCCCACGCGGCCCCAGGATCACCTGCCAGGGCAGGCCGATCAGGTCCATCGAGCCGAGCTTGACCCCGCCGCGCTCGTCGCGGTCGTCGTACAGAGTCTCGACGCCCGCCGCGGTCAGGTCGGCGTAGAGCCGGTCGGCGGCGACGAGGGTCGGTTCGTCGTCGGCGCGCATGGTGACTAGCCCGACCCGCCACGGAGCGACTGCTTCGGGCCAGACGATGCCATTGTCGTCGTGGCTGGCCTCGATGATCGCCCCAACGAGCCGCGACACTCCGACACCGTAGCTGCCCATGTGCGGAGTCACCATCGAGCCGTCCGATCCAGACACCTTCAGGCCCATCTTCTCGCTGTAGAGCTGGCCGAAATTGAAGATATGGCCGACCTCGATGCCGCGGCCGGTGCGGCGGCGCTCGTCGGGAACCTTGGCCCACAGCGCTTGATCGTGAGTCTCATCCGTGGCCGCGTAGGTCGAGCTGACCTGCTCGAACAGGCCGTGAAGCCCGGCCTCGTCGGAATAGTCGAGGTCGGCGCGGTTCCAGTCGATCTGCTCGAACGCGGAATCGTAGAACACCTCGCTCTCGCCGGTCGGGGCGAGGACGATGAACTCGTGCGAAAGATCGCCGCCGATCGGTCCCGATGCCGCTTTCATCGGCACCGCCTGGATGCCCATCCGCTGGAAGGTGCGCAAATAAGCGAGCAGCTGCGTGTAATAGCTCAGCCGGGCGCCGCCCTCGTCGAGGTCGAAGGAATAGGCGTCCTTCATCAGGAACTCGCGGCCGCGCATCACGCCGAAGCGCGGGCGGACCTCGTCGCGGAACTTCCACTGGATATGATAGAGCGTTCGCGGCAGGTCGCGGTAGCTCTTGACGTCGTCGCGGAAGATCGCCGTCAGCATCTCCTCGTTGGTCGGGCCGTAGAGCATCTCGCGGTCGTGGCGGTCCCGGATCCGAAGCATCTCCGGCCCGTAGGCGTCGTAGCGGCCGCTTGTCCGCCACAGTTCGGCCGGCTGCAGGGTCGGCATCAGCATTTCGATCGCTCCGGCGCGGTCCTGCTCCTCGCGGACGATCTGCTCGATCTTCTTGAGGACCCGGAAGCCGAGCGGCAGCCAGGCATAGATGCCAGCCGCGGTCTGCCGAACGAGACCGGCGCGCAGCATCAGCTTGTGGCTGACGATCTGGGCGTCCGACGGGCTTTCCTTGAGGACGGGCAGGAAACAGCGGGAGACTCGCAAGTGATGGATGCCTTCCGGCTGTTGCTGTTGGCTGCGGCGCCTTCCCCTAAGGCGGCGGATTGGCCAACGCAATGCGGAGGCCAGCGGCCTCGGGCGCGATGGCGCTGTGTCTCGCCCGACACAGCGGCTGTGGAAAAGTCGCCCGAACAGCCGTGCACAGGTGACAAGGCCGCGAATGCAGGATTAGCGTTTCAAGGGGGCGAGTGATTTTCAGTCGTCACGCAGGACGCCCGGACCGCAAGTCGGTCCGGGCGTTTCCTTTTGCCGGGACAAGGCGAGTTGCGAGCAGCCTCCATTTACCGATCCAGCGTCGTTCGGCGTGCGGAACAGTTCCGTGCCCAAATCCGTTGCGATTTTGCGCCTTCATCGCAATTACGCGGATGCGAACGGGAGGACGGAAATGCGCAACAAGTTGATTCTCGCGGCCCTTCTCGCGGCGACCGCGGCAGGCCCGCCGGCGCTCGCCCAGAACCAGGATGTGGGCGGCATTCCGACCGAGACGCAGCGGCGCCTCGCCAAAGGGGATGCCGGGATTCCGTGGGACCTGATCGGGTTGTTCGGGGTGCTCGGCCTTCTCGGCCTGCGCCGGCGCCACCCCGACGACAGCTATCACCCATCCCCGCTCGATTAGGGCGAACGGAGGGGACGAGGTGGTAGCGGAGGAGGGACTTGAACCCCCGACACGCGGATTATGATTCCGCTGCTCTAACCAGCTGAGCTACTCCGCCCCAGCAAATTTCCGCGGCATGTCGCGGGGCTTGACGACTGTTCCCGCCGTGGCGGGAGCGGCGGCGGATATAGGTCGCGCCATGCTGCCGGTCAACGCGAGGAACCGCTTACCCCTGCCCTCGTTGAGCGAGCGAATGGAGGCCGCTTGAATGGACCCGCTGACCCCGCTCGACACCCTGTGCCGGATCGTCCTTCGGGCGCGAGAATATGAAGCCCAGACGCCGACCAACTATGACGGCGACGAAACAGCGGACAATGTCGACGACGACGAGGAGGGCGCGCTGTCGGTGCTCGACGACACCATCAACGACAGCGTCGAAGAGGAATTGAAGGCGATTCTCGAGGACCTCGGCGAGGACCAGCTGGCCGAGGTGGTCGCTTTCTGCTGGGTCGGCCAGGGCACCTACGACGTCGCCGACTGGGACGAGGCGATGGAGGAAGCGACCGCGCTCGTCACCGGCGGAAGCGACGCGGCGATCGACGAATTGCTCGACATGCCGATGCTGGCCTCCGTTCTCGAAGCCGGACTCGCCGCGTTCGAGTTGAGCTGCAACGGCGTCGGCGACGTCAGCTAGCCGCGGAACTTCCACACCCCGAGCGTTTCCCACGGGCCGGCGAGGTAGCGATGCAGCCCGAGCCCGGCGATGCGCAGCGGCCGCGGCCGAAATTCACGCTCGAGCGAATAAAGAAGCTGACGCGCGACCTTGGGAGCGACCTTGTTCTGGATCGTGACGTGCGGTTTCCATCCGCGCGAATCCTGCGCTCCGAGAAGCCCGTGGAGGTCGTCGGCGAGTTCGTCACGGAGCGCCTCGAGCTCGTCCGAAACAACCCGGAAGGCAACCCCGCCGCCCAGATCCATGACCCCGGCGATACGGGCGGGCGGAGCCGGACCGGCAGAATGGCCGGCAAGCCGCCCTCGGACCTCATCCTCGGCGGACGGAGCAAGCGCGTGGAACATGGTCAGATGCGCCGGCACCCGGTTGCGCTCCGGCGGGTAATGGCGACGGCGAAGCGCGTCGAGCCAGGCGAAATCCTCGGAGCCCAGCTCGGCGGTGACGATCAGCGCGCCGGCCATTCGTCCTTCGGAACGGGGTCAAGCCTGCAGAATCGAGCCGCGTCGAGGCGGGTGACGACCGCATCGTCGTCGACATGCAGCTCGTTCCAAGGGAGCCGGCGCAAATGCTCGCCGGCGCCCGCGAACCCGCCCTCGGAAACCATCACATAGGCGATCCGTCCGCTTCGGCAGCCGGCCATCGCATCGACGCAGCTGCCGAGGTCGGAGGTTCCGGATCGAACCTTGGCGCCGGCCAGCAGCGACACCGGGAACAGGTCTTCGCCGGGCGCCGAGTGGCTCGCCCGGGCGGCCGCGCGCGATCCGTCCTCGACCCGCGCCTGACGGCCGAGCCAGCGCCAGATGCCGAACAGATTGAGGAACGTCAGGGCGATGTTGGTCCACACCAACGCTATCTGGTCGCTCGCCAGGCCGACCCCCAGCCAGGCGAGCGAGCCGACCGTGAAGATGATAAATCCGTAGCCGGTGATTCGAGCGCCGAGGTTGGAGGCAACGATCGAGGCGGCGGTGACGGTCGCGATCGTCGCGACCCACGAAAGGCTGGTTTCCATGGCCGCGCAACCCGCAGCGCGGCGCGAAAGTTCAGATTTCGAGCTGGCTTCCGAGCTCGACGACCCGGTTGGTCGGAAGCTTGAAGAATTCCATCGCGCTTTCGGCGTTGCGAAGCATCCAGGCAAACAGTTTTTCGCGCCACAGCGCCATGCCGGGGTTCGCCGACGGCAGCAGGGTCTGGCGGGCAAGGAAGAAGCTGGTGTCCATCATCTTGCAGATCGGCCCGCAATTCTTCGCCTTGGCCAGGGCCGCCGGCACATTGACTTCCTCCATGAAGCCGTAGCGCAGCTTCAGCCGGTAGAAGCCCGAGCCATAATCGTGGGTTTCGACGCGCTTGTCCTCCGGCACATAAGGCACGTCCTCGATCCGCACGGTCAGCAGGATCACCCGCTCATGGAGCACCTTGTTGTGCTTGAGGTTGTGGAGCAGCGCGTGCGGAACTCCACTCCCCGAGCTGGTCATGAACACCGCGGTGCCGGGGACTCGGGCGGCGCTTCCAGCGGCCGACTTGATGAAGATCTCCATCGGCAGGCTCGCCTCGGCCATCCGGTCGATCATCAGCTTGCGGCCCTTCGCCCAGGTGGTCAGCAAGGTGAAGGCAACCGCCCCGACGAGCAGCGGGAACCAGCCACCGTCGGGCACCTTGAGCAAATTGGCTGAGAAATAGAGCAGGTCGATGGTGAAGAAGACGGCCAAGAGCGCGATCGCGACGACCCGGTTCCACTTCCACATCATCAGCAGCACGACCGCGATCAGCACCCCGTCGATCAGCATCGCACCGGTGACCGCGATACCATAGGCGGCAGCGAGGTTGGACGACGATCCGAAAGTGATGACCAGCAGGATCACCATCACCATCAGCGCCCAGTTGATCACCGGTATGTAGATCTGGCCGGCGGCGCGCTCGCTGGTGTGGGTGATGCGAAGCCGGGGCATGAAGCCTAGCTGGATCGCCTGCTGGGTGACCGAAAAGGCGCCGGAGATCACCGCCTGGCTAGCAATGATCGTCGCCAAGGTCGCCAGCAGCACCAGCGGCAGGCGAAGCACGTCGGGGGCGAGATAGAAAAACGGGTTTTTGACCGTCTCGACCGCGTCGGCTGGCGACTGCGCCATCAGCATCGCCGCCTGCCCCATGTAGTTGAGCAGCAGCGCCGGCATGACGAAATAGATCCACGCGACGCGGATCGGCCGCCGGCCGAAATGGCCCATGTCCGCGTACAGCGCCTCGGCACCGGTTACCGCCAAGACCACCGACCCCATCGCGATAAACGCGCGCGTCGGCTCCTGGATGTAGAAGTTGAGCGCGTTGAACGGGTTGATCGTATTCCACAGCACGGCCGGATGATCGGCGATGTGCATTGAGCCGAGCACCGCCAGAGTCACGAAATAGATGACCATCACCGGGCCGAACAGCGAGCCGACCTTGGCCGTGCCGCGCGACTGGATCGCGAACAGGCCGACGAGAATCCCGATCGCTACCGGGATCACGAACGGCTCGAAGCGAGCCTCGACGGTGGTCAGCCCCTCCACCGCCGACAGCACCGAGATGGCCGGGGTAATCATCGAATCGCCGTAAAACAGGGCGGTCGCGAACACTCCCAGAAGGACGATGCCGGCGGTCCAGCGCTTCTCGCCGCCGACCGAGCGGTTGATCAGCGCCAGCAATGCCAGACTGCCGCCCTCACCCTTGTTGTCGGCGCGCATGATGACGGACAGATATTTCGTCGTGACGATGATCATCATCGACCAGAAGATCAGGCTGAGGACGCCGTAGATGTGGAGCTGGTCGGGAGCGAGGGTATGATGCCCCGCGAAGGTCTCGCGGAACGCGTAGATCGGCGAGGTGCCGATATCCCCGTAGACAATTCCGACCGCTCCGAGCGCCAGCTTGTGCAGAGGCCCGTGCGCGTGCCCATGGGACACGTCGTGCGGCGCGTCCGCCTCGGCGCCTCCCGTCGCAGTGATGTTCATGCTGTGATGTTCTGCCTGAACCGTCCGCGCGTGCGCATTTGTTCGAGTGCCCCTGCCGCGCCACGAGAGCAGCGGCGCGCCGCCCTAGCACCGCGAATCCATGGCTGCAATCTAGCGGGACAAGGGCGAATGGCGCGTCTATAGCGCGGCGCGAACATGACTTCCGGAGCGGGGAATCGATGCGCATTGGGGTGCCCAGGGAAATCAAGAACCACGAATATCGGGTGGGCCTCACTCCCGCGTCGGTCGCCGAGCTGGTTGCCGCCGGGCACGAAGTGGTGGTCGAGACCAGGGCCGGCAACGGCATCGACTGCCCCGACGCCGCGTACCGGAAAGGCGGAGCGGAAATCCTTCCCGATGCGGCGGCCGTGTTCAAAGCCGCCGACATGATCGTCAAGGTGAAGGAGCCGCAGCCGCAGGAAATCGCGCTTCTCGAGCCCCGGCATATCCTGTTCACCTACCTCCATTTGGCGGCCGACAAGCCGCAGGCCGAGGGGCTGATGAAATCGGGCGCGACCTGCATCGCCTATGAGACGGTGACCTCGCGCTCGGGCGCTCTGCCGCTCTTGAAGCCGATGAGCGAGGTCGCGGGCCGGATGTCGATCCAGGTTGGCGCCCACTATCTCGAAAAGGAGCAGGGCGGCCGCGGAGTGCTGCTCGGCGGAGTGCCGGGAGTCGCCCCGGCCAGCGTCGCAATCCTCGGCGGGGGAGTCGCCGGGGTCAATGCGGCGCAGATGGCGGTCGGGATGCGCGCCGACGTCACCATCTACGACATTTCCAACGAGCGCCTGGCCGAGCTCGACATGTTCTTCGGCAGCCAGATCAAGACCGCATATGCGTCGCGGAGCGCAATCGCCAGCGCGGTCCAGAAAGCCGAGCTGGTAATCGGAGCCGTGCTGGTGCCCGGCGCCGCCGCGCCCAAGCTGGTGACCCGCGAGATGCTCAAGACGATGAAGCGCGGCAGCGTCATCGTCGACATCGCCATCGACCAGGGCGGCTGCTTCGAGACCAGTCACGCGACCACCCACGACGACCCCGTCTACGAGGTCGAGGGAGTGATCCATTACTGCGTCGCCAACATGCCCGGCGCCGTGTCGCGGACCAGCGCGTTCGCGCTCAACAATGCGACCCTGCCCTTCGCTCTGAAGATCGCCAATCTCGGCGCCGAGGAGGCGATGCGCGCCGACCCGCACCTCGCCAACGGCGTCAATGTGTCCAATGGCAAGATCCGCCACGAGGCGGTTGCCGAGGCGCTCGAGCTGGACTTCGAGGCCGCCGCCTAGCAGCGGAACATTAGAAGAACAGACGCGTTGGCTCGGCTGTTCAAGCAGTTGAAAAGGTGCGGCAATGTCCGAGCGAATTCCCGACGACCCGAAGCAGCATCCGGTCGGCAATGCGGTCAAGGATCCCGAGGACTGGGTGAGCGGCGACGAGGCGATGACCGGAGCCCAGGCCTCCTATTTGCAGACCCTGTCCGAAGAGGCCGGCGCGGAGTTCGACCCGTCGCTCAGCAAGGCCGAGGCATCCAAGCGGATCGACGAACTGCGCGAGAAAACCGGGCGCGCCGACTGACTATCGTCGCGCTGATGACTCGAGAGCGGCGATCGCGTCCTCGACCAGCGGCCGCCAACCCGCGTCGGCCGGCGCTTCGGCCAGGATCTGACGCCACATGACGATCGCCCCTGCCCGGTCCCCCGACCGCGCCAGCGCAAGGCCGAAGAAGAACCGCGCCGCCGGATGCCCGGGCGCAAGCTCAACGGCGCGCTCGTAAGCGAGCTGGGCAGCCGGAGTCAGCACTCCGGAATGATCGACCAGCGCGTTGCCCAGACCCACCCAAAGCACCGGGTCGTTGGGATATTCGCGCACCGCCGAGCGCAGCAGCCCGGCGGCGTCGGCGGTCCTCCCCTTGCGAGCCATCGAGTCCGCCATCAGCAACCAGTGCCCCGTCCGGGTGAACTGGCCGAAGAAGGCGTTGCGCGCGCCGGTCAGCGGGAGCACCTCGCGAGACGTCGCCGTTGCACGCGGTGACCCGGCCAGGCCCGGGCGGCCCTGCAGCGCGTAGCCGGCCGCTCCGACCAGCAAAGCCGCCGCGCCGAGCTGGAGCATCGGACCGCGCAGGCCCAGCAGCCGGAAAGCGCCGAGGCCGAGCACGACCAGCGCAATGAGGATCAGCCAGCCGCTCATCCGCGCCTCAGCTTGATGCGCTTGCGAACCAGCAGCGCCCCGAGCAGCAGCAGGACCAGCGGGGCAAGCCACAGCGGCCAGCCGACCGGCTCGGCCGGTGGGCGATAGCTGATCCAGTGGCCGTAACGCTCGACCAGCCAGGAGCGGATCGCGCGGGGTTTCTCGCCGGCGGCGATCCGGGTGCGCACCAGGTGCCGCATGTCGCCGGCAATCTCCGCGTCGGAATCGGCGATCGACTGGCCTTGGCAGACCAGGCAGCGAAGCTCCTCCATCAGCGCCCGGGCGCGGGCTTCCTGGCGCGGGTCCGGCAGTTGGCGGTTGGCCCACTCAGCCGGCGGAAGCGACGAGTCGGCGAGCGCCGGCTGCGCGGCGAGCAAGGCCAACACCAACCCCAACACCGTTCGTATCGAGCGCAGCGAAGCGTAGTCGAGATACGTCCCTCGACTTCGCTCGGGACGAACGCAGGGGTGGAAAATCACCTCGCTTTCTCCAGCTCGGCGAGGATCGCCAGCACGTCGGACGGCTGGATCGGGCCGACGTGCTGGTGACGAATCCTGCCGCGGCCATCGATGACGTAGCTCTCCGGCACCCCGGACGAACCGAGGGCGAGCTGGACTCGGCTGTTGTCGTCCGAGCCGATGCGGTCGAACGGGTCGCCATGCCGGGCGAGGAACTCGGCGACGTCCTCGGGCCGGTCACGGATGGCGATCGCGTCGATCGCGACCCCCCGGTCCTTGAGCTGCAGCAGCAACGGCGCCTCGGCGATGCACGGCACGCACCAGCTGGCGAACACATTGAGCAGGCGCGGCTGGCCCTTCGCGAGGTCGGCGGACGCAAGGCCGGGCTTGCCCGGAAGCGCCGGCGGAAGCATGAACTCGGGCACCGGCTTGCCGGCGAGGCGCGAGCGGATGGTCGTGTCCTCGGGATTGGCGAGGCGCCAGACCAGCGCTGCCAGCACGAGGCCAAGCAAGATGATCGGTGCGAGACGCAGCCACTTGCTCATGCGTAGCGCTCCCGGCGCCAGGCGCGCTCGCCACGCGCCTCCCGAGCGCCGGGTCTCGTGCGCCAGGCGCGCAACCCTCGGCCGGCGAGCGCCAGCAGTCCGCCCAGGGCGATCAGGACGCCGCCAAGCCAGATCAAGGTGACCAGCGGCTTCCACCATAACCGGAGCTGCCAGCGCCCCTCCCCGTCCGGCTTGCCGATCACCGTGTAGAGCTGGCCGCGCAGCATGGTGTCGATCGCCGCCTCGTTGGTTTCGGTCACCGGGTCGGTGAAATAGCGGGTCTGCGGCCTCAGCACCCGAACGCCGCCGCCGCGCGAGGCTCGAAGCTCGGCCTCGACGGCCGTCCAGTTCGCCCCGACGGCCGGAGTCACGCTCTGCAGCCGGACTAGCCACGGGCCGACGCTCAACGTCTCGCCGGGCCGGGCGGCGGCGAGCTTCTCCTGGGTGAAAGCGCTGTCGGCCGCCATCCCGGCGATGGCCACGGCGACTCCGAAATGCGCGACCGCCATGCCCCAGGTGGCGAGCGGCGTGCGCCACGGATTGCGGCTGATCAGCGGGATCAGGCTGGCGGGCGCAAGCCAGGCGGCGAGCGTCAGGCCAAGCCTCGGCAGCAAGCCGATGCCGGGCGCGGCGAACAGGCTGATGACGAACGCCGCCGCGGCGACCAGTGCCGGGACCGCCAGCCGCTTGAACACCGGCCGCGGCTCGCGCCTCCAGGCGAGCAACGGCCCGACCGCGACCAACGCGGCCAGGATCAATGCGAGCGGCCCGGCGACCGTGTTGAAGTACGGCGGACCGACCGACAATTTGTCGCCGCTCGCCGCTTCGACCAGCAACGGGTAAAGCGTCCCGAAGAAGACAATCCCGAGGATCACGGTCAGCAGCAGATTGTTGACGACCAGAGCCGACTCGCGGCTTACGAGCTCGAACGGCGGGCCTTCCTTGAGAGCCGCGGCCCGCAGCGCGAACAGCAGGAATGCTGCGCCGACATAGATGCCGAGAAGCGCGAGGATGAACGTTCCGCGGGTCGGGTCGACCGCGAAGCTGTGGACCGAGGTCAGGATGCCCGAGCGGACCAGGAAGGTGCCGACCATCGACATCGAAAAGGCGATCATCGCCAGCATCATCGTCCACGCGCGCAACGCCCCGCGCGACGCGAGCACGGTGACCGAATGGAGCAGCGCCGTTCCCGCCAGCCACGGCATCAGCGAGGCGTTCTCGACCGGGTCCCAGAACCACCAGCCGCCCCAGCCGAGCTCGTAATAGGCCCAGTAGCTGCCCGCCGAGATGCCCAGCGTCAGGAGCACCCAGGCGCCGAGCACCCACGGCCGCATCGCCCGGCCAAGCGCCCGGCCGACGTCGCCGGTCAGGAGCGCTCCGACCGCGAGGCTGAACGCGACCGACAGCCCAACATAGCCCAGGTAAAGCGTCGGCGGGTGGAACGCGAGGCCGGGGTCCTGGAGAAGCGGGTTGAGCCCCCGGCCCTCGAGCGGGGCGGGATTCAGGCGCTCGAACGGGTTTGAAGCGATCAGCAGGAACGCGTAAAAGCCGAGAGCCAGAGCGCCCTGCGCTCCCAGTGCCGCGACCAGGGTGCGCTCGGCGAGACGGCGCGAGCCGGCGGCCAGAATGGCGCCCGCGAGTGCGAGCACGGTCACCCACAGCAGCATCGAGCCCTCGTGGTTGCCCCACGCCCCGGCGAGCTTATAGATGAACGGCTTGGCGCTGTGGCTGTTGGCCGCGACCAGGGCCACCGACAGGTCGGTTCGGACGAACACCCAGATCAGCATCGCCATCGCGATCAGGGTCAGCACGCCCTGGACGATCGCGACTCCGCGGATCGCGCGGGCCCCGGCGTACCAGCCGCGCAGCTCGCCGACCGTCAGCAGCAGCTGGAGCAGCGACAGCGCCGCCGCCAGCCACAAAGCCGCAAGTCCGGCCTCAGCGATCATGTTGAGCGCTCATCGCTCGAGCGTCTTCGCCGCCTTGTGCTCCGCGGCCTGATTGCCGAGCTGCGGCGGCATGTAGCGCTCGTCATGCTTGGCGAGGATCGTGTCGGCGATGAACGTGCCGCGCTGGAGGCGCCCTTCCGCAACCACTCCGCTGCCCTCGCGGAACAGGTCGGGGACGATGCCGCGGTACGAGACCGGGGTGCGCGCTTTGCCGTCGACGACGGTAAAGCGGATGCTCACGCCGTCGGCTTGTTTTTGCACCGAACCGGTCTCGACCATGCCGCCGAGCCGCATCGCCTTGCCGTCGACGGCGCCGCCGGCAGCGATGTCGGCGGGGGTGTAGAAGTAAGCCGCGCGATCCTTGAGGCCCCACATTGCGAGCAGCACGGCGGCGAGCACCGCGACCGCCGCGGCCATCACCAGGACCAGCCGCTGGTTCTTGGGCTTCATCGGCTTCTGAGCTTGTCGGCCGCGGCCTCGGCACGCCGCATCGACGCGTACGACCACAGGATCAGCCCGGTGACGGCGACGATGGTCACCGCGTAAGCGGCGACGACGAACGGCCACGGGTTCATTCGGCTGCCGAGCGGCGCAGGCGCGCCTCGACCTTGGCCTCGGCGAGCTCGGCCCGCATGCGCATCAGCGCGGCTCCAGCGAAGATCGCGGTCAGGCCGATCACGGTCAGCGGCAGCGGCCACAAGATCGAATTGTCGATGGTGGAGCCAGTGACTCCGATGCTTGGACCCTGGTGGAGAGTTCGCCACCACAGCACGGAATAATGGATGATCGGCAGGTTGATGGCACCCACCAGGCCAAAGATCGCGGCCAGCCGTCCCTCGCCGCCGCGCTGCTTTTCCGCCGAGGCCAGCGCGATGTATCCCAGATAGAGAAAAAACAGGATCAGCATCGAGGTCAGCCGGCCATCCCACTCCCACCAGGTGCCCCAGGTCGGCCGGCCCCAGATCGAGCCGGTCGCGAGGCAGACCAGTGCGAAGGTCGCTCCGGCCGGGGCGATCGCCCGGCCGGCGACCGCGGACAGCGGGTGCCGCCAGACCAGCTGGCTGATCGAGGCGGCGGCGATCCCGGCCCAGCCGGCCATGCCAAGCCACGCGGCGGGGACGTGGACGTAGAGGATGCGCACCGTTTCGCCTTGCAGATAGTCGGGCGGAGTCAGCATCAGCCCAGCCGCCATCCCGGCGGCGGCCAGCAGCAGCCCGATCGCCATCAGCCATGCGGTCGCCGGCCGGGCAATGCGCAGGAAACGGGCGGGATTGGCGAGCGCGTGCATGATCGGCGGCGTTAGCCCCGCCCGATCAGCCGCTGGGCCATCGCGTCGGCGACCGCGGCCGGATCGCGGCCCGACGAGGCGCTTTCCGCCCAGACCTGCTCGAGCCTGTCGGGGATCGCCTCGATCCGCTGGCGGACAAGGCTCTGGTCGCCGTCGCCGAGATATTCGGTGCAGACGTTGATGATTCCGCCGGCGTTGATCACGTAATCCGGCGCATAAAGAATGCCGCGCTGGTGGAGTTTCGCGCCGTCCTCGGGCGTCGCGAGCTGGTTGTTGGCGCCGCCGGCGACGACCGGGACCCGCAGCGCCGCAATGCTCTCCTCGTCGAGAATGGCTCCGAGCGCGCACGGGCTGAGGACGTCGGCCTCGAGCGACAGGATGTCGTCCGGGTCGACCGCCTTTCCATCGGACGCATCGGCGAGCTTCTGCGCCTTTTCGGGATCGATGTCGGCGATCGACAATTTCGCCCCCTCGGCGGCGGCGTGGAGCGCGACCCCGGTGGCGACGCTGCCGGCGCCCTGGAGCGCGATGTGCAGCCCCGAAACGCTGTCCTTGCCGAGCGCGTGGCGGACCGCTGCCTTGATTCCGAGGAACACGCCGAGCGAGGTGTGCGGCCCAGGGTCGCCACCGACGCCGTCTTCCGCCGGAAGCCCGGCGACGAACTTGGTCTGCCGGCTGACCTCGACCATGTCCTTGACATTCATTCCGACATCCTCGGCGGTCACGTAATGCCCGCCGAGCCGGTCGACCGCGCGCCCGAACGCAGCCAGCAGCTCGGGGGGCTTGGTCAGCGCCTCATCGGCGAGGATCACCGACTTGCCGCCGCCCAGCGGCAGCCCGGCCATCGCGTTCTTGTAGCTCATCCCGCGCGACAGCCGCAGAGCGTCGGTGATCGCGTCCTCGGGGTGGTCATAATGCCAGAATCGGCAGCCGCCCGCCGAGGGACCGAGATGGGTCGAGTGAATGGCGATGATGGCCTTCAGCCCCGACGCCTCGTCATGGACGAAATGCAGCACTTCGTGCGCGTCGTAGTCGGGAAGGCGCCAGGCAATGGTCATAGACGAGCGAATTTCCATCTTTGTCGAAGAGCAGCTGGTGGGGCGACCGACGGGACTTGAACCCGCGACCCTCGGTACCACAAACCGATGCTCTAACCAGCTGAGCTACGATCGCCACGGCGCGCCTTTGGAGCAGTTCCCTAAGGCGCGCGCGGTCCTTAAGGTCGGGGCCTACCGAAGGCAAGCAACGCCCATCTATGAACGAACCGGCATGAATGCGACCCCCATTAACCCGACAATCGAGAAGTTCGGCTACCCGGCGAGCCTGGTGCGCGAATTTGACCATTGGCTGGTGCTGGTCCGGCCTGCGCAGGTGACCCTCGGGTCGCTGGTCCTTGCGGCCAGGAGCGACGCGACGGCGTACGGGGAGCTGCCGCGGCGGGCCTTCGCGGAGCAGGCCGACGCGGTCGCCGCGATCGAGACCGGCCTCAGCGCCTTTTGCCGCTACCAGCGGATCAACTATCTGATGCTGATGATGGTCGATCCCCACGTCCATTTCCACGTGATACCGCGCTATTCGGGCGCGCGGGAATGGCATGGGCTGGATTTCGTCGACCAAGGCTGGCCCGGACCCGCCGACCTCAAATCGGCAATCAAGCTTTCCCTGGATCAGATCAGCGCGTTACGGGATGAGCTTGCCAAGCTGGTTTAAACCAACCCCGTAACTGGCGCGCAATCTTGCACAACACCATCGCCTGACGCATCATTGCGTGAGGAGAAAACAGAATGCAGGCGAGTCGACGCTCGGCGACGGCGCCAGCAGTGTCGCTTGTGGACGCGCTGACCGCCGCGGGTCTGGAACGGCGTCTTGCGTCGCTCCTCGACGATATTCCTCACACCGCCGTTGCGGTCGACCCGCGGCGCCCGTTTCGCGTACCAGGCGCCCCTCGCCGCGAGATCCTGTTCGTGCGCTCGGGAATCCTTTGCAAGTACAAGACCGACGGCGGCGGGCGCCGACAGATCGTCGCGCTGCGCTTTGCGGGTGAAGCCATCCTGCCGAGCCAGGGTCCCGCCGACTTCGGCATCCAGGGCATCGTCCGGAGCGAGGTGCTGATCGGGAGCGCAAAGGATTTCGACCGCATCGTCGACGCTCATCCGGAGCTGGGCCGCTTCGTCTGGAAGCAGATCCTGCGCAACGAGGCGATCAGCTACGAATGGCTGGTCAACTGCGGCCGGCGCGATTCCACCGCCCGTGTTGCCCATCTGCTGTGCGAGACGGTGGCTCGCACCGGCAACGGCGCAGAGCGTGACCGGATGATCAACCCGTTCACGCAGCAGCAGATCGCCGACATCACCGGCCAGACTTCGGTCAACGTCAACCGGGTGCTCGCCGATCTGCAGCGCCAGGGTCTGATCGAGCGCCGCGGCCGCGAAATCCTGTTCCGTGACTGGCCGGAACTCCGGCGGCTTGCGAGCTTCCAGCCGAACTACCTCAGATAGCCTCACTTGCGGCTTACTGGGCCGGCGCCCGCTCCCTCACCGGGGCGGCCATCAAAGCGTCGGTGAAGCGCTGGCGCCACCAGCGAACGTCCTGCTCGAGGTTGATCTTCTGCAGCTTTCGCCAACGCTCGACCCGCTCTTCGCGGGGCATGCTGATCGCCGTACAGATCGCGTCGGAGATCTCCTCCGCGCTGTGCGGGTTGACCAGCAGCGCCTGCTTCATCTGGGCGGCGGCGCCGGCGAACCGCGACAGGATCAGCACTCCGGGATCGTCGGGATCCTGCGCCGCAACGAACTCCTTGGCGACCAGATTCATGCCATCGCGCAACGGGGTCACGAGCCCGATCTTGGCCGCGCGGTAGACGCCGGCGAGAACGTCGCGCGGATAGTTCTGGTTGACGTAGCGGATCGGCACCCAGTCGATGTCGGCGTGGGCGCCGTTGATCCGCCCCGACAGGCCCTCGAGGCCGGCGCGGATCCGCTGGTAGCTTTCGACCGCGTCGCGTGACGGGGGCGCGATCTGCAGCAGGAAGACTTCCTTGCGCTCCTCCGGATTGTCGACGAGGAAGCGTTCATAGCCGAGGAATCGCTCTTCGAGGCCCTTGCTGTAATCGAGCCGGTCGACGCCGACGATCATCGCTCGGCCGTTCGCGCTTTCCTGCATGCGCTCGCACACGCCTCGCGCCGCCTCGCTGTTGGCGAGCTCGGTGAATTCCTTGGCGTCAATGCCGATCGGGCAGACGATCAGCAGCACCTTCTGGTCGCCGACCGCCATCACTCCGTCGCTGTACGAGCCGCGGCATTCCGCGACCGCATATTCGCGGAACGACTGGAGCCATTCGTCGGTGTGGAAGCCGATGACGTCATAGGCGAACATCGTCTCCACCAGCTGGCGCGCCTCGGGCAGCGTGTTGAGCAACCTGCGCGGCGGCCAGGGTATGTGCAGGAAGAAGCCGATCCGGTTACGGCAGCCGAGCTTGCGCAGTTCCAGCCCGAGCGGGATCATGTGATAGTCCTGGACCCAGACGACGTCGTCGGGCTCGATGAGCGGCTGGACGGTGTGGGCGAACCGTTCGTTGGCGCGCTGGTAACCGCCGGCGAAATCGCGCTCATATTCGGCCAGATCGATGCGATAATGGAATAACGGCCACAGCGTCCGGTTGGCGTAGCCGTTGTAATATTCGTCGACGTCCTGCTCCTCGAGATCGACCGTCGCGGTGGTGACGCCCGCCTCGCGGTTGAAATTGATCTGGCCGGTAAACTCCTCGGTCAGCTCGCCCGACCAGCCGAACCACAGCCCGCGATATTCCCGAAGCGCGGCGGTCAAGGCGACGGCGAGCCCGCCCTGGGCACCCGAAAGCTGCCCGGTCGCCGCCGAAACGCGGTTGGAAATGACAATCAGGCGGCTCATCGGATGGAGCTCCACGGCTTGCTGAGCAGGACTGCGCAGTTGATTATGCCGACAAGAGAGTAGGTCTGCGGGTAATTTCCCCACAATTCGCCGCTCTCGGGGTCGATGTCTTCGGACAACAGGCCCGCAGCGGTGCGCCGTTCGAGCATCTCCTCGAACAACGCTCGGGCATCCTCCGAGCGGCCTGTACCATGAAGCGCCTCGATCAGCCAGAAAGTGCAGACGTTGAAGGCGGTCTCCGGCAGCCCGAAATCGTCCTCGGTCGCATAGCGAAGCATGTGCGAGCCGCGGCGCAGCCCCGCCTCGACCGCCCGAAGCGTGCCTTCGAACCTTGGGTCGCCTGGCGCGAAGAACCGCAAGTCGAGCAGCTGGATGAGGCTTGCATCGAGGTCATCGCCGTCGAACGTCGCCGCCATGCTCTTCATGTCCGGACGCCACGCCGACTGCTCGATGCGCGCTCGGATGGTCGCCGCCCGCTCGGCCCAGACCGCAGCCCGCTCGTCGAGCCCTAGAACCTCGGCGGCATTGGCGAGCCGGTCGCATGCTGCCCACGACATCGCCGCCGAGTAGGTATGGACGGCCTTGCGGGTCCGCAGCTCCCACGGGCCCGAGTCGGGCGTGTCGTAGAGCTGCCAGGCCCGCTCGCCGACCCGCTCCAGCGAATGGAAGTCCTCGACTCCCGATGGGCGGAACAGGCGCTGGTCGAAGAACGCCTGGACGTTGGGCAGAATGATCTGCCCGTAGGCGTCGTGCTGAACCTGTTCGTAAGCCTGGTTGCCGACCCGCACCGGCCCGAGGCCGCGGTAGCCGGCAAGATCGGGAGCCGCGCGCTCGTCGAGCTTCGCCTCTCCGCTCACTCCGTAGAGCGGCTGGATGTGCCCGCCTTTGGCCGCGTCGACGATGTTGCGCAGATATGCGAGGTACGATTCGAGCACGTCCAGCGCGCCGAGCCGGTTGAGCGCCTGAACGGTGTAATAAGCGTCGCGGATCCAGCAGTAGCGATAGTCCCAGTTGCGCTCCGACCGGTCGTGCTCCGGGATCGACGTCGTCAGCGCCGCGACGATCGCCCCGGTCTCCTCGTGCTGGCACAGTTTGAGCGAAATCGCCGCCTGGATCACGGCTCTCTGCCATTCGAGCGGGATGGCGAGGCCGCGGACCCATTCCTGCCATTCCGAAGCAGTCTTCGCGAGCATGTCGTCGAGCGTTTGGCGGACGTCGCCGACAAAGCTCTCGTCGGGACCGAAGAAGAAATGCAGCGGCTGCTCGAGCCGGAACCAGCGCCCCTCCTGGATGAGGCTGATCGGCGCGTCGGTGGTCAGCCGCATCGGCAGCGCGGTCAGGTCGAAGCGCAAATGGTTGGACCCGCCGGGCAACGGCGGCGAATACAGCCCCCAGTTGCGGGTTGGCCGAAGCCGGACTCGGACTCGCGGGCTGCCGTGGAGCGGGCGAACGATCCGGACGAAGGCGACCGGCCGGTAGATTCTGCCGGAGCGGCGGAATCGTGGGCAGAAATCGATGATCTCGATTGCATTCCCGGCTTCGCTCGCCTGGACGGTCCGCAGGATCGGCGTGTTGCGCACATAGGCTTGCTCGGTCGTTTCACCGCCTTCGAGCTCGATCGACCAGCTGCCGCTCTCGCCGCCTTCCGATGGCGCTCCGGCGACAAGGCTCGAGAAAACGGGGTCGCCGTCCACCCGCGGCACGCAACCCCAGACGAAGCTGCCCGCCCGGTCGACCAACGCGCTGACCTGGCAATTGCCGATCGGCCAGAGATCGAGCGAAGTCATCGCGCGGCGCCGCTCGCTTCGGCGAGCCACTCGAGCGCTGCGGCAACCGTCGGCAGGCGGTAGGCCGCTGCGGTCGGCCGCGGGTCGCCGATCAGGACGCCGGCTCCGCCGAGCTCCCGAGCCGCGGCGAAAGCCGGCTCGTCGGTCAGGTCGTCGCCGAGGAACACCGGTCGAGAGCCGGCGAACGGGGGGCGCGACATCAACGTCCTGACGGCTGCTCCCTTGTCGGCGCCGCGCGGCTTGAGCTCGAACACCATCTTGCCGGCCTGCACCTCAAGCCCGCTGCGTGCCGCGGCCTGCTCGGTGGCGGTTCGGCAGGCCTGCTCGGCATCCGGCGCCTGCCGGTAATGGAGGGCGACCCCGAGCGGCTTCACCTCGACCAGCACGCCCGGATATGTCCGTTCGACCTCGCGCAGTTCGGCGATGATTTCGTCGAGGGCCGCTGGGCGGTGAATTCGATCGTCGCCGCGATCGCCCGGGATTTCCAGCCCGTGGCTGCCGCCAACCAGCACCGGCACCGGTTTGAACAATCCCTCGACATTCGAGGCGGATCGACCGGTGATGATCGCGACTCGCTCGCCGAGACGCTCCTGCAAAGTCACAAGCAATCGCCGCAGCTGCTCGGTCACGACCACAGCGTCGGGCGTTGCGGTGATGTCGACCAGCGTGCCGTCGAAATCGAGGAACAGGCTGGCGCCGCGCAGCAGTTCAGTCGGCGGCGCCGAGACGCTGTCGGGAATGCGGTTCATCGGTGGAGCAACGCGGTCCGTCAAAGCACGGTTGCAAGGCGGGGCATGGTGGGCGCGGCAAGGATTGAACTTGCGACCCCTGCGGTGTGAACACAGTGCTCTACCACTGAGCTACGCGCCCACGCCCTCGCCGGAGCGCGGAGATAAGGCGCGCAACATGGGCTGTCCAGCGCGCGCTCTTGTTCGCTTACTGGACCGCGTCCTTGAGCGCCTTGCCGGGTCGGAACTTGGGCTGCGAGCTGGCCTTGATCTGGATCGGCTCGCCGGTGCGCGGATTGCGTCCCGTCGACGGTTTGCGGCGGGTCACGGAGAAATTGCCGAAACCCACCAGCCGAACCTCATCGCCGCGCTTCAAGGCCGACATGATGACCTCGAGCATGGTTTCCACCGCTCGGACTGCATCGTTGCGGTTGAGCCCGGCGCGATCGGCGACATGGCCAATCAGTTCCTGCTTGTTCATAGGCTCGCAACTCCCGGGACGTGTCGCGAGACTCGCCCGCGTCAGACGCGGTTCTTTAAGGCAAGAGTCGGCCGCGAAGTCAAAGCTCTTCGGCGCTTAAACGGGCCTAGTGGCGCACTGCTGTCCCGGTTTCGGGCGGAATCGGTGGAACCGGAGGTTCAGCCGCATGCTCGTCCGCGTCGGTCCACTCGATCGGCCGCATCGGCTCGGCCAGGGCGCGCGCCAGAACGTCGTCGACATGAGCGACGGGGATGATTTCGAGGACTTCCTTCAGCGAGTCCGGAATCTCGGCGAGATCCTTTTCATTTTCCGAGGGGATCAGAACGGTCGTGATCCCTCCCCGCAGCGCCGCGAGCAGCTTTTCCTTCAAGCCGCCGATCGGCAGCACCCGGCCGCGCAGCGTGACCTCGCCGGTCATCGCGACGTCGCGGCGAACCGCGATCCCGGTCAGGGTGGAAATCATCGCGACCACCATCCCGATGCCGGCCGACGGGCCGTCCTTGGGCACCGCGCCCTCGGGCAAGTGGACGTGGATGTCCTTGCGGGCGAAGATCGACGGCTTGACCCCGTAGCTTGGGCTGCGTGCCTTGACGAAGCTCATCGCCGCCTGGATCGACTCCTGCATCACCTCGCCGAGCTTGCCGGTGGTCTTGACCTGCCCCTTGCCGGGAACCGTCACCGCCTCGATGGTCAGCAATTCGCCGCCAACCTCGGTCCAGGCAAGTCCGGTGACCGCGCCGATCTGGTCCTCTTCCTCGCCAACCCCGTAGCGGTAGCGAATGACGCCGAGGAAATCGCCGAGATTGTCCGCGGTCAGCTCGACCGAAGTCACCTTGCCCTCGAGGATCTGGCGGAGTGACTTGCGGGCGACCTTGGCCAGCTCGCGCTCCAGCGTCCGGACTCCGGCCTCACGGGTGTAGTGGCGCATGATCCCGCGCAGGGCCTCGTCGCTGTAGCTCAGCTCCTCGGGCTTGAGGCCGTGCGCCTCCATCTGCTTGGGGATCAGGTGGCGCTTGGCGATCTCGACCTTTTCGTCCTCGGTATAGCCTTCAAGGCGGATGACCTCCATCCGGTCGAGCAGCGCCTGGGGAATGTCGAGCGAGTTCGCGGTGGTCACGAACATCACGTCGGACAAGTCGTAGTCGATCTCGAGATAATGGTCCTGGAACTTGGAATTCTGCTCCGGATCGAGCACCTCGAGCAGCGCCGCTGCAGGGTCACCGCGGAAATCGGTGCCGAGCTTGTCGATCTCGTCCAGAAGGAATAGCGGGTTGGAGGTCCCGGCCTTCTTGAGGTTGGAGATGATCTTGCCCGGCAGCGAGCCGATGTAGGTCCGCCGGTGGCCGCGGATCTCGGCCTCGTCGCGCACTCCGCCCAGTGACTGGCGGACGAACTCGCGGCCGGTGGCACGGGCGATCGAGCGGCCAAGGGAGGTCTTGCCGACGCCCGGCGCTCCGACCAGGCACAGGATCGGCCCCTTCAACTTGTTGGTCCGCGCCTGCACGGCGAGATATTCGACGATCCGGTCCTTGACCTTCTCGAGCCCGTAATGGTCCTCGTCGAGCACCGCCTGGGCCTCGGCGATGTCCTTCTTGACGCGCGACTTCTTGCCCCACGGAAGGCCCAGCAGAACGTCGAGATAGTTGCGCGCGACGGTCGCCTCGGCCGACATCGGCGCCATTGCCTTGAGCTTCTTGAGCTCGGCGGTGGCGCGGCTTCTGGCTTCCTTGGACAGGCGGGTCTTGCGGATCTTGGCCGCAAGCTCGGCGAGCTCGTCGCCGCCCTCCTCGCTCTCGTTGCCGAGCTCGCGCTGGATCGCCTTCAGCTGCTCGTTGAGATAATATTCGCGCTGGGTCTTCTCCATCTGCCGCTTGACGCGGCTGCGGATCTTTTTCTCGACCTGGAGCACTCCGAGCTCGCCCTCCATGAAGGCGAACACCATCTCCATCCGGCGCACCGGGTCGAGCTCGCCAAGCAGCGCCTGCTTGTCGGCGACCTTGATCGACAGGTTGGACGCGACAGCGTCGGCAAGGATCGAAGGATCCTCGATCTCGCCGAGCTGGATTCCGGTCTCGGGCGGCAGGCGCTTGTTGAGCTTGGCGTAATTCTCGAACTGGTCGATCACCGAGCGCATCAGCGCCTGGGCCTCGGGCCCTTCGGACGCTTGCTCGGGCACGTCCTCGACCTCGGCCGCCATGTAGCCGTCGCGCGGCACCAGATCGACCAGCTTCGCCCGGCGAAGGCCCTCGACCAGCACCCGGACGGTTCCGTCGGGAAGCTTGAGCAGCTGCATCGCGGTGGCGACGACTCCGAGGTCGTAAAGGGCATCCCGGTCGGGGTCGTCCTCGCCTGGATCGAGCTGCGCGACCAGGAACAATTCCTTGTCGGTCGCCATCGCGGCTTCGAGCGCGGCGACCGATTTCTCGCGACCGACGAACAGGGGCACGATCCGCTGCGGAAAGACGACGATGTCGCGCAGCGGGAGGATTGGAAGCAAACGTGTCATATGGGCCTATATGGGCGGCGCTCCGGCGCGGCGCAACAAAGCCGCCGGAACAATCCCCGGAAGACTGCTCGCTTTTCGCGACCTGGAAGCGAACCGCGGCGGAGATGGAATGCGGCGATCTTGGCTCAAGCACAGTTGGCCTCTGAGGGGCGAAAAATTCACTGATTCCGTAACTGTTCAGAATTACATGCTAAACCGGCTGGCATGAGACACAGCCTGAAGCCTTTTCGACTGCTGGTGACCGCCGCCGCGCTCGGACTTTCCGTCGGTTTGTCGGCCCCGGCGCTCGCCCAGCGCGCCCAGCCGATCGAGCCGATCGACCTGCCGCCGAGCGTCGAGCAGGGCGTCGACATGATCTACATCGACCCGGAGATCGCCCCCAAGCTGCGCGACGCCGACGTCGCCATGCATCAGATCTCGTTCGAGGAATGGGCCGGCGCCCCCTACGATCTGTTCCTGCCGGTCAACCCGATCTACACCGAGCTGCGGCGCGGCCTGGTCCGCTACAAGCAGAAGTGGGGCGATCTGCCGCAGTTCCAGATACCCGCCGGCGCGGCGATGAAGGTCGGCTCTCAAGGCATGAACGTTGCCATGCTTCGCCAGCGGTTCGGCCTCCTGCCGGGCGACAAGTTCGACGAGCAACTCGCCATTGCCGTCAAGGAGTATCAGGCCGCGCACGGCCTGAAGGCCGACGGGGTCGCTGGCGCGGGCACGATCGCATCGCTGAACCTCGGCTCGCGGCATTACGAGCGCCTGATCATCGTCAATCTCGAGCGCGCCCGGCGGTTGCCGCTGGCGACCGAACGCGGGCGCTACGTGCTGGTCGACGTCGGCGCCGCCAAGCTGTTTCTCTACGAGAACGGACGACCGGTCGACAGCATGAAGGTGATCGTCGGCAAGGCGGACACGGCCACTCCGATGATGGCCGCGCAAATGCGCTACGCGGACGTCAATCCCTACTGGAACGTCCCGCCCGAGCTGGTGATCAGCCTGATCGCGCCCAATGTGCTCAAGCAGGGCATGACCTATCTCAAGGACCGTCGTTACGAAGTCCTCGCCGACTGGAGCGACGAGGCGCAGCCGATCGATCCGGCGACCGTCGACTGGCCGGCGGTCGCGGCCGGCCGCAAGGAAATCCGAGTGCGCCAGCTGCCGGGCGGCGGCAATTCGATGGGCCAGGTCAAGTTCATGATGCCCAACGACTTCGGCATCTATCTGCACGACACCCCCAACAAGGCGCTGTTCGCCGACGAGGACCGCTGGGTCAGCAACGGCTGCATCCGAGTCGAGGATGCCCAGCGCCTCGCCGCCTGGCTGATGGGCGGACTGCCGCGGGCGCCCGACCCCGACCGACCGCTGCGCGTCGACATTCCCGAGCCGGTGCCGGTGTTCATCACTTATCTGACCGCTTCCGCGACCCCGACCGGGATCGCTTTCAGGAACGATCCGTACCGGCGCGACGCGGCGGTCATCGCCCGCTATTTCGGCGATTCGGAGCTGGCCGCGCGCTAGCCCTGAAAGCCGGACAGGAGCAACAGCGCCGGCAGCAGGTTGTGCAGCGCATGGGTGGCCGCAGCCAGCCCGAAGGCGGCTAACAACGAGCGGCCCCGCCAGGTCAGGAATACCGTCGAGAAGACCAGGAACGGCCACCAAATCACCAGGCCCCAGGCCGGCGCCGCGGTCGAATGGAGAATCCCCCAGCCGACGGCGCTGACCACAACCGCGCTGGTCGGGCTGAGGAAGAGCCTCAGCAACAACAGCGCGGCGCCCATCAGCACTGTCTCGGCCAGCGGTGCCGCGACGACGAGCAACACGAAGAAATACCAGTCCACCTGCGGAAATTGCGGCAGCGCATCTCGCGGCAGGAGCGCGCTGACCGCGGCTCCGAGCGGCAGGCTCGGAAGGAATGCCGTCGCCCAGGCGATCGCGAGCGCGAGCAGCGGGCGGCGGGGCTCGAGCAGCGCTTTCGGAAGGAAGGAAACGGGGGCCCGCCACTCGGCGAGCCGCGTGCCGTCGGAATGAGTCACTGGTTAGGACCGAAGGCTTAAGGTCGGCGTGCGGTCAGGCGGCGTCGCCCGCCTTGCCTTTCTTCGCGTAGACCCGGACCGGCTCCTTGCGGCCGTCGACCACCTCATGGTCGATATGGACCTCGTCGACCCCGTCCATCGACGGCAGGTCGAACATCGTGTCGAGCAGGATTCCCTCGAGGATCGAGCGAAGGCCGCGAGCGCCGGTCTTGCGGTCGATCGCCTTGCGCGCGACCGCTCCCAGCGCCTCGTCGGTAAAGTCGAGCTCGACGTCTTCCATGTCGAACAGCTTCGCATATTGCTTGACCAGTGCGTTCTTGGGCTCGACCAGGATCTTGACCAGGGCCTCCTCGTCCAAGTCCTCGAGAGTGGCGATCACCGGCAAGCGGCCGATGAACTCCGGGATCAACCCGAACTTCAGCAGATCCTCGGGCTCGCAATGCTTCAAAACCTCACCGGTCTGGCGTTCCTCGGGAGCGGCGACATGGGCGCCGAAGCCGATCGACTTGCCCTGCAGCCGGTCGGCGATGATCTTCTCGAGCCCGGCGAAGGCGCCGCCGCAGATAAATAGGATGTTGGTCGTATCGACCTGCAGGAATTCCTGCTGGGGGTGCTTGCGGCCGCCCTGAGGCGGGACCGAAGCGGTTGTGCCCTCCATCAGCTTCAGCAGGGCCTGCTGGACGCCCTCGCCCGACACGTCGCGGGTAATCGACGGGTTGTCGGACTTGCGGCTGATCTTGTCGATCTCGTCGATGTAGACGATCCCGCGCTGCGCTTTTTCGACATTGTAGTCGGACGACTGGAGCAATTTCAGGATGATGTTCTCGACGTCCTCGCCGACATAGCCGGCCTCGGTCAGGGTCGTCGCGTCGGCCATGGTGAAGGGCACGTCGAGGATTCGGGCAAGGGTCTGGGCGAGCAGGGTCTTGCCGCAGCCGGTCGGGCCGATCAGCAGGATGTTGGACTTGGCGAGCTCGACGTCGGTGCCGGTCTTGGCGCCGTGGTTGAGGCGCTTGTAATGGTTGTGGACGGCAACCGAGAGCACGCGCTTGGCGCGGTTCTGACCGATCACATAATCGTCGAGCACCTTGCAGATCTCGGCCGGGGTCGGAACTCCGTCGCGGGTCTTGACGAGCGCCGACTTCGATTCCTCGCGGATGATGTCGTTGCACAGCTCGACGCATTCGTCGCAGATGAAGACGGTCGGCCCGGCAATCAGCTTCCTGACCTCATGCTGCGACTTGCCGCAGAACGAGCAGTAGAGGGTGCTCTTGCTGTCGCCGCCTGAAAGCTTGGTCATTCCAATCCTATCGTCCGGCCTTGAGCCGCCCTTCCGTCGAGCGCCATGCTAGCCATCTTTATTACACAATCAAACTCTCGGGAGTCTTAACACCGCCCACGCGCGCCGATTGCTGTTCCAATTCAGGAATATGGCTCGCGGGCGGTGCCTCGGCAAGGCCCCGTCCGATGACTAGGCGCCGGGCTCGCCGAGAGCCTGTAGGGCGCGCTGCATCGCATCGCGGAATTCGGGCAGATGATAGAGGTCGTTGTGGCCGGCGCCGGGAATCGTCCGGTCGAACACCAGATTGCCGACCGAGCCGCGCAGCGCCTCGGTGCGCCGCGGCAGGATGATCGAATCGCGCTCGGCCGCGACGATCGCCGTCGGCACCTTGCTCTCCTTGAGCGCGGCCGCCGCGTCCATTTCGTGACGAAAGAGCGCGCCGACCGGAAGGAACGGGTAATGGCCGCTGGCTACCGCCTTTAAGGAATCGAACGGGGTCACGAGGATCACCCCGTCGAGCGGTCGCTCGCTGGCCAAGTGCGCGGCAACGCCGCTGCCGATGCTGAAGCCGACGGCGATGGTCCGCCTGGGCCGAACCTTTGACACCGCGAAATCGTGCACCAGGGGCGCATCCCCGAGCAGCGCCGCGGACGACGGCGAGCCGGTCGACGGCCGGTAGCCGCGATAATGGAAGGCGACGATGTCGGCCGACGGGTAGAGATCGCTGAGGTAGGCCGCTGCGTCCTGGCTGTTCCACGCATTGCCGGCAAAACCCAGGATCAGCGTCCGCTCTCCCGATGGCGCTCGGGCGGGCGGGATGTGGATTCCGTGCAGCTGGTTGCCTTCGGGCGCCGCGATCCTGACGCGCTCGGCGCCGCTCGGAAGCGGTCCCGGCGCCGCGACGGCGTGAACTGGGAAAATCGCCTGGGCCTGGAACTCGAACATCACGAGCAGGAACGCGGCGATCGAGACAAGGGCCGCACCAGCGAGTTTGAAAAGTCGCGACCTAGCCGGCGAAGGCGGCATTGATCGCCGGGGTCACCCGGTCGACGGTGTAGGGCTTTTCGATCAGCGGCACCGAGGCGAACTCGGGCGGCGGCGGGTCGACATGGCCGCCGCTGGCGATGACGAACGGAATCCCCTGCTCGCGCAGGCGGCTGGCGACCGGCCAGACGTTCTCGCCCTTCAGATTGACGTCGAGGATGGCGAGATCGAACCCGCCCTTGTCGGCTTCGGCCATCGCCGCATCGAGGCTGTCGCAGGTCGCGGAGATCGAGTGGCCGAGCGATTCGAGGAAATCCTCGAGCATCATCGCGATCAGCGGTTCGTCTTCGACGATCAGAATGGAACGCGACGCCGACATAAGCGCCGGAATAATCGACCGGACCGCAAGAGCAACGATTATTTGACCGACAATGCGCGCCGGGTGGCCTCGGCAAGCTCCTGAACCGAAAAGGGTTTGGGCAGGAAGGCGACATTGTCGATGTCGATCGAGTTGCGCAATTGCTCCTCGGCATAGCCAGACATGAACAAAATCTTGAGGTCCGGCCGGGTCTTGCGCGCTTCGCGGACCATGGTCGGACCGTCCATCGCCGGCATCACCACGTCGCTGATCAGGAGCGCGATCTCCTCGCCGGTGGCGAGCACCTCCAACGCTTCCTCGCCGTTCTCGGCCGTGATCACCGTGTAACCGTGGCGGGTCAGCGCCCGCTCGGCGACACCGCGGACCATCGGTTCGTCCTCGACCAGCAGGATCGTGCCGGTCCCCCACAGGTCGTGCTCCTTGGGCTTGGCAACCCGGCGGGCCTTGCCGGCGGTCGCGTCCTCGCGATGGACCGGCAGATAGATGACGAAGCGGGTGCCCTCGCCGACCTTCGAATCGGCGAAGATGAAACCGCCCGACTGCTTGACGATTCCATAGACGGTGCTGAGGCCGAGCCCAGTGCCCTTGCCGACTTCCTTGGTGGTGAAGAACGGCTCGAACACCTTGCCGAGCACTCCGGCGGGAATGCCGCAGCCGGTGTCGGTCACCGACAGGGCGCTGTAGTCGGCGACTGGCAAAATCTCCGAGCCGAGCTCGGCAACCTGGTCGGCGCGGACCGCGTAGGTCTGGATGGTGAGCGTGCCGCCACCTTGCGAGACCATCGCGTCGCGGGCGTTGACGGCGAGGTTGACGATCACCTGCTCGAGCTGGCCGGGGTCGGCCCGAACCGGACCGAGGTCGCGGCCGTGCTTGACGACCAGCTTCACCGTCTCGCCGAGCAAACGCTTGAGCAGGTGCGAGACCTCGGAGACGACGTCGGGCAGCTGCAGCACCTGCGGCCGAAGGGTCTGCTGGCGCGAGAAGGCGAGCAGCTGCCGGGTCAGGCCGGCGGCGCGGTTGGAGTTCGACTTGATCTGCTGGATGTCGTCATAGTCGCTGTCGCCGGGCGTATGGCGCATCAGCATCAGGTCGCAGTGGCCGATGATCGCCGTCAGGATGTTGTTGAAGTCGTGCGCGACTCCGCCGGCGAGCTGGCCGACGACCTGCATCTTGGTCGCCTGGGCGATCTGGCGCTTGAGCTTGGCCTCCTCGCTATTGTCCTTGAGCAGCAGCAGCACCGCGGCGTCGCCGAGCCCGCGAACCCCGGCGACGGTCAGCGCGACCGGTTCGGAATTGTGCTTGGCGAGGCGCACGGCGACATCGCCCGACATCGCTGGGCCACGCGCGTTGCGGCGGACCGCGTTGGCGACCGGCGCCTTGTCTTCCTTGACCACCAGATCGCCGGGATAGCTGGGCATCGTCGTGCCCTTGATCCCCGCGGCCACCCGGAAAGCGCGATTCATGGTCAGGAAGCGCCCGTCGCGATCGACCAGTGCAAGGCCGATGGGAAGGATTTCCAGCAACGCCTGGAGGTCGGCGGAATCGAGCGCTCCGCCTTCGTGCCGTTCGACCAAGAGGAACGTGCCGGCGCCGCCTTCCTGGCGCGGGTCGACCGGGATGTGGACGACCTGCAGCGGCCGCGCGGATTCGCCCTCCGCCACCAGCCGGGCCTTTCCGTCTTCGGTGAACTCGACGAGATCGGCGAAGGGCAGCTTGTCGGCATCCTCGTCGTTGGTCACCGCGCGACTGGCGAACGAGCGGTTGGCGGCGACCAGCCGGCCGTCGGCATCGACCAGGGCAGCGAGCATACCGGCGGCGGCGAGCCGCTCGCCGATCGGGCCGGCGACCTGCTTGGCGGCGACGGTCATGGGATTGGGCGCGGACGCCTTCGGGAAGCGCCACAGCAGGAGCTCGCCGCTCGAGCCGACCCGCTCGACCTCGACCGCGGTTGCGCCCGAAGCGGTCGATACTCCGGTCACACAGCCGCCGCCGTCGCGAACCGCCATGGTCCACACCAGTTGCAGCGACTGCGATGAATCGGCGTCGGTCCCGAGCTTAAGCGGCGAACCGGCGCCGCCGAACCGGTCCCGATAGGCGCTGTTGGCGACCAGCAGGCCGCCGTCGCAGTCGGTCAGCGCGGCCGGCTCGCGGCTGAGGCCGAGGGTCGAGCCGATGACCGAATAGTCGGGAGCCAGGCTAAGAGTGGCGGATTGCGGGATGGCGGGCTCGGAGCGCCTGTCCGCCAGTCTCACCGCGATCGCGCCGGCCAGCCCGGCGACGGCGATCCCGGCCGCGACCAGCGGATAGCCGAGCAGCCAGGCGAGCAAAGCTCCAGTCAGTGCCGCCGCGCCGACCAGCGCCGGCACCAGCCAGCGAGAGACTCCGTCGAGCGAACTCGCATCGATGGCAGGCAGCTCCTGGTGAAGCATCTACCAGATCCGCACTCGGTCGGTCGGCGCCAGATAGAGCTTCTGGCCCGGCTGGACGTCGAACGCCGGGTACCATTCGTCGAGGTTGCGAACGACGTAAGGCCGGAAGTGGCCCGGCGAGTGGGGCCCGGTGACCAGTTGCCGCTTGAGCGCCGCCTCGCGGTACTTGATCCGCCAGATCTGCGCGTGCCCGAGGAAGAAGCGCTGATCGCCGGTGAAACCGTCGATCACCGGCGCCTGTTTCCCGCCGAGCGACAGTCGGTAAGCATCGTGGGAGACGAGCAGGCCGGCGAGGTCGGCAATGTTTTCGCCCAGGGCCAGACGCCCGTTGATGAAGGTCCCGGTCAGCGGCTCGTACAGGCTGTACTGTTCGGCGAGCTTGGTCGCATAGGCTTCGAACGCCTTGACGTCGGCGGGCGTCCACCAGTCGGTCAGCCGCCCCCGCGGATCGTACTTGCGGCCCTGGTCGTCGAAATGGTGGCTGATCTCGTGCCCGATCACCGCGCCGATCCCGCCATAGTTCACCGCGTCGTCGGCGTTCGGGTCGAAGAACGGCGGCTGCAGGATCGCCGCCGGGAAGACGATCTCGTTCATCGGCGGATTGGCGTAGGCGTTGACGGTCATCGGGGTCATGAACCACTCGTCGCGGTCGACCGGCTTACCGAGCTTATTGAGCTCGCGGCGGTATTCGAAGGCGGTCGCCCGCTCCGCATTGCCGTACGCGTCCCCACGCTGGATGGTCAGCGGCGAATAGTCGATCCACTTGTCGGGGTAGCCGATCTTCGCCCGGAAGCTCGCCAGCTTTTCGCGCGCCTTGACCTTCGTCTGCGCGGTCATCCACGGCAGGTTCGCAAGCCGCGTATCCATCGATGCGATGAGATTGCGGACCAGGCGGTCGGCCTCGGCCTTGGTTTCGGGCGGGAAATATTTGGAGACATAGAGTTCCCCCACCGCCTCGCCGATCGAGGCGTTGACGGCATTCACTCCGCGTTTCCAGCGCGGCTCCAGTTCCGGAGTGCCGGAGAGGACCCGGCCGGTGAAATCGAACCGCTCCTCGGTGAACGCCTTCGGGAGCACGCCCGCGGCATCACGGGCGGTGTGGTAGATCGCCCAGTCGGTCAGCGTTTGGAGCGGGGTCGACGCCACGGCTTTGGCCATGCCGGCAAAGGCGCTCGGCTGGGAAACGATGAAGTCCTGCTGCCCGCCGAGGCCGGCGGCGGAAAGATAGGCGTTCCAGTCGAAGCCCGGAGCCTTGCGTGCGAAATCCGAGCGCGACCATTTGTTGTAGGTCTTGTCGTCGTCGCGGCTCTCGACCCGGGTCCAATGGACCTGGGCGAACTTGCGCTCGAGGTTGAAGATCGCCCTGGCCTTCGCGGCAGCCTGAGCTTCGGGGACGCCCGAAAGCCGCAGCATCTTGGCGACGTGGGTCACATATTTGTTGCGCGCGTCGACCAGCTTGGGATCCTTCGACAGATAATAGTCGCGGTCCGGCATGCCGAGCCCGGCCTGGAAGAAGATCGGCACGTAGCGGTCCGGCGCCTTGACATCCTGGCCGATGAAGAACGGGAACAGGCCGGGGTCGAAGCCGTCCAGCGACTCTCCCACAACGCGGGCGAAGTCGGCCTTGGTCCGAGCCGCTTTGAACGGCGCGAGATCCTCGACCAGGGGCGCCGCTCCCAGCGACTCGATCGCAGCCTCGTCCATGAAGCTGCTGTAATAGTCGCCGACCTTCTGGGCGTTGGTTCCTGCGGTCGCCTTCGACGCGGCCGCAGCTTCGATGATCTCGCGGGTGCGCTCGCGCGACAGATCGTCGAGCCTGTTGAACATGCCGTAGGCCGGCTTGTCCGAGGGAATCTCCAGCGTGCGCAGGAAGGTGCCGTTGGCGAACTGCACCCAATCGTCGCCGGGGCGAACGCTCCGGTCCATGCCGGCCGTGTCGAAACCGAACGTGTCGATCTCGGGCTTCGGCGCTTCCGGAGCCGCCTCGACCGCCGTTGCAAGCTCGACGTCGGTTGCCACGACCGCCGGCGGCACCGTTCCCGCCGCGCACCCGGCCAAAGCCGTCCCTGCGGCCAGGATCATCATTACTCGAAGCATTTCATTCCTCTCGAACACGAGCGCGACTCCGCGCTCCTCTGTTGCAACATGGAGCGATGCTGCCGCCATTGCCCTACTCGCGCCAGTGCGATCCGACGAGCGGCACCGGACAAGCTGCAAACGCGCTGAAGATCTTCGATCGGGATCAGGGCGTTAGCCATGCTTCCGCAGCAGCCGGCCCTGCTCGCGCTTCCAGTCGCGCTCTTTCTCGGTGTCGCGCTTGTCGTGCATCTTCTTTCCGCGAGCGACCGCCAGTTCGACCTTCGCCCGGCCGCTGCCGTTGAAATAGATCGACAACGGAACGATCGTCAGCCCCTGGCGCGTCACCGCGCCCTGCAGCTTGGCGATCTCCCGGCTCTTGAGCAACAGTTTCCGGGGCCGCCGCGGATGGTGGTTGAGCCGGTTGCCGTGGCTATACTCGGGGACATGGCTGTTGATCAGCCACAGCTCCTCGCCCTCGACCGCGGCGTAGCTTTCGGCAATCGAGCCCTCGCCGCTGCGCAGCGACTTCACCTCGGTGCCGGTGAGCTCGATTCCCGCCTCGAGCCGCTCCTCGACGAAATAATCGTACCGTGCGCGCCGGTTCTCGGCGACGACCTTCTTCTTGTCGAACGGTGGCGGCAGCGGTTTGGGCATGATTGGCGGTGCGAAACTTTCCTGGCCCGTCGGGCTGAGCTTGTCGAAGCCCTGCCCTCTCCTTTAGCCCTAGGAAGAAAGACAGTCCTTCGACAAGCTCAGGACGAACGGGGCCTAGGCGAGTCCGGCGTGAGCGAGCGCCGCATCGACCGCCTGGCGCGACGCTTCCGACGGCTCGGTGAGGGGCAATCGAAGCTCGGTGGGAAAGCCGGAGCGGACTTTCCCCAGCGCATATTTCGCCGGGCCGGGCGACGCGTCGGTGAACAAGGCGGCGTGAAGCGGGTAAAGCCGGTCCTGGAGCTCGAGCGCGTCATCCCAGCGGCCCTCGCGCGTCGCCTCCTGAAACTGGGCGCACAGCTTGGGCGCGACATTGGCGGTGACCGAGATGCAGCCCACCCCGCCCATCGCATTGAAGCCCAGCGCCATGTCGTCGTTGCCGGACAGCTGGCAGAAGTCGGCCCCGCAGGCGAGGCGCTGGGCGGTGACTCGGCCAAGGTTGCCGGTCGCGTCCTTGACGCCGACCACCGTCGGCAGCCGGGCGACCTCGGCCAGCGTTTCGACAGAAATGTCGGCAACCGTTCGCGACGGCACGTTGTAGACGATGATCGGCAGGTCCGAGGCCTCGGCCAGCGCCCGGAAATGGGCGGCGATGCCGGCCTGGCTCGGCTTGTTGTAATAAGGCACGACGATCAGCGCGGCGTCGGCGCCGACCTGCTTGGCTGCCGCCATCCGCTCGATCGAGGCGGCGGTCGAATAGCTTCCGCAGCCGGCGATGACCGGCACCCGCCCCCGCGCCTGCTCGACCGCCAGCTCGATCACCCGGCGATGCTCGTCGGCGGTCAGGGTCGCGACTTCGCCGGTGGTCCCGCACGGCACCAGAGCGGTGCTCCCTTGATTAATTTGCCATTTAACCAGCTCGGTTAATGTGTCCTCCGCGACACGGCCGCCGACAAATGGCGTCACGAGCGCCGGGATTGACCCGAAAAACATGAACTTAAGTCCTCCCGGAGGATTCACTTTGCAGGCGGAACCTGCTCTTGTTCAGCGACTGATAAGGACGGCGACTGCATGATGTCCAGCATGAGACGAGCCGCTTTTCTCCTTCCGTTGCTGGCGACCGCCGCATCGAGCTCGGCTCAAGCGCCGTGGCAGCAAAGCTATCGCCCGACCTTCCAGCCGGCACCCGCGGTCAACAACGACATCAACTGGGCGATCGCCGATTGGCGCCGGCTGCGGCAAAGCAGCGGCTACAGCTTTGGCGACTATGCGCGCTTCCTGGTCGCCAATTCCGCCTGGCCGGGTGAATCCACGCTGCGCCGAAACGCCGAGCGGGCGATCCGGCCCGGCGAAAATCCGGCGACGGTGCTGGCCTTCTTTGCAAGCGCTCAGCCGACGACCGGCAACGGCCATGCGGCGCTTGCCGACGCACTGCTCGCAAATGGTCGGCAGGCCGAAGCTCTTGCCGCCGCCCGCGAGGCCTGGGCTTCCGGTGACCTCAGCACCACCTACGAACCAGTCCTCCATGCCCGTTACGGGGCGCACTTCACCCGCTCGGACCATGACCGCCGGGTCGATGCGCTGCTGTTCGACAAGAAGGTCAGCGACGCGCACCGTCTTCTCGGCTTCGTCAGCCCGCATCGCGCCGCCTCGTTCGGCGCTCGGATCGCCATGCAGTCGCGGATGCCGGACGCGGAACGGCGGTATCAGCCGCTGATGGCCAACGTGACCAGCGATGCCGGGCTGATGATGGACCGGGCGCGCTACCTTCGCGACACCGGCCTCGAGCATGCGGCCCGACAGCTTTTCGCTCGGCCGCGCAATCTGGTTCATCGTCCGACCGATCCGGGCCGCTTCTATGAGATGATGCTGCTGCTGGCGCGCGGCGCCGCTTCCGATCGGCAGTGGCGCATCGCCTACGATATCGCCCGGCAGGTCGACGACGTGTTCCCAGCCGGCACCGACATCAGCCTGAAACCGCTCGGGATTCGCGACGATTACACCTCGCTGACGTGGCTCGCCGGAACTGCCGCGCTCGACGGCCTCGGGCGTCCGGCGGAAGCCGTCACGCATTTCCACCGCTATTCGCAGGGCGGACGCTCGCTGCAGGTCGCCTCCAAGGGGCTCTATTGGGCCGGGCGCGCGGCTCTTGCGGCCGGGCGCGCGAGCGACGCGGGCCTCTATTTCCAGAGCGCCGCCCGCTATCCCGAGTTGTTCTACGGGCAGCTCGCGCTCGAGCGCGTCGGGCGCTCGGTGACTGCTCCGCGGGCCATCAACCCGGTCGTGAACGATGCCCAGCGAGTGGTGTTCAGCGGCAACCGGCTGGTCCGCGCGACGCGGCTGCTCGGCCAGCTAGGCCGGCGTGACGAGCAGACATTGTTCATTCGGGCGCTCGCCGAATCGCTTCAGAACGACGCCGAGCGGTCGCTGGCGCTCGAATTCGGCCAGCAAATCGGCCGCCAGGACGTGTCGGTCTGGGTTTCGCGCTCGGCGCGCAACAAGGGCGCGTCGTTTTACGCCCGCCAGGCCTATCCGACGCTCGCGTCGGCGCCGCGGGGGCATTTGTGGCCGCTGACCCACGGCATCGCTCGGCAGGAAAGCTCGTTCGACCGCGCCGCGATCAGCCACGCCGGCGCGCGCGGCATGATGCAGCTCATGCTTCCGACGGCGCGCGAGCAGGCCGGCAAGATGGGGGTCGCATACAACAGCAGCCGGCTGACCAGCGATCCCGCTTACAACGTGATGCTCGGCTCCGCCTATTTCGCCCGGCTGCTCAACAATTGGAACGGCAACGTTCCGCTGGCGGTGGCGAGCTACAACGCCGGCTCCGGCAATGTCCGCAAGTGGGTTCGGGCCAATGGCGACCCGCGCAACACGGACGTGATCCGATGGATCGAGGCGATCCCGTTCATGGAAACCCGCGGCTATGTCCAGCGGGTGATCGAAAACAGCGTCGTCTACGATTCGATGAACCCGCAGCCCGCTCCTCGCTCGGCGATGCACGTCTCGCGTTACTTGGGAAAGAGCCGCCCAGGCTGATATCCGGCCGCGATGGCCGACTCGCCGCGTTTCATCACTCCGCAAGGGTTCGCGCGCCTTCGCGCCGAATATGACGAGCTGTTCGGCGTCGAACGCCCGAAGATCGTCGAGATCGTCTCGTGGGCCGCATCGCTCGGGGACCGGTCCGAAAACGCCGATTATCTCTATGGCAAGAAGCGGCTGCGCGAGATCGACCGCCGGCTGGCGCATCTGGCGCGGGTCATGAAAGCGGCCAAGGTCGTCGACCCTTCGAGCCAGTCGGCGACCGGCGAGGTGCGCTTCGGTGCGACCGTCGAGCTGGCGGACGCGGACGACCAGCGGCGAATCCTCACCATCGTCGGCGACGACGAGGCCGACGCGAGCGAGGGCCGGATCGGTTGGAGCGCTCCCCTGGCCCGGGCGCTGGTCGGCGCCAGGGTCGGCGACGAACGCATGGTGCGGCTCCCGAACGGCGAGAAGAGCTACGAAGTCCTCTCGATCGACTATCCGGGCGGCTAGCTTCCGACGACCTTGATCGACAGCTCCTTGAGCTGCTTGTCCGACACCGGCGCGGGGGCGTTCATCATCAAATCCTCGGCCTTCTGGTTCATCGGGAACAGCACCACCTCGCGGATGTTGGGCTCGCCGGCGAGCAGCATGACGATCCGGTCGATGCCCGGCGCCGAACCGCCGTGCGGCGGCGCGCCGTACTTGAGGGCGTTGATCATGCCCGAGAACTCGCGGTCGACCTCCTCGCGAGTGTAGCCGGCGACTTCAAACGCCTTGTACATGATGTCCGGGCGGTGATTGCGGATCGCGCCCGAGCTCAGCTCCACCCCGTTGCAGACGATGTCATACTGCCAGGCAAGGATGTCGAGCGGGTCCCTGGTTTCGAGCGCCTCGAGCTCGCCCTGCGGCATCGAGAAGGGGTTGTGCGAAAAGTCGACCTTCTTCTGGTCGTCGTTGAACTCGAACATCGGGAAATCGACGATCCAGCAGAAACGGAACGAGTCTTTTTCGATGAGGTCGAGATGCTCGGCGACGCGGGTCCGAGCGAGCCCGGCGAGCCGCGCCGCTTCCGCTTCCTTGCCGGCGGCGAAGAAAATCCCGTCGTCGGGGCCGAGACCCATCGCCTCGGCGAGCGCGTCCATGCCCTCGGTGCCGTGGTTTTTGGCGATCGGCCCGCCCCACTCGCCCCCCTTGCGCGTCGCGTAGCCGAGCCCGGCGAAGCCTTCGCCTCGCGCCCATTCGTTCATGTCGTCGAAGAATTTTCGGCTCAGGCCGGCGGTGCCGGGAGCGGCGATCGCGCGCACCACCCCGCCGCCATCGACGATCTTGGCGAACAGTCCGAAGCCCGACCCGCGGAAGCGCTCGCCGACCTCATGGACCAGCAGCGGGTTCCTGAGATCGGGCTTGTCGGTGCCGTATTTGAGCATCGCCTCGCGGTACGGGATGCGCGGGAACTGCCCGGCCGGCGTCACCGACTTGCCGTCGGCGAATTCCTCGAACAGCCCGGCGAGCACCGGCTCCAGCGCGGCGAACACGTCGTCCTGAGTGACGAAGCTCATTTCGAAATCGAGCTGGTAGAATTCGCCCGGTGAGCGGTCGGCGCGCGCGTCCTCGTCGCGAAAGCAGGGCGCGATCTGGAAATAGCGGTCGAAGCCCGCGACCATGATCAACTGCTTGAACATCTGCGGCGCCTGCGGGAGCGCGTAGAACTTACCCGGGTGGATCCGGCTCGGAACCAGATAATCGCGCGCGCCCTCGGGCGACGAAGCGGTGAGGATCGGCGTCTGGAACTCGGTGAATCCCTGGTCGATCATCCGCCGCCGGACCGACGCGATCACCGCCGAGCGCAGCATGATGTTGTCGTGGATGCGCTCGCGGCGAAGGTCGAGGTAGCGGTACTTGAGGCGGATGTCCTCGGGATAGTCGGCCTCGCCGGCAACCGGCATCGGCAGGTCGGCGGCGGCCGACTGCACGGACACTTGGCGCGCGACCACCTCGATCTCGCCGGTCGCGAGCTTCGGGTTGACCGCTTCAGCGCCCCGCGAGACCACTTCGCCGGTGACCGTGATCACCGACTCCACCCGCAGCGCGTCGAGCAGCCGGAGCGCCTCGCTGCCCGCCGCCGCGACCACCTGGGTGAGCCCATAATGATCACGCAAATCGACGAACAGGACGCCGCCATGGTCGCGCTTGCGGTGAATCCAGCCGGACAGCCGGACGGTCGAACCGACGTCGGTGGAGCGAAGCTCGGCGCAGCTATGGGTGCGATAGGCGTGCATGGTCGGCCGGGGCCCGCTTGACTGTCGGAAGTGAGGAAAAAAGACGCGCCGCGCTTCGCCCTTCACTCGGCGCTTTGTCAACCCGCGGGCGGGCGCTATTGCCGGTGAGACTCATGCGAATTCACCCGCTCATTACCAAGACCGACGAACTCTCCAGCCTGGTCGACCGGCTCTCGCGGCAACCGTTCATCGCCGTCGACACCGAGTTCATGCGCGAGAACACCTACTGGCCGATCCTGTGCCTGCTGCAGGTCGCCAGCAGCGAGGAAGCAGCGGCGATCGACCCCCAGGCGGACATCGACCTGTCGCCGATCCTCGAGCTGCTGGTCGAAAACAAGGACGTGCTGAAAGTCTTCCATGCCGGCGGCCAGGACCTGGAAATCGTCCACAATCTGACCGGCAAGGTGCCCAGCCCGCTGTTCGACACCCAGATCGCGGCGATGGCGCTCGGCCATGGCGAGCAGGTCGGCTACTCGAACCTGATCGAATCGCTGCTCGGCCACAGCCTCGACAAGGGGGCTCGCTTCACCGACTGGAGCCGCCGGCCGCTCGACAAGCGGCAGATCGACTATGCGATCGCGGACGTCACTCATCTGGCGACGATTTTCCCGCGGATGGTCGACCGGCTGCGCAAGAACGGGCGCGGCGCCTGGCTCGACGAGGAGATGGAGCGGCTGGCCGACCCGTCGAGCTTCGCCTTCGACGCGCAGGATGCGTGGAAACGCCTCAAGCTGCCGAGCCGCAACCCGGCGGTGCTCGGCCGGCTGAAGGCGCTGGCCGGGTGGCGCGAGACCGAAGCGCGCTCGAAGAACTTGCCGCGCGGCCGGATCGTCAAGGACGACACTCTGGGCGAGCTCGCGGTCCATCCGCCCAAGAAGCAGGAAGAGCTGGGCCAGGTCCGCGGACTGTCGTCGGGCTGGCAGTCGAACGACATCGGCGCCAGGCTGATGGCCGCGCTCGCTTCGGCCAAGCCGCTCGAGCCGCACGAGCTGCCCGACCGCGAGCCGCGCCGGCCGGGGCTGACCAAGGAGGGCGCCCTGGTCAGCGACCTTCTGAAGCTGCTGCTCAAGATTCGCGCCAAGGAGGCGGGGGTGGCGCCGCGGCTGATCGCCCGAGCCGACGAGCTGGAGGCGCTCGCGGCCGGGGTCCGCAACGGCCTCAATATCCTGTCGGGCTGGCGGTTCGAGGAATTCGGGCGCGACGCCGTCAACCTGGTCGAGGGCCGAATCGGCTTCGCGATCGAGAACGGCAAGCTCAAGTTAAGCCGGATGGTGAAAGAACCGGTCGATGCGTAAAGCGATTCCTCTTTTGACGATGGCCCTGCCGGCCTGTGCCGCCGCTGCTCCCCAGCCGGAGATTCCAGTCCGGGGCGCAACACCGGGTTTCACCTGCCGAAGTCAGGGCCTGGAGCGGTTCGTCGGCCGCGCGGCGACGGCCGAGCTGGGCGCCGAGATGCGGCGGGCGTCGGGCGCCAAGACGGTCCGCTGGGTGCCGCCGGGTTCGATGATCACCATGGAATATCGCGAAGATCGGCTGACGGTGCGGGTCGATGCCGGCAACCGGGTGATCGCCGCCAACTGCGGCTGATCATTCGCTCGAAATCAGATTGGCTTCGCCCAGCGCTCGCCGGATCGTCGGCAGGGTCAGCCGCGCCCGCTCGGCGATCGCGAAGCGGTCGACCGCCTCCACCGCCCGCTCGGCCGCCCAATAATCGCGCTCCAGGCGCTCGACCATGAAGCGCAACGCTTCGCCGGGCACGTGCAGACCTCGGTCGGCAAACAACAGCTCGATCAGCCGGGCAAACAGGAAATCGTCGGGCAGGCCGATGGTGGCGACCGGAGTCACCGCGAGCCGGGTGCGCAGGTCGGCAAGCCGCGGCTGCCACTGCGGCGGAACGACATCGGTGATCATCACCAACGGGCGGCCGCTGTCCTGGGCGTCGTTCCAGGCATGGAACAGATCTTCCTCGTTGCCGCGTTCGGCGCCATCGAACAGCCGGCCTCCGACCCGCTCGACGAAGCTTCGGGCGAGCAGGGTGCGGCCGGAGCGGCGGGGGCCGGTGAGGATGCTCGCCTTGACCGGCCACATGCTCCACTTGCGGAAATGGTCGAACGCCTCGCGGTTGGCATCGGACAGGATCAGCCGGGCGTCACCCGCGCATTGCGGCCAGTCGAGCGGCAGTGCGATCTGGTCGGGACCGCTCTTCATTGCGTGTTTGCGACCGGCTGGCCGGGAGGCTGCGGCTGGGGCTGCGGCTGCTGGATCGGTGGCGGCGGTGGAACCGGCGGCGGCGGCCCGGCGCCGCCCCGCATCCGGACCACCGTACCGCCATAATCTGCCGACCAGCCGCGGGCGATCAGCGCCGCCGCCAGTTGCGCACCCGATCCGCGGAAGCTGACCAGGATGTAGCTGGTCCCACCCGGATTGATGCTCTGCGGGGTGACCTGCTCGATCCCCGGCACCGTGCGCAGATGCGCCATCGCGAAATTGTAGACGGTCACGTTGGGCGCCGTGATCTGCACCTGGAAGGCAAAGGCCTGCTGCTGGGCCTGCGATCGCGGCGCTTCCACCACCTCCTCCTCCAACTCGGGCAGCGGCGGCGGCTCCGGGATGTCGAGCGACGGGTCGCGCTCAAGCGCTCCCGCCTCCAGAGCGGCCATGAACAGCTCGTCCATGCGGCGCACGCCCTCGTTCATCATCGCCGGGATCGCATCGCTGTTGGGAGCGGTCAGGGTGAACCCGCCGACGATCTCATTATCGGGCCCGTGACGGGCGATGAACCGGGCCCGCGCAGGTCCGCCCGGATAGAGCCGGTGAAGCTGGACCTGCGCGACCAGGATGTCGGCGGCGCCGTAAAGGTCGACGATATTGCGCCACCAGCCGCGTCCGGGGCGATTCGTCTGCGCGGCATTGACCAGCAACGGGTCGACGTTCATCCCGCTGACCCGGACATAATCGATCGTGCTCTGCGAAGTCCGGAACTGGGCCCAGGCGCGTTGCCAGGAATTGCGAAGCTCCACGGACGTTGCGGTGCCGCCGCTGACCAAGATCGGGATCAGGAGCATTGGCGGGGACTGCCGCCGCGGGCCTCCGACGCCCAGTATTTCACCGGCGCGGGCGCGGTCGAACAATATACCGAGATCGGCGATGTAGCGGTTGGGGCCGATCTGCTCGCGTTCGATGGTGATCGAGCTGACCAGCCCGTCAAGCGTTGAATCCGGCAGCGACGGCGCTTCGCTGATCGGCCGGCCGTGGGTTTTCGCCCACAGCGCCCGGAAGCCCTGCCGCTGGGCGAGGCGCCAGCCGGAGTAGCGGGCGCTCGCCGCGTCCTTGCCCCCGACGTCGACGTGGATGCCGGTGATCTCGAGCGTTCCCGAGCTGTCGATCGGCAGGATTCCACGCTCGCCGCTCTCGAGCTGCGCGTAAAGCGCGCCCGACAGGGTGACGGCGACGAGAAACAGCAGCAGTGCGGGAAGGAACGTCCGGCGGAGCATCGCTGCGGCTTTTGGCGACAACGGCGTGGAAATCCAAGCGGCTTGTCTCTACGGGCCTCAGCCGTGACCCGAAAGCCTCTGACCTATGCCGACGCAGGGGTATCGATCGCCGCCGGCAACGCGCTGGTGAAGGCGATCGGGCCGCTCGCGAAATCGACCGCTCGGCCGGGCGCGGACGCGGAACTCGGCGGGTTCGGCGGCCTGTTCGACCTGAAGGCCGCCGGCTACCGGGACCCGCTGCTGGTCGCGGCCAACGACGGCGTTGGAACCAAGCTCAAGCTGGCCATCGAGCTTGGGCGGCACGACGGCGTCGGCATCGACCTTGTCGCAATGTGCGCCAACGACCTAATCGTCCAGGGTGCCGAGCCGTTGTTCTTCCTCGACTATTTCGCGACCGGCAAACTGGACGGCGACGTCGCGGCGGCGGTCGTCGCGTCGATCGCGGAGGGCTGCCGACAGGCGGGCTGCGCGCTGATCGGCGGCGAGACGGCCGAGATGCCGGGCATGTACGCCAACGGCGATTACGACCTTGCCGGCTTCTGCGTCGGAGCGGTCGAGCGGTCGGCGCAGCTGACCGGCGCCGGAATCGCGCCTGGGCATGTGATCCTCGGCCTGGCGAGCTCGGGCGTGCACAGCAATGGCTTCTCTTTGGTTCGCCGAATCATCGCCGAGCGGGAGTGGGACCTCCACCAGTCGCTGCCAAGCGGGAAGACGTTGGGCGAAACGCTGCTCGAGCCGACCCGAATCTATGTTCGATCGGTGCTGCCGGTCATCCAATCCGGTCGTATCGACGGGATCGCGCATGTCACCGGCGGCGGATTTCTCGAGAATATTCCAAGAGTTCTACCGGATGATTGTCACGCTCTAGTAGAAGCCGGCGAATGGCCGCTGCCGCGGATCTTCGCGCTCCTCCAGGAAGGCGGCGACCTCGCGGCCGCGGAGATGGCGCGGACCTTCAACTGCGGCGTCGGAATGGTCGCGATCGTGGCCGAAGCTCAGGCCGGACCGGTGGCGCGGGAACTGGAGCAGGCCGGCGAGACGGTTCACCGCATCGGCCGAATTACGAACGGCAAGCGCGGCTGCACGGTCCGCGGCCCAGCCGGCAGCTGGGGCTCGGACGAAGACTGGACCGCGACTTTTTATGGCTGAGCGGGCGCCGGGCGACCAGCGGCGGGTCGCCATCCTGATCTCGGGCCGCGGCAGCAACATGCGGGCGCTGATCGAGCAGTCGAGCGGCTATCAGGTGGTCCTGGTCGCCTCGAACAAGCCGCAGGCGCCGGGCCTCGATTACGCCCGCGGGGCCGGCATCCCGACCTGGACCTGGGACAGCAAGGGAGTGGCGCGCGAGGAGTTCGAGGCGGCGCTCGACCGGGCCCTGCGCGACCACCGCGTCGGCACCATCGCGCTGGCCGGCTACATGCGCCTGCTGTCGAGCCGCTTCGTCGAGCAATGGGGCGGCCGGATCGTCAACATCCACCCCTCGCTGCTGCCCAAATATCCGGGTCTCGATACGCATGCCCGGGCGATCGCCGCCCGCGACACGGTCGCCGGCTGCTCGGTCCACATCGTCACCGAAAAGGTCGACGCCGGCAAGGTGCTCGGCCAGATCGAAGTGGCGATCGAGGCGGGCGACGACGCGTCGGCGCTCGAACAGCGCGTGCTCGAGGCCGAGCATCGGCTATATCCCAAAGCGCTTCGGGAGTTCGTCCGGCAATGAAGCGCAGGAGCGGCTGTCGCACGGCCAGCCGACCTTGTTCGTCGCCGGCTCGAAGCCGGCGGCCGCTGACTAGCCGACGATCTCGTCGGGCTTGAAGAAGAAGTCGATCTCGACCTGTGCGTTCTCCGGGCTGTCGGAGCCGTGGACCGAATTGGCCTCGATCGATTCGGCGTAGGTCTTGCGGATGGTGCCCTCGTCGGCGTCGGCGGGGTTGGTGGCGCCCATCACCTCGCGGTTGCGGACGACCGCATCGTCGCCCTCGAGCACCTGCACCACCACCGGCCCTGAGGTCATGAAGGCGCACAGGTCGTTGAAGAACGGCCGCTCGCGGTGGACTGCGTAGAAGCCTTCGGCCTGCTCGCGGGTCATCCGGATGCGCCTCGACGCGACCACTCGCAGGCCCGCGTCCTCGAGCATCTTGGTGATCGCGCCGGTGATGTTGCGCCGGGTGGCATCGGGCTTGATGATCGAAAAGGTGCGTTCGGTCGCCATGGCCGAGCGGTCTCCTGAAATTGAGGTTGGTGGAATTGCCGGGCCGCGCCTAGCCGCCCGAACCGGGCGCGGCAAGGGTCAGCCTTTTTCGACCCAGCGGCTGCGATCGTCCTGGGCCCAGAAGTGGCGCTCGACCCCTTCCCGACCGGCGAGCAATTTCCACGCCAGCCGGGCGCCTTGCAGGGCGTCCTGGTCGAACAGATAGAAAGCCCGATCATAGCTCAATGCCGCCTCGCGCCACTGGCCGTCCGCGATCAGCATGTTGCGGGCCAGGTTCGGCGCATCGGGACTGGTCGACAGAAGGATCGGCTGGCGAGCGTCGTCGGCGCCGCCGGCCAGCGCGTGCGGAAGGAAGCTCGCCGGCTCCTGGTCCCAGAGCATGCGATCGAGCCGGGCGAGCAGGGTCTGGTCCTCGGCGACGATCAGCAGCCGGTCGTCCTGCGCCAGCAGCTTGTGGACGAGGCTGGCGATCACCTGTTCGGGGGGAGTTCGCCCCAGCTGGTAGAAATCGACCTGCATGTTCAGGCCGGCACGAGTGGCTAGGCCTCGGCGGTGTCGGCGAGGAACTGGTCGATCAGTCGCACCCCATAACCGGTCGCGCCCTTGTCGAAGGTTGCTCCGGCCTTGTCCGACCAAGCCATGCCGGCAATGTCGAGATGCGCCCAGCGCACTCCGTCGTCGACGAACCGGTGGATGAACTCGGCGGCGGTGATGGCGGCGCCCTCCCGCGGGCCGACATTCTTGACGTCGGCGATCGGCGAATCGATCAGCCGATCGAACTTCTCATCGAGCGGCATGCGCCACAGCCGGTCGCCCGACGCATGCCCGGCGGCGAGCAGCTGGTCCGCGAGCTCGTCGTCGGGCGTGAACAAGCCTCCGAACTCGTGGCCAAGGGCGAGCACGATGGCGCCGGTCAAGGTCGCCAGGTCGACCACAATTGTCGGCTTGATGTTGCGCTGGGTGTAGGCGATCGCGTCGGCCAGCACGAGGCGGCCTTCGGCGTCGGTGTTGATGACCTCGACCGTCTGGCCGGACATGGTGGTGACGACGTCGCCGGGCCGCTGGGCGTTTCCGGACGGCATGTTTTCGACCAATCCGCAGATTCCGACGACATTCACCTTGGCCTTGCGCAGGGCGATCGCCTTGAGCGCCCCGACGACCGCTCCGGCGCCGCCCATGTCCCACTTCATCGCTTCCATGCCCTGGGCGGGCTTGATCGAGATGCCGCCGGTGTCGAACGTAACTCCCTTGCCGACGAAGGCGATGGGAGCGGTGCCCTTCTTGCCCCCATTCCAGCGCAGGATCAGCAGCCGCGGGTCGCGCACCGAGCCTTGGGCAACTCCGAGCAGAGCCCCCATTCCGAGCTTCTCCATCGCCGCTCCATCCAGCACCTCGAGCTCGATGCCGAGATCGGCAAGGTGGCGGACGCGCTCGACGAAGCTTTCGGGGTAGATGATGTTGGCCGGTTCGGTAACCAGCTCGCGCGTCAGCTTGACCCCTTCGAGCACCGGCTGCCAGCGCTGCTCCCACCGCCGCTGCGCCTCGGCACCCCCGCCGACGATGGTGATTTCGGTAAGCGTGGGCTTCTGCTTGTCCTTGAGGCGCGTTCGGTAACGGTCGTAACGCCAGCCTCTAAGCGACGCCCCGAGCGCGACTTTCGCCGCGGCGTCGACGTCATAGCCAAGGCCCGACAGATCGACGACGGCGTGCTTTTCACCCGACGTCAGAAGCCTTGCGGTCACGGTCCCGCCGAGCTTTTCAGCGGCATCGGCGGGCGCCGAGCCGTTGCCGGTGCCGACGACCAGAAGCCGCCGAACGCCGCCTTTCGTCGACAGGAAATGCTCGGCCGCGCTCAATGCTTCCCCATCGAAGCGCTGGCGAGTCAGCGCCGCCTCGACTCCCGCGCGGTCGTCTCCCAAGCCCTTGAGCGGGTCCCGGTTCTTGCCGGCGACCGGCACGACCAGCGCATAGTCACCGGCGGGAAGGCGCTCGACGAAACGAATCTGCATGAAGGTCGGTCCTCGGAACGGAGATGGGTTTGGACGGGCTTTAAGGCGCGTGTGCGGAAAGGCAAAGCGGGGCCACTCTCAGCCGGCCACCAGCCATTCGGATTGTCGTGCGCCGCGCGAGATGCGATAGCGGTGTCAGGCAAGGCCAGGTGAGCGGCGGGGACAGGTTTGCGTAGACGATTGGTCTGGTGGTCGGCGCTGCCGATGGTGCTCGGGGTGCCGGCAGCCGCAATCGCCCAGCCCGCGGAGCCCGATCCCGCGACCGTGAGCGAGGAATCGGGCGACGTCGTCAGCTTTACCGCCGACCAGGTCAGCTACGACAGCGAGAACGAGCTCGTCACCGCGGCCGGCGCAGTGCGCATGTCGCGCGACGGCAATTATCTCGCCGCCGACCGGGTGACCTGGAATCGCCGCTCCGGCGAGGTCCGCGCCGAGGGCAATGTCGTCGTCGTCAATCCCGAGGGCGACAAGCTGGTCGGCGACAGCGTCGTCCTGACCGACAGCTTGCGCGACGGGAGCATCGATAATCTGCTGGTGGTGCTCGAAAGCGGCGGTCGGATCGCGGCGGCCCGCGGCACTCGGATGGGCGACGTCACCGCGCTCGACAACGCCATCTACTCACCGTGCCCGGTGACCACCGAGGCCGGCTGCCCGCGCAATCCGAGCTGGTCGATTACCGCGGCCCAGGTGATCCACGACCCGGCCCGCAGCCAGGTCCGCTTCCACGGCGGTCGGCTGAGGCTGTTCGGAGTGACCGTGCCGCTGCTGCCGATCTTCAGCATCGGCACCGCGGCGCAAGGCGGCGGGGTTACCGGATGGCTCGTCCCGGACGTCAGCGTCTCGTCGCGCAACGGGCTCGAGCTCGCGATCCCTTATTACCGACGCTTTGCGCCCAATCGCGACCTCACTTTGACTCCGCATTTGTACACCAAGAGCGGGCCGGCGCTCGAGGCCCGCTACCGCCATCTCAACCGCCTTGGGGCATTCCAGGTCGGAGCGTTTGGAACCTACAGCCGGATCGACGATCCCGATCCCGACGACCCGACCCCCAACACCCGGCGAGGCCTCCGCGCTTATTTCGAAGGCAACGGAAGGGCGCAGTTCAATCCCCTGTGGAGCCTGACCGGCTCGTTTCGGGTGGCGACCGACAAGACCGTAACGCAGCGCTACGACATCACCCGGGATGACCGGCTTCGAAGCCTGGTCAACGCCGAGCGGATCACGCCCGACTCCTACATCAGCATCGCCGGCTGGGCGTTCCAGGGCCTGCGAGTCGACGACGTTCAGCGGCGGATCCCGATTGCCTTGCCGGCAATCGATGCGCGCTTGCGGCTCGATCCGCCGATGATCGGCGGCGGCATCGAGCTTCAGGCCAACAGCCTGTCGATTCTGCGGATTGACGGCCAGGACACGCAGCGCGCTTTCGTCAGCGGGCGTTGGGACCTGCGGCGGTTGACTCCATGGGGGCAGCAATTGCTGTTCACGGCGTTCGCCCGCGGCGATGTCTATCACACGGTCGAGTCCGAAACGACCGAAGTTCCGATCTACCGCGGCACCGAGGGCTGGCACACGCGCGGCATCGGCGCGCTGGCCGCCGAGGCCCAATGGCCGTTCGTCGGGCCCGCGTTCGGCGGCTTCCAGCGCCTGGTGCCGAGGGTCCAGCTGGTCCTGACGCCCCCGACCCCCAACCTCTCGATCCCCAACGAGGATGCCCGCGCGGTCGATCTGGAAGATAGCAATTTGTTCGCTCTCAACCGCTTCCCCGGCCACGACCGCTGGGAGGACGCCTCGCGCGTGACTTATGGGCTGGATTGGGCTCTCGACCGCCCCAACCTGTCGATCTCGACGACCGTCGGCCAAAGCTACCGAATCCGCCGCCGCCCAGCGATCTTCCCGGAGGGCACCGGCCTGTCCGACCGATTCTCCGACTTCGTCGGCCGGACCCGCGTCCGATATGGCCGCCTGATCGACCTCACCCACCGATTCCGAGTCGACAAGGGCAATCTGGCGGTCCGCCGAAACGAGGTCGACCTCACTGTCGGCACCGAGGAAACCTATGCCCAGATCGGCTATTTGCGCCTCAACCGCGATATCAGCGCCGAAATCGAGGACCTGCACGACAAGGAGGAGCTGCGCCTTGCCGGACGGGTGAAGTTCGCCCGCTACTGGTCGCTGTTCGGAGCAACGGTCCTCGACCTCACCGGCCGCGACGAGGACCCGCTTTCGCTGGCCGACGGCTTCGAGCCGGTGCGCCAGCGGCTCGGCATCGCCTACGAGGACGAATGCCTGGAACTTGGCCTATCCTGGCGGCGCGACTATGAGCGCATCGGGGACTTCCGAAAGGGGAGCACTTTCGCGCTTCGGATCGCGCTGAAAGGGCTTGGCCGCTAAGCCTGCGTTCAGCGGGCCTGGATAAACGGCAATGGCGTTAATCGTTGTTTAGCAAGGGATTTGACGATCGTGACAGCAGGTTCTGGATTTTTGTCGACGCGTGCTCGTTTCGGAGCGGCCGCCGTCCTACTGGCGGTCGCGGGAACGGCCGTGGCGCAGCAAGCCGCGAGCCCAGCCGCGAATGAGCCCAGCAGCACCGCAACGCTGAGGCTGCCCGAAAATCCCCAGCTGTTCGGATCGGCCATGCCATCGGTGGTCAAGGCAACCGCCATCGTCAACGGCGAAGTCATTACCCAGACTGACATCGACCAGCGGCTGGCGCTGCTGGCGATCGCCAACGGCGGCCAGCTTCCGGCCGACGAATTGGATCGGCTTCGCCAGCAGGTGCTCCGCAACCTGATCGACGAGACCCTGCAGATCCAGGCAGCGCGGGCGGCGGAGATCACCATCAAGCCGGCGGATATCGACCGCACCCTCGCCAGGGTCGCGGCGAACACCAAACAATCGGTCGAGCAGCTGACCGCGATGCTCGAAGCGAACGGATCCTCGATCAACACCATGCGTCGCCAAATCGAGGGGGAAATCGCCTGGTCCCGGCTGCAGCGTGCCAAGATCGAAAGCTCGATCAGCGTCGGCGAGGAAGAGGTGAAAGCCATTCTCGACAAGATGAACGCGGCCAAGGGAACCCAGGAGTTCCGGGTCGGCGAGATTTTCCTGTCGGCGACCGCCGGCAATGAAGCCCAGGCGCTGTCGAACGCCAACCGGATTCTCGAACAGCTCCGCAACGGCGCATCGTTCGCCGGCTACGCTCGCCAATATTCGGAAGCGTCGACGGCCGCGGTCGGCGGCGACCTCGGCTGGGTTCGCCCCGAGCAGCTTCCCGAGTCGATCGCCGCCCAGCTGCGAAGCATGCGGCCGGGCCAGGTCAGCCAGCCCATTCCGGTGCAGGGCGGCTTCTCGATCGTCGCGGTCCAGGACACGCGCAAAATCCTCACCGCCGATCCCCGCGATGCGGTGCTCACCTTGAAGCAGGTATCGATCACGTTCCCCAAGGGGACGAGCCGCCAGCAGGCCGAGCCGCTGGTCGCTCGCTTCGCCCAGTCCGCCCAGAACGTCGGCGGCTGCGGCGGCGCCGACCGGATCGCCGCCGATTTCAAGGGCGAATTGGTCGAAAGCGACCAGGTCAAGATCCGCGACCTGCCGCCCGCTCTCCAGCAAATCATGCTGCCGTTGCAGGTCGGCCAGGCGACTCAGCCGTTCGGCTCGATCGACGAGGGCGTCCGAATTCTCGTGATCTGCGGCCGCGACGAGGTCGATGCGACCGCTCCGACCTATGACGAGGTGTTCAGCCAGTTGAATGAGGAGCGCGTCAATCTGCGGGCGCGGCGCTACCTGCGCGATCTACGGCGTGATGCGGTGATCGAATTCAGATAAGGCCCGCGCGATGACGCGCTGCCCGCCCGTTTCGCAATGACGAGCTTTCCGCCCGGACCGCTTGCTGTCTCGATTGGCGACCCCGCCGGGATCGGCGCCGAAGTGATCGCCAAATGCTGGGACAACCGGGCGCGCTTCGAGCTGCCGCCGTTCGTCGCCATCGGCGACCCCCGCTCGGTCGAGGCCGTGTGGGACGGTCCGCTGGCGGTCATCGACGACCCTCAGGAAGCCGATGCCGCGTTCGACGTCGGCTTGCCGCTGATCCAGCTCGCCGCTGCCGAGGCCGACGTCCCGGGCCATCCGAGCATGGCGGGAGCGCACTGCTCGCTCGATTCGCTCGAGATCGCGGTCGGGCTTGCCCGCTCGGGCTCGGCCGCCGCGGTCGTCACCGGACCGGTATCCAAGGAGCAGCTCTACGCGATCGGCTTTGCGCATCCCGGCCAGACCGAGTTCGTCGCCGAGCGGTGCGGAGTGGCGTCGGGCAACGTCGCGATGATGCTTGCCGGCCCAACCCTTCGAACCGTGCCGGTCACGACTCATCTCCCGCTCGCCCAGGCGGCGCAGTCGCTGTCGACGGCGCTGATCGAATCGCGTGGCCGCGCAGCGCTTCGCGGGTTGCAGCGCAATTTCGGAATCGAGGACCCGCGGCTGGCCGTCGCTTCCCTGAACCCGCACGCGGGCGAGGGCGGGACACTCGGCCGCGAGGAGATCGAGATCATCGAGCCGGCGGTCGCTGCGCTCGCCGCCGAAGGCTGGCGAGTGACCGGTCCTCACCCCGCCGACACCATGTTCCACAGCCAGGCCCGGGCGCGCTACGACGCCGCCTTGTGCATGTACCACGACCAGGCGCTGATCCCGCTGAAGGCGCTGCATTTCGAGGACGGCGTCAACGTCACCCTCGGCCTGCCGATCGTCCGCACCTCCCCGGACCATGGCACCGCGTTCGATATCGCCGGCCATGACCGCGCCGACCCGCGCGCGATGGCGGCGGCGATCCGGATGGCCGCGCAGTGCGGAATCCACCGGACTCCGGTCGAATGACCTCGGCCGTATGACGGAAGGGCGCCAGCCGCTGCGCGCAGTAATCGCTCGGCACGGTCTCCAGGCTCGAAAATCGCTGGGGCAGAATTTCATCCTGGACCGGCAGCTGCTGGCTCGGATCGCCGCGGTGCCCGGGCCGCTGGAGGGTCAGACGGTCTATGAGGTCGGACCAGGCCCGGGCGGCCTGACCCAGGCGCTGCTCGACGCCGGAGCGAACGTGGTCGCGGTCGAGCGCGACCGCCGCTGCCGCCCGGCTCTGGCCGAGCTCGAGCAGAACTATCCCGCGCGACTCAAGGTGATCGACGGCGACGCGATGCGGATCGACGAGCGTGCCGAGGCCGGGGACGGCGCCCATGTCGTCGCCAACCTGCCTTACAATGTCGGCACCGCGCTGCTGCTGCGCTGGCTCGGCGGTGACTGGCCGCCGTGGTGGCGATCCTTGACGCTGATGTTCCAGAAGGAGGTTGCCGAGCGCATCGTCGCCCGACCCGGCACCGAGCATTACGGGCGCCTGTCGCTTGCTGCGCAGTGGCGGTCGCAACCCAGGATCGCGCTCAGCGTGAACCGGTCGGCTTTCGTGCCGGCGCCCAAGGTCACCTCGGCGGTGGTGCACATCATGCCGTCCAGGATGCCGCCAGGAGTGAACGCGCGAACGATGGAACAGCTGACCGAGGCCGCCTTCGGCCAGCGCCGCAAGATGCTTCGATCGAGCCTCAAGTCGCTTCCGGGCGCACTTGAAGCGCTGGATGAGCTCGCAATCGACTCGACACGCCGAGCCGAGACGCTCAGCGTCGCGGAGTTCGTCTCGCTGGCGAGAGCGCTGAGCTAGTTGGTCTTGGGGCTGGCCGGCGGCTTGACCGAAGCGACCGCCGTCGGCCCACGGCTGATTGCCGCCGACAAAACCGCGAGCTGACGGCACCCGCTCGGGCACAGCTTCTGGAGCTTGGCCAAATTGTCGCGGGCCCGCGGCACGGCGCCGAGCTCGACCATCGCCTCGCCCTGGACGGCCAGCGCATCGAGGTCGCGCGGTTCGAGCGCCAGGGCTTTGTTGGTGAAGCGGATCGCCTGACCGAACAATTTCTGCTTCTGGGCGACGCGGGCCATGACAACGAAGGCAGCACGGTTGCGCGGATCGACCACGAGCGAGGCTTCGAGCGCATCGTCGGCGTCGACGAACTTGCCTTCGGCGAGCAACGTCTCGCCCTGGCGCATCAGCTCGAGGGAGCGGGGATGAATTTGATCGTCCGGCTTCTGGCTGGACACCGGAGCAGCAAGCAACGCGCCGGCAAGGCCGACCAACATAATGCGGTGCAACAGACGCATCATTCTCTCCGTGTCGCTCGCCGCCCGCCTAACATGGTCGGGCCAGTCGCGCGACGAAAAAGCCATCGGTGCCGTCCTGACCTGGGACCAGCAGCCGTCCAACACCCGTCAAACGTCCGGCGTGGATAGCTGTTTCCTGCGCAACCCAGGATGAACGGCGGCTGAGAAAGTCGGCAGCCTGCGCTTCGCCTTCCCGGGTCAGAATCGAGCAGACCGCATAGACCAGACGGCCGCCCGGCCGGACCATCGCCGCGCCAATGTCCAGCAGGCGCGACTGCAGCTGGACCATCCGCTCGAGCCGCTCGGGACTGAGCCGCCAGCGGCCCTCGGGATTGCGCCTCCAAGTGCCGCTGCCCGAGCAGGGCGCGTCGACCAGCACGAGGTCGGCGCTGTCCGCCCAGTCGGCGAGCCCCTCGAGCTCGCGCGGCATGTCGAGCAGGCGCGATTCGATCCGCGCGCCCGCCTTCGCCGCGCGCGGCGGCAGTTTCGACAGCCTCGATCGGTTGGTGTCGGTGGCAAGGATTTGCGCGCCCGCGGCCGCGGCGGCGAGCGCCAGCGCCTTGCCGCCGCCGCCGGCGCACAGATCGAGGATGCGCTCGCCCTCGCGCGGCTCGCAAGCGAGCGCGACCAGCTGGCTGCCCTCATCCTGAACCTCGACCAGGCCGTCGGCATACGCCGGATGCTGGTCGACCCGGCTATCGGGCGGCAGTCGCAGCCCCCACGGGCTGACGCGCGTCGGCTGCGCACCGGGAAACTGGCCGATCAGAGCGTCTCGATCGGCGCGCGCGACGTTGACCCGCAGGTCGAGCGGGGCGCGCTCGAGCAGCGCCGGCCATTCGGAGCGATCGATCAGCGGCGAGATCTCCGGCTCGAGCCAGGACGGGACCGCCGCCGCCGGGCTCCCCTCCTCCCCTTCGGCGATCGCCGCCGGCCCGCGCACCTGGCCGAACAGCGGCGGCAGTTGCGGGTCGTCTCGCGCCAGCCCGACGATCGCCGCGCGGCCACTGTCCGGCCGTTCCGCCGACCTTCGGATCGCCCGGAACACCAGCTCGCGAACGGCGCGGCGGTCCCCCGAGCCGGCATAGCGGCGCGTCTTGAAGTAGCGGGTGACGATGACGTCGGCGGGCGGGCCATCGTCGCGGGCCGAGGCAATCACCTCATCGAGGATTTCGATCGCCGCCTGGAGCCGAGCGGCGGGAGTCATGGCTCAAGGGTTCCCATTAAAGTACCACTTTTATGGGGGCCCTAGCGCGTCGGATAGTTCGGCGCCTCGCGGGTGATCGCGACGTCGTGGACGTGGCTTTCCGACAGGCCGGCGTTGGTGATTCGGATGAACTTCGCGCGCTTCTGCAGCTCGGCGATGCTGGTCGAGCCGGTGTAGCCCATCGCCGCCTTCACCCCGCCGACCAGCTGGTGGACGATGTCGCGCGCCGGCCCCTTGTACGGCACCTGGCCTTCGATCCCCTCGGGGACCAGTTTCAGATGGTCGCGGATGTCCTGCTGGAAATAGCGGTCGGCCGAGCCGCGCGCCATCGCCCCGACCGAGCCCATGCCGCGATAGCTCTTGTAGGCGCGGCCCTGGTAAAGGAAGGTCTCGCCCGGCGCTTCCGCGGTCCCGGCCAGAAGCGAGCCGATCATCACCGCCGAAGCGCCCGCGGCAATCGCCTTGGCGATGTCGCCGCTGGTCCGGATGCCGCCGTCGGCGATGACCGGCACGCCCGATTCCCGTGCCGCGGCCGATGCCGCCATGACTGCAGTGAGTTGCGGCACGCCCACTCCGGCGACGATCCGCGTCGTGCAGATCGAGCCGGGGCCGATTCCGACCTTGATCCCGTCCGCTCCGGCACCG
>NZ_JACCSU010000020.1 GCF_013812825.1 Sphingomonas sp. | reverse complement strand
AGCCCCGGCTGCGGCACGGGCAGCGGAGCGGTCGGGCCGGGCTGGGGCACCGGCATCACGATCGGCGGGTCGAGCGGAGCGGGCCTCGGCAGCGGCGCCGGGACGATCGGCGGGACTTGGTCGATCCTCGAGTCGGAGGGCCTCGGCACGTCCCTGGGCGGCGGCTGCCGCGGCGGGGGATCGGCCGGGATCGGGATCAGCTCGACCTTGGTGACGTCGCGCAAACGGTCCGGCAGCTCCATTTTCGCGCTCATCACCGCGGCGATCAGGGCGACGTGACCGACAATGATCGCCAGCATGACGTGCGGGGCGGAGTGTCGCCTGGCGATCCGGCGGCGGTGAGCTGCGTAGGCCAGCATCTCGATCTCCTTCGACGCGAGTCGATAGAGGGAATGATACATCATATCCTACACGGCGCAACGAGAATCGCGCCGAAAGGTCGTGGGGATCTGCGCCTAGCTGTTGGCGGCAGCGGACAGGCGCGCCACGGCGCGGTCCTTGCCCATGCGCTCGAGCAGGCCGGCCATCTCCGGGCCGCTGTCGCGCCCGGTGAGCGCGAGACGCAGTGGGTGGAACAGCGCCCGGCCCTTTTGGCCGGTGCGTTCCTTGAGCGCGTCGGCGAGCGCGTGCCACGGGTCGTTGGACCAGTCGAGCCTCGCGGCGATCGCCGCCGCCTCGCCGACCAGCGCACGGTCGTCGCCGCCGAGACTGGGCGCAGCGATGTCGCCGGCGATCACTTCGAACCAGCCGGCAAAGTCCGACAGCCGTTCGAGGTTGCCGCGCAGCAACCGCCAGTCGCGCTCGCTGGCGCCGTCGGGCAGCCGGTCGGCGACATCGGCGAATTCGAGCCGGTGCAGCAGGCGCGCGTTGAGGAGCTCGACATCGTGCAGGTCGAAATGCGCCGGGGCGCGGCCGAAGTGGGCGAAATCGAAATCGGCGGCGAGCTCATCGAGGCCGGCGAGCGCCTCGACCGGCTGCGACGTCCCGAGCCGGGCGAGCAGCGACAGCAGCGCCATCGGCTCGAGGCCGAGCCCACGGATCTCCTCGACTCCGATCGAGCCGAGCCGCTTGGACAATTTGCCCTCGGCGGCGACCAGCAGCGCCTCGTGCGCGAGCTCGGGCGGCTGTGCTCCCAAAGCAGCGAACATCTGCAGCTGGGCGGCGCTGTTCGAGACATGGTCCTCGCCGCGCACGACGTGGGTGATTCCAAGGTCGATATCGTCGATCACCGATGGCAGCAGGTACAGCCAGCTGCCGTCCTCGCGGCGGATCACCGGGTCCGACAGCAATTTCGGGTCGAAGCGCTGCGGCCCGCGGACCAGGTCGCGCCATTCGATCGGGCAATCATGGTCGAGCCGGAAGCGCCAGTGCGGCGGGCGCCCCTCGGGCACGGGCGCATCGTCGGCCTTGCGCTCGTAGACCGGCGGCAGTCCCCGCCCGAGCAGCACCTTGCGGCGAAGCTCGAGCTCCTCGGGAGTTTCGTAGCAGGCGTAGACTCGCCCCGCCTCGACCAGCCGGTCGAACTCGCGCCCGTAGAGGTCGAACCGCTGCGACTGGCGGACCACCTTGTCGGGTGTCAGCCCGAGCCAGCCGAGGTCGTCGCGGATGCCCAAGTCGAACTCGTCGGTCGAGCGCTCGGGGTCGGTGTCGTCGATCCGCAGGATGAAGGTCCCGCCGTGCCGCCGAGCGAACAAGGCGTTGTGAAGCGCGGTGCGGATGTTGCCGACGTGCAGCCGCCCGGTCGGCGAGGGCGCGAAGCGGGTGACGACCGTCATTTCCTGGGCCCAGTCATCGCTTCGGCCCGATCATCGCGGGCGCGTGTGGAAGAAGTTGGTGATCGGGTAGCGGCGGTCGCGGCCGAAGTTGCGGCTGCCGATCTTGACCCCCGGTGGCGCCTGGCGGCGCTTGTACTCGGCGCGCAGCAGCCTGGTCTCGATATCGGCGACCAAAGCGATTTCGGCGCCGGTGGCGAGCGCGACCTCCTTGACCGACATTTCCTTGTCGACCAGCCGCTCGAGGATCCGGTCGAGCAGCGAGTAGGGCGGCAGGCTGTCCTCGTCCTTCTGGCCGGGGCGAAGCTCGGCGCTCGGCGGCTTGGAGATCACGCGCGCCGGCATTACCGGGCCGGCCGGGCCGAGCACGCCTTCGGGCTTCACCCGGTTGCGCCACCGCGACAGCGCGAACACCGTCGTCTTGTAGGCGTCCTTGAGCACCGAATAGCCGCCCGCCATGTCGCCGTAGAGGGTCGCATAGCCGACCGACATCTCGCTCTTGTTGCCGGTCGTCAGGAGCATGTGGCCGTGGGCGTTCGACAGGGCCATCAGGGTCACCATCCGCAGGCGCGCCTGGACGTTCTCGGCCGCCTGGCCGGCGAGGTCGGGGAGCATCGAGTCCAGCGCCGCGACCGCCGGCACGATCGGGACGACGTCATGGCGGCAGCCGAGCAGCCGGGCGCACTCGCGGGCGTCCTCGAGGCTCTCTTGCGACGTGTATCGGGACGGCAGCATCACGCCCCACACCTTGCCGGGCCCGAGCGCATCGACCGCGACCGCGGCCGACAGCGCGCTGTCGATGCCGCCCGACAGTCCGAGGATCACTCCGGGAAAGCCGTTGTCGGTCACATAGTCGCGCAGCGCGACGACCATCGCCCGGTAGACGTCCTCGGGGAACGGATCGAGCTTGTGCTCGGCCCGGGTCCGGCAGCGCCAGCCGCCCCCCTCGCCGTCGCCGCCGCGCTCCCATTGCGTCAGCAGCAGCTGCTCTTCCCAGTCGCACATCTGGACGACCAGCTCGCCGTCCGGGTGGATGACGAACGAGGAGCCGTCGAACACGATCTCGTCCTGGCCGCCGACGCGGTTCAAATAGGCGAGCGGAAGCCCGGCGATCGCCGAGCGCGACCGCACCATGCGCTGCCTCAAATCGTCCTTGTCGAGCTCGTAGGGGCTGCCGTTGGGCACCAGCAGCATCTCCGCTCCGGCTTCGGCCAGATGCGCGCACACCGGCTCCTGCCAGATGTCCTCGCAGATCGGCACTCCGATCCGGACGCCGCGGAACTCGATCGGCTCGGGCATCGGTCCGTGCGCGAAGATCCGCTTCTCGTCGAAGGTGCCGTAATTGGGCAGCTCGCGCTTCAAGGTCCGGCCGGCCACCTTGCCGCCGTCGGCCAGCAGCACCGCATTGTAGTTGGCGCCGCCCTCGTGGATGATGGTCCCGATCAGCATCGCCGGGCCGGGGCTCGCGGTCGCGTCGACCAGCCGCTCGGCCGCCTCCATCGTCCGCCGGACGAACTCGGGCTTGAGGACCAGATCCTCGGGCGGATAGCCGGTCAGCTGGAGCTCCGGGCACAGCAGCAGGTCCGCTCCGGCCGCCCGCTCGCGCATCGCCAGCATCGCGGCGGCGTTGCCCTCGAGGTCGCCGACGCGCTGGCTCATCTGGGCAAGGGCGATCGTCAAGCGGTCCGTCATGAGCACCCCTTAGCCCGTTCGTCCGGAGCTTGTCGAAGGACTGCCTTGCCCAGAAACACACAAGGACAGGGCTTCGACAGGCTCAGCCCGAACGGTTCCCTTTACGGACTGGTCGGTCGCTGTCTAAGGCGGTTGCGAACGCCGAAGGGTTGCCCGCCATGAAATTGCTCGCCGGGAACAGCAATTTGCCGCTGTCCCGCTCGATTTCCGAATATCTCGAAATGCCGCTGACCGAGGCCAGCGTTCGGCGCTTCGCCGACGAGGAGATTTTCGTCGAGATCAACGAGAACGTCCGCGGCGAGGACGTGTTCGTGATCCAGTCGACCAGCTACCCGGCCAACGACAATCTGATGGAGCTGCTGATCTGCATCGATGCCCTGCGGCGAGCGTCGGCCAAGCGGATCACCGCGGTCCTGCCTTACTTCGGCTACGCCCGGCAGGACCGCAAGCCCGGCCCGCGGACGCCGATTTCCGCCAAGCTGGTCGCCAATCTGATCACTGTCGCGGGCGCCAGCCGAGTGCTGTCGATCGACCTCCACGCCGGCCAGATCCAGGGCTTTTTCGACATCCCCACCGACAATCTGTTCGCTTCGCCGGTGATCGCCGCCGACATCCAGGCGCGCTTTT
>NZ_JACCSU010000100.1 GCF_013812825.1 Sphingomonas sp. | reverse complement strand
CGCGGGAACGGCGGCGCCAGCGAGCAGCAGGAACAGCAGGCTCTTACGCATGTCGATATTCCATCGCATCAAGATCGATTCCCGGGTGAAAATTGCTCTTCGCCAGATGAGCCGTTGCTTAACCGATTCGATCCCTCTGGAGCGGCCGGCGCAGCCGCCGCCGCAGCCCGCGCGATCGCCTTGCGAATGCGCGGATAGGCCCCGCAGCGGCAGATGTTGGGAAGCGCGTCGATCGCCTCCGGGCCGGGGCTCGGGTTCGACTGCAGAAGCGCCGCGATGGCCATGATGAAACCGGGCTCGCAATAGCCGCACTGGCTGACCTGCTCGGCCGCCCACGCCTGCTGCACCGGATGGGTGCGGCTGGCCGACAATCCCTCGATGGTGACGATCTCCGAGCCTTCGAGCGAGCCGATGCTGACGCTGCAGCTCGGCACCGCTCGGCCGTCGACGATCACCGTGCAGGCGCCGCAATCGCCATGATCGCAGCCGTGCTTGGTCCCGGTCAGGTTGGACGCGTCGCGAAGCGCCCACAGCAAAGGCGTCTGCGGGTCGAGCCGGTAATGGATCGCCTCGCCGTTGACCGTCATTCGCGTCATGCTTCGGGCGTAACTTGCCCTTGGCTGGTTGCAAAGCCATCATGGCGGCATGGGGCGCGTGAGCATGGCGGACGGCAGGGCGATCGGCGTCGACGAGACCGGCGGCGGCGGTGCGGTCCCGATCCTGTTCCTGCACGGGGTCGGCTCCGACAAGTCCGTTTGGGCCCCGCAGCTCGAGCATTTCGGCCAGAGCCGGCGGGCAATCGCGTTCGATTATCCGGGCTATGGGGAAAGCGACCCGGCGGCGCCCGGCACGACCCGCGACGATTTCGCCGCCGCGATCCTGGTCGCGATGGCTACGCTGGGCATCGACCGCGCCCATGTCTGCGGACTGTCGCTGGGCGGAGTGATCGCAATCGCGATCCATCACTCGGCGCCCGAGCGCTGCGAGTCGCTGATCCTCGCCGACAGCTTTGCGGTCCATCCCGACGGGCAAGCGATCTACGACCGTTCGATCGCGGCGAGCGAGCAGATGAGCGAGCTGGCCGCGGCGCGCACTCCGGTGCTGCTTGCCGCCGGGGCGTCCGAAGCGCTGCACCAGGAAGTCCGCGAAACGATGGCGAGGATCGATCCCGACGCCTTCCGAATCGGCGCCGAAGCCGTCTGGCTAGCCGACCAGCGCGATCGGGCGCGGTCCGTCGGAGTGCCGACGCTGGTGCTCGTCGGCGGCGACGACAGCGTCACTCCGCCCGAGCTGTCGCGCGATCTTGCCGAGATGATTGACGGCGCCGAGCTGCAGATCCTCCCGGGGGCCGGTCACCTCAGCAACATCGAGCGGCCCGCCGATTTCAACCGCATCGTCGAGGAGTTCGTAGCACCGCTCGGATGACCGAGCGCCAGTGTCCGCTTTCGACCCATTCCGGACATTAGCGCCCGTTTGCCGAGCAGCGGACTGATCTCTATCATGTCGGTATGCCTGATAAGTCGAAGGAGCAAAGGGCCGCTGAAGGCCAGGTCGAAAGCTTGCGGCGGGAAGGTGGTCCGTTCGTCGTCGCCGCCGAAGAGACGCGGATGCCGATGGTGTTCATGGACGCGACGGAAACGGGCAATCCGATTATTTTCGCCAATGATAGCTTCCTCACGCTGACTGGATACAGCCGCGACGAGGTCCTCGCCCACAGCTTCAACTTCCTGATGGCGCAGGGCGCAGATGCCAAGGCGCTGGCGGCCGTCGAAGCTGCGTTCGGCGGCAGCCACGAACACAGCTCGGAAGTCCGCTATCGCCGCAAGGACGGCAGCGAGTTCTGGGCGGCTCTGTTCATCAGCCCGGTCCGCGACGAAAAAAGCGGCGACGTCATCCAGCATTTCGCGTCGTTCATCGATCTCACTCGGCACAAGGAGGAGCAGGTCCAGTCGCGGATGCTCATCGATGAGCTGAACCATCGCGTGAAGAACACGCTGACAACCGTCCAGTCAATTGTCGCGCAGGCGCTGCGGAACGCGACCGACCCTGAAATCATCCAGGAAGCGATCGAGTCGCGACTTTTTGCGCTCTCGCGGTCGCACGACCTTCTGACCCGCGAGAATTGGGAAAGCGCAGGATTGCACGATGTGGTCAGACCTGCCCTCGAGCCGTTCGGGATCGCGAAGGGCCGGGCCGAGCGTATCAGGATAGAAGGCGAGAATGTCCGTTTTTCGCCGAAAGCCGCTTTGGCTCTCGGCATCGCCTTCCACGAACTAGCCACCAATGCCGCCAAGTACGGCGCGTTTTCCGGCGAAACCGGATGCGTCCGGGTAGAATGGACGATCAAGCCGGCGCCCGAGGGCGATCGACTGGTCCTGCGCTGGACCGAGGAGAATGGTCCGCCTGTCAGGCCATCGTCCAAAAAGGGGTTCGGGTCGCGGGTGATCGAGCGCGGCCTAGCTCTCGAGCTGGGCGGGACAACGCAGCTCGATTTCCGCCCAGACGGCGTGGTCTGCACAATCGACATTCCCGCGCCGCAACCCGCCGGTGACGGTTAATGCTCTCCGGACGCCGTATCCTCGTTGTCGAAGATGAAATGCTGGTCCTCCTAAACGTCGAGGACATCTTGGCCGACCTCGGGTGCAAGTCCGTGACCGCTGCCGCCACGGTCGATCACGCCCTTGGGCTCATCGCCGCGCAAACCTTTGACGCAGCCATGGTCGATGTGAACCTCGACGGCAGGAAGAGCTATCCCGTGGCCGACGCGCTCGCGGCGCGCCGCGTGCCGTTCGTTTTCTCAACCGGCTACAGTGGCCAAAGCCTAGACGAGGGCTACCGGGACTTGCCCGTGCTGGCAAAGCCTTATCGTCAGGCGGAACTGGTCGAGGTCCTCACGCGCCTTCTCCGTCCGTAACCTGTGCATTCGTAATGTCTGCTTTCCACCCCAAGCTGACATTCCGGCTGTCCTACAGGCGCAATGCTGTGCCATGTTGCGGCGATGCGTTCGTTCCTCTCCCGTCACGCGCTGATTGCGGCATCGTTGAAGGCCCTCACGCGCGTACAGTGCGACGTTTGCGACTTTCGGCGGGTTCGCCGGCCATGAAGATCGCCTGCATCGGCGGCGGCCCGGCCGGCCTCTATTTCGCCATCTCGATGATGCTGCGCGATCCCAGCCACGAGGTCCATGTGTTCGAGCGCAACCCGCGCGGAGTGACCTTCGGCTGGGGCGTCGTGTTCTCCGACCAGACGGTCGAGAATTTGACCGCGAATGATCTCAAGTCGGCGCAGGTCATCGCCGACGAGTTCGCCCATTGGGACGACATCGACGTCCATTACCGCGGGCAATGCATCCGCTCGTCGGGACACGGATTCATCGGCATCGGCCGGATGCGCCTGCTCGAAATCCTGCAGCAGCGCGCCGCCGAGCTGGGTGTCGAACTGACATTCGGGCACGAGTGCGATCCCGACGATCCCAAATGGGCCGAATACGAGCTGGTGATCGCGTCGGACGGAATCAATTCGCGCGTCCGCGACCGCTTCGCCGACGAGCTGGGAGTCGACGTCGACCAGCGCGCCAACAAGTTCGTCTGGCTGGGCACGTCGAAAGCCTTCGATGCCTTCACCTTCGCGTTCGAGCAAACCGAGGCGGGATGGATCTGGGCGCACGCCTACCGCTTCGCGCCCGACTGCTCGACCTTCATCGTTGAATGCTCCGAGGAAACCTGGCGCGGGCTCGGCTTCGACCGAATGGACCAGGCGGAAGCCATCGCCCGGTGCGAACGCCTGTTCGCCAAATATCTCGACGGCCACGCGCTGGCGTCGAACGCCGCGCATCTGCTCGGCTCCGCGGCCTGGCTCAACTTCCGCCGAATCAAGTGCGAGCGCTGGTCGAACGGCCGCTTCATCCTGCTCGGCGACGCCGCGCACACCGCGCATTTCTCGATCGGGTCGGGCACCAAACTCGCGCTCGAGGATGCGATCAAACTGGCCGACGTGCTCAACCGCCCGGGCCTGGAGCTCGAGGCCGCGTTGTTCGAATATCATGCGGAGCGCAGCCTCGAGGTGCTCAAGCTGCAAAACAGCGCCCGCAACTCGACCGAATGGTTCGAGACGCTCGAGCGCTATTTGCATTTCGAGCCGCTGCAATTCGCCTACTCATTGCTGACCCGCAGCCAGCGCATCAGCCACGAGAATCTGCGGCTGCGCGACAAGGACTGGCTGGAGAGCGTCGAGCGCTGGTTCTGGGAGCGCGCCGGGGTCCCGGGCAAGACCGCTGCGCCGATGTTCGCTCCGTTCCGCCTCCGCGAAATGAGCGTCGAGAACCGGATCACCGTCTCGCCGATGGCGATGTATTCCGCGGTCGACGGAGTGCCGGGCGATTTTCATTTCGTCCACCTCGGCGAGCGCGCGCTGGGCGGCGCCGGCCTCCTGTTCACGGAGATGACCTGCGTCTCACCCGATGGTCGGATCAGCCCGGGCTGCGCGGGCATGTGGAACGCCGAGCATGTCGCGGCGTGGCGGCGGATCGTCGACTTCGTCCATTCCAGCAGCAAGGCCAAATTCTGCCTGCAGCTCGGCCATTCGGGCGGCAAGGGCTCGACCAAGCTCGGCTGGGAAGGCAATGACGTTCCGCTCGACGACGGCAACTGGCCGGTGATGGCCGCGTCCGACGTGCCCTGGTCGCCGGTCAACCAGCGGCCCAGGGCGATGACTCGGGCCGACATGGACCTGGTCCGCGATCAATTCGTGGCCGCGGTCCGCATGGGGTTCGAGGCGGGGTTCGACATGGTCGAGCTCCACGCGGCGCACGGCTATCTGCTGTCGAGCTTCATCACCCCGCTGCAGAACCGCCGAAGCGACGAATATGGCGGCAGTCTCGACAATCGGCTGCGCTACCCGCTCGAGGTGTTCGCGGCGATGCGCTCCGCCTGGCCGGGCGAGATGCCGATGTCGGTTCGAATCTCGGCCAGCGACTGGGCCGGCGATGAGGGCATCACCGCCGCCGACGCGGTGGCGATCGCCGAAGCCTTCGCGCGCGAAGGCGCCGACTTGATCGACGTCTCGGCGGGGCAGACCTGGACCGGCGCGCAACCCGTCTACGGCCGGATGTTCCAGACTCCGTTTTCCGACAAATTGCGCAACGAGGCGCGGGTCGCGACGATGGCGGTTGGCAACATCTACGAGCCCGACCACGCCAATTCGATCCTCGCCGCGGGCCGCGCCGACCTGGTCGCGCTCGGCCGCCCGCATCTGATCGACCCGATGTGGACCCTGCGCGCCGCGGCCGCGCTCGACTACCGCGACATCCACGTGCCGCCGCAATATCTGAACGGCCAGGCGCAGCTGGCGCGCAACCTCAAGCGCGAGGCGGAGGCCGCGGCGGCGCTTCGGGTGTAGCCGCTTCCTCGAGCCGCTCGCCGAGGCGCATGACGAGGTCCGCCGCGGCTTCCGATGCGACACCGAGCGCGATCCCGGCGGCGACATCGGTCGGGAAATGGTTGAGCCGCGGAACCTGCAAGGCGGCGACCACCGCGGCGGCGGCAACGGCGGGTGCCTGATGCTGCGGGTATTCGCGGCCGAATGCGCGCGCGACCGCGACCGATCCGGCGCTGTGGCCCGACGGAAAGCTCGTCATCGTCTTGGCCGTATGTCGCCCGGGTTTGACGACCCGGTCCGAATGGCTCCTCGCGCTGTGGGGCCGAGTCCGGTCGATGCGTCGCTTGATCAGGTTTTTGGCCAGGGTCGCGATCTCGTGCGCGAGGAGCATCCGGACTCCGGCGCGGACGAGCCGGCGATTGGCCGTTAGCAGGCCGGTCGCGATGACCAGGCCCGAGACGGTTCGAAGCTCCGGCTGGTCGCCGAGCTGGCCGACGGCGTCGACGACCTTCGCCTGCGGCTTGCGGCGCGGAGCGAGCGCGTTGGCGGCCTTGGCTTCGGCGGCGATCGCCTTGCGAGCCATCTTGCGCGGCTTTCGGGTCTTGGGCATCGGGCCACAAACCGACGCCGGCGCGCTTTGTGCCGTGGAATGGCCGGGCGGATACAAGGCTGTCCAATGAGGACGGCCAACTAAACTGCTCCCCCACGACTGCTTGACATTCAAGGACTTGACTCGGGCTTGACGCGAGTTCAGGCTGGTTAACAAGATGATAATAGTCCCGCCCGGGGGCGTACCAGAGGCACTAATTTTCATCTCGTTTGAGGGGGTCGGTCATGAAAAAAACGATTTTGCGCGTGGCGTTGGTTTCGGTTGCTGCACTGAGCGTCGGAAGCCCGGCGCTCGCAGAGCATAGCTGGGGCACCTATCACTGGAGCAAGGGCACCAATCAGCTGGGTGTCACCGTCGGTGATAATGTGGACTCGCGCTGGGACCAGTATCTCGTGGTCGCGCTTGGTGTGGATGCCAGCGGCAATCCGTTTGAGGGGGCCAAGCCAAGTTGGAATGACAGCAGCGTCATAGCGAGCCCCCTAGTCGCGGGCGCTACCGACCCCAAACGTTGCAAGGCCGCAGCGGGGAAGATCGAGGTTTGCAACGCTCGATATGGCCGCACCGGCTGGCTCGGCGTCGCCGGAATCTCGATTTCTGGCGGCCACATCGTGTCGGGCTACACCAAGGTCAACGACACCTATTTCGACACGGCCAAATACAACACGCCCGGTTGGCGGCGGCTCGTGATGTGCCAGGAGATTGGTCACGACTATGGGCTCGGACACACGGACGAGACGTTCGCGAACACGAACCACGGCACTTGCATGGATTACACAGACGATCCCGACGGAACGATCAAGAACCAGTTGTCGAACGAGTATCAGAACGCGCACGACTTCGTTCAGCTCGAGACCATCTATGGGCATAGCCACCAGGCCACGACCAACTTCGGCGAACGCAAGCTCGGCGCCGCGCCGGCGGCTGCGGAGGCAGCCCTGGAAGGCGGCAACAGCCCGGCGGACTGGGGACGGGCGGTCGCCTATGACGGCAAAGGCCGGCCGCACATTTTCGAGAAGAACGAAGGTGGCCGCAAGATCATCACCCACGTGTTCTGGACGCTCGAGCATAAAGGCGGCGGCAGTCAGGATCACTGATCCGTCTGCCTGCAGCCGCTGCCCGTCTCGTAGCCGCAAGCGCGCGTAACGTCCGCTTTCCACTCGAAGCCGGCATTAGGGCGGCGGCAGGATCGTCTGCCACGCCTGCTTTGCTCCCCACCTGCAGCGCTTTAGCCGGACCCGCGGCAAGGCGCGGGTTGAGCTGCACAGCCTTGCGGGCCTGCCCGGCGTGCATGGCGCGCGCGTCCTAATCCATTTTAGCGACAACATAACCAACTAGGTGGATACAGCGAGTCGTTCCGGGGAAGGGGCAACCGATGGGCGACAAGGACTATTTCCTGCGGCGTGCCGCAGAAGAGCTGGCGGCGGCCGAGCGCGCCACCTGCGTGGAAGCCAAGGGCGTTCATCAGGAGCTCGCCAGCCGCTATCTTTCGATGATCGACCACACGGCGGCCGCGCCGGCGGCGCCCAGCGTGTCCGCGGCCAGCGATCGCCTGTCGGCCTAGTCCGCCGCTCAGTTCCCGCGCTGCCGCACGTGCGGCGCCTGTCCGCTTCGAGCTCGTTTTGGAAGCATCCGAAGCAGCACCGCATCCTTCAGTTTCAGATGGTGGTGCAGCGCAGCCGCGACATGGACGACGACAAGTGTCAGCATCGTCCAGGCCAGGAATTTGTGGGCGCCGATGGCCAGCGCGGCTTCGGCGCTTTGCCGAGCGATCGGGAATTTCGGCACATCGAGCAGCCCGAACCAGGTCAGCGGGTAGCGCCCGGCCGAGGCGCGCAGCCAGCCGGTCAGCGGCAGTGCGATGATGAGCACATAAAAGGCGGCATGGGTGAAGCGCGCGGCCCGCGCTCGCCAGCGGCTGATCGACAACGGCAGCGGCGGCGGCCGGTGCGACAGGCGCCAGACGAGCCGCAGGATGCTGAGCGCCAGGACAGTCAGGCCGATCGACTTGTGGAACGGGACGAGGTTCAGGCCCAGGCGGGCTTCGATGGTCTCGCCGAAATGGCCGATCGGCCAGTTGACGGCGATCAACAGCGCGATCGCCCAATGAAAGGCAATCGCCACTCCGTCATATCGCTGCACTTCGTCCAGTTCCCGCACGAGGGGCAGCATTCCATCGGCTCGGGAAATCCGCAATGGGCACAGTCCGCCGTCAACAACGGGTGGACGATGTCGCTGCCTTTGGGCCATCATCCGCCGGTGACGCGCAAGAAAGAGAAAGAGAAGGAGCTGTGGCCGGCCTGGGCAACGTGGGCCTTGATCGGTGTCGCCGCGACCAGCGTCCTGACCATCGCCGCCACCCTTAACGACATCTTCTAGCTGCTGGTGCGATGATCCAGGCGCTCCCGCCGCCCGAGCCGGCACCGGCGATCATCATCACCGCGCCGGCGCTTCCCGATCCTGCCGCCGAGCGCGCCTATGCCGTCGACGAACTGGATCGTCAGCGACTGCGCGACGCGCCGAGCAGCCAGCTCGACCAGATTCTCAAGGAGGTGCCGGGCCTGCAGCTGTTCCGCCGCTCGGACGCGCGCAGCGGCCACCCGACGAGCCAGGGTGTCACTCTTCGGGCGCTGGGCGGGAACGCATCGAGCCGGGCGCTCCTGATTCTCGACGGAGTCCCGCAGAGCGATCCGTTCGGCGGCTGGGTCAACTGGCCCGCCTACGACCCCGTCGCGCTCGACAGCGTGCGCGTCGTCCGGGGCGGCGGCAGCGTCGCCGACGGGCCCGGCGCGCTTGCCGGAACCATCGAGATGGCGAGCGCTCTGGCCAGCGGGCTGGCTGCCGATGCGGAAGCGGGGACCCGCGAGTCGCTCGAAGGCCGGCTCCGGTTCGGCGCCGCGATCGGCGCGGGCAAGATCAGCCTTTCGGC
>NZ_JACCSU010000078.1 GCF_013812825.1 Sphingomonas sp. | reverse complement strand
GTCCCCGCCCATGCGGAGCTCGCCTGGGTCTTGAGTTGCACGGCTCGCATGGGCTGGCTCAACCGGATGACCCAATGGAAGGACAAGGCGGGCAAGAACCGCGAAGGCTCGTCGCTCGGCCTGTTTGCATACCCAGTGCTGCAGGCGGCCGACATCCTGCTCTATCGCGCGACCCACGTGCCGGTCGGCGATGACCAGAAGCAGCATATCGAGCTCGCGCGCGACATCGCCATCAAGTTCAACACCGACTTCGATGTCGAGCTGTTCGTCCCGCCCGAGCCATTCATCGGCGGCGGCTCGGCGGCCCGGGTGATGTCGCTGCGCGACGGCACTGCCAAGATGTCCAAATCGGACCCTTCGGACATGAGCCGCATCAACCTGTCGGACAGCGACGACCTGGTGGCCCAGAAGATCCGCAAGGCGAAGACCGATCCCGAGCCGCTGCCCGACGATCCGGCGCTGCTCGACCGGCGACCCGAAGCGCGCAACCTGGTCGGGATGTACGCGGCGGTCACCGGGACAAGCGTCGAGCAGGTGCTGGCGGACTTTGCCGGGCAGGGCTTCGGGGCGTTCAAGCCGGCGCTGGCCGATGCCTTGATTGCGCTCCTGACGCCGCTTCGAGCGCGCCTCGAGGAATTCCGCAAGAACCCGGCGATGCTCGATACTTTGCTCGAGGATGGAGCGGCCAAGGCGGCCGCGCTCGCGGCCCCGACCCTGACCCAAGCCTATGACTCAGTCGGCCTGACCCGGCGACGCCACGACTGATCGACAATCGAGCCGGTTTTTGCTAGTAAGCGCCCGGTTATCCACGGTTTTTCGAGTCGCTTTCGAGCTCAAAGGGCGTCACCATGAACTTCATCCGCAAGCTGGCCGGCGCATTGCTTCTCGGAGTCGGCGGGCTTGGCCTTGCCGGTTGCGCGGCCGGCCTTCCGACCCAGGTTTCGCGTTACCAGGCAATGCCGGTTCCCGCCGGGCAGACATTCCATGTCGTGCCGATCGAGGGCGCTCAGCGCACGCTCGAGTTCAACCGCTATGCGGCTCTCGTCGCGCAGCACCTCCAGGCCAAGGGCTATACTCCGGCCGGTGCGCCGCAACTGGCGAGCATGATCGTGCGCCTCGACTATGGCGTCGACGAAGGCTCGAGCGAGGAAACGGACGACCCCTACGCGCGATCGCGTTACGGATACGGCTACAACGGTTATGCCGACCCGCTCTACCGCTCGCGCTACGGCGGGCTCTACGACCCGTTTTACAGCGGCTATTATGATCCCCGCGTCGGCGGCTATGATCCGCGCTACGGCGGCTATCACGACCCGCGCTCGCGCTATTTCGGTCGGCCCTATTACTCGCGCTACGGCGGCTATTGGGGCGCCCGTTCGCCGTTCTACTACGGCTGGGACGACCCGTACTGGTACAGCTCGCCCTACGCCGGCTACGGTCCGGGCTATCGCGGGCCGATCCGCAACTACACCGTCTACAAGAGCTATCTCGAGCTCGACATCGTCCGCAAGAGCGACAATGCGCCGCTGTTCCAGGGCAAGGCCCAGGCGCGCTCCCAGACCGACGAGGCGGGAGTGCTGGTCCCCAATTTGATCGAGGCATTGTTCACCGGCTTCCCGGGCCGCTCGGGCGAGACCGTCAAGATCACGGTCCCGGCCCGCAGGGGCACCTGAACGGGAGCGCAGAGCTCCGACCTCGAGACAGCAGGCAGACTTGGTAGCGAATAGCCGTTGCGCGCGTGGCTTGAGATCATCCGGCCTTCAGTGCCAAGCTCGCTGTGCCGGCCGGGAGGGTGTCGCGCTTACATCCAGACGCGGGCGGCCCAGCAAGGGATGAATTGCCAAGCGACCCACCGTACCGGGAAATCCATCCGGCAGCGCTCCATGGTCTGGCCGGGATCGGCACTGGCGGGCGCGTGGCCGTACACAGTCGCGACGAGCGTGACGGAAACGAAGATCTTGAGGATTTTCATGGATGTGTCCTTCGCGGTGAAGGACCTCACTGGCTGGGCGGCGTTAACCCGAGCTTGGTCTTGTATCCACTCCGGACCGGTTGTTTTGCCGATGAAACTGCGGCCGCTCGCGCGCATCCGCGGGCAAGCCGTCCAAGACGGCGCGACGAGACGCGAACGCGCGAGCGGTCAACCTCCGCGCTAACGAAGCTGTCCCTTGCGGGCCGTGTAAGGAGCCGCCAATAAGCGAGCCTGTGTACGAACGAGCAACCCAACTTCTCGAGGCCGACCTCGGCGACGAGTTGCTGGCGCTTGATGCCGAAGGCGGCCATTGCTTCGGCTTCAATTCCGTGGCGACGGGCGTTTGGCGCCAGCTGGTCGGCCCGAAATCCTTCGACGAGCTTCACGGAGCACTCCTCGCCGAATACGACGTGGACAGCGAGCAATGCCGCGCCGAACTGCGTGAGTTGCTCGACGACCTGGTGGAACGAGGGCTGATCCGGATTCGCCGCTGAAAGGTCTGCACTGATCCTTTAGGCGAGTTGCCTTAGCGGCTGAATTGCCGAGAAAATCGACTCACCGCGTGCACATTTTGGCTCACTTGCGAGTTGTCAGCGCGTCGCGCCTATACTAGTGGTCTGCTGAACACGAGGAGCTGAGATGAGTAACAGGTTCGAAGCTAAGGGTTCCCTGACCAGGCCGAAGGCCAAGTGGGTGAAGCCCACCGTGCGGCAACTGGAGGCTGGCGCCGCCGAGGTCAACACTGGCCCGCGGGACGACGGCGACCCGGGTACAGCTCGAAACAATTCCTGACCCCTATCTGTGGACTGGGACCGATAACCCGCGTCCCTGGAAGCGTTCAATCGCCACTCTGATTCGCGCCTGACGGAGACACATACTGACGGCGATTGCTGGCTTTTGGTCGTTTGAACCCCGGCCAGTTCGGCAATTTTGCGGTCGAATGCTCCAGGGCCAGGCCGCCTACGGAAGCAAGCGGGCGCAAGACGAAAACGGCTCGCTAGCGCTGGGGCGTAATCTTTTTGCGCTGCTGCCCGAGGATGCGTTCGACCAGGGCCCGCTATCCCGCGCGAACTGTCGTTTTGTTGCAGATGTCCGCCTGGACAACCGGCCGGAGCTGGCGGCGCGGCTCGGTATCGCGTCCGCAACTCAAGCGCGCCTGTCTGACTCGTCACTGCTGTTTGAATCGCTTCTCAGATGGGGCGATTCGGCCATTGAGCATTGGGTGGGCGAGTTCGCTTTCGCCTTCTGGGACGGCGCGCGACAGCACTTGCTGCTCGGCCGCGATATACTGGGCCTGCGACCCCTTTACTTCCATCGAGGCAAAGACTTCTTCGCCTTCGCGTCAATGCCGAGCGGCCTGCACGCGCTGGAAGATGTGCCTTATGACTTCGATTCGGAATTCATGGCCGAACGCCTGGCCCTGCTCCCTCGAGCTGGCCGACGGAGCTATTTCAAGGGCATCGAGCGCGTCGAACCAGCCCATCTTCTTCGCGTCACCCGCCAGGGACTGGAGGCGCACGGATATTGGCGGCCGCCGGGTCCATCGTCTTCAGCCGCCAGGCCAGAGGAGTACGAACAAGGCCTGCGAGCCGTTGTCGACCAGGCGGTGAAGGCTCAACTGCGCGGCGTCGGCAACACCGTCGCAACGCAGCTCAGCGGTGGCCTCGACAGCTCGATGGTAACTGCGACTGTCGCCCGGCTTCTTCCCGCGGGAAAAGTAATCGCATTCACCGCAGTTCCGCGCCCTGGATTTGCGGGCCGCACGCCACCGGGAACCGTCGCCAACGAGGCGGAACTCGCCGCCGCAACCGCCCGGATGTACCCGAATATCGATCATGTGCTGGTCGAGAACTCAGGTGAATCGCCATTAAAGTGGCTTGATCGGATCTTCCTCTATCAGCAGCAGCCCGGCGCTAACCTCGCCAATGCGGTCTGGGGACAGGCGATCAGCAGTGCCGCCCGCTCCAGCGGCTCGAACACGATATTCAAGGCATCCTTCGGTAATTTGACGTCGAGCTACTCCGGGCTCGAGTGGCTCCCTTTTCTACTGTCGCGCGGGCAATTGCTGAAGTTGGCCGGGTGCGCTCTGCAGCTGGCCCGCAACGGCGTTCCGCTCTTGGAGCTTGGGGCTCAAACCGTCGGGCCCTTCGTGCCGGCACCGCTCTGGCAGGGATTGCGGCGGCTGACCGGAAGAACGGCCGGACCAATGGACTTCTCGGCGGTCAGCCGTGGAGCCCTTTCGCAATTGCAGCGAAAGAGGAAGGCACGTTCAGCCGACCTGTCGGGACGCCCGCGGGATGATCCTTACGGAATGCGGTTGCGGGCCTGCGCCGACACCGATGGCGGCAATGCCTACAAGGGCGTGCTGGCGGAGTGGGGGTTGAGCGTACGAGACCCCACCGCGGACAAGAGAGTGATCGAATATTGCCTGGCGACCCCCGTGCAGGAATTTGTCCGCGGCGGCGTTCCGCGCTCGCTCGCTCGCCGCGCCTTCAGCGACCGGCTGCCACCGCAGGTCACCGAATCGAAAGTGCGCGGCTATCAGTCGGCCGACTGGTACGAAGCCTTGGACCGGGCTCGCCCCGAGGTGGAACGGGAAGTGGAGATGATCGCGCGATGCGCGGACGCGAACCAGGCGCTGGACATCGGCTGGCTCAAGGATGCCCTGGATTCCTGGCCCGAACACAACTGGAACCGGTCTGAGGTGAGCGATCGCTATCGGCTCGGCCTGTTGCGCGGCATTTCGGCAGGTCACTTCATGCGCAAGGTCCGCGGAACCAATTAGGCGGACCGACTCTCCTGCGGACGTGGTTAGATCACGGCCGACGCACCTGCAGCGCATGCTCGAGCAAGGCCGAATATTGCTCGGCCAGGTCTTCAAGGCCCCACCGCCGTTTGGCGCAGAAGACGGGAGTATTGCGCACGAGCTTCACGGATGCCGACCAATGATCGTGGCTGCTTCGGGTTAGCGGCACATAGGCGCCTCGGTAGGTGTTGGCGAAGATCGCCTCGGCCGCGACGAGCCCGGTCAGCGGCTCGATGGCCAGCGATTCGCCTCGCTCGAGCAGATAGACCGCAGCCAGCGGGATCGCTTCGTCCGTCGAGCACGGCCTGGCCAGCGGCACGTCATATTTATCGGGGGCGTCATCGCCGAAGAATGACCGCTGATGGTCGGCTGCGTCCCTTCCAGTGGCGTCGAGCGTGTCGCGCCACAGCCGCAAACGCGAGATCCCCGGGCGGATCTGCGCTCGGGCACCGTCGGCAAAATCGACCACGCAGACATCATCGGCGACGATGCGGAACCCGCGGTCGTGAAACCAGGCTGCCATCGTCGACTTGCCGGCGCCGGACTCGCCCATGAACGCATAGGCCCGGCCTTCGACTTCGACCGCATTGGCGTGAAGCGGAAGCAACCCGCGCTGATGCAGCAGCGCGCCCATCGCCGAGCCGAGCAGGAACAGCCGCACGTTGGCGTCGGGAACGTCGGGTTCCGGTTCGACGATGATCTCTGATCCGTCCTTGACGAAATAGCAGGCGACTTCGTCGATCACCAACAGCAGCCCGCCGTCGGTCGGGTGCGGTCCGGGACCGGGGGCCGGAGCGTCGGGAACCTTGCCGACCCGGACCGTGACTTGCGAGCGGCTGGACGCGTCCGCCTCGAGGAGCTCGGGTAGCTGAAGATCGCTTTGAAGACGGAGGCCGAAAACCGAATATTGGAACTTGGTCGGGGCCATCGCACGGCCGCTCACGGGTAGGTCGCTACGCACTTGAACCGTGGTGCCTGGGCGCCGCCGATCACCACCGCGTCGCCGGCCGCGACCCAGACATGGGCCTGGAGCTCGCCGACCTCGTCGCGAGCGATCCCGTAATGAAGCCGCGCATCTATGCCCCGCCGCCGGAGCATCCATTGCAGCGCCAGGCCCTGCTGGATGCACATCGCCCGCCACGGCACGTTGCGTGCTGCGGATTCGACCGCCCAGCGGACATCGTCCGTGATATCGCCCGCCGCCGGCCGATTCGTGAGCGGCAGCGAGCCCATGCGGATCGCGCGCTTGAAGGCGCGAAAATGGACCGCGGCGGAGGCGGCGGCGATTGCCAGCAGCGCTTCGATCAGCAGCGCTTGCCGCCGCTGCCCGATGCGCGTCCATCGCGAAAGCAGATTGCGCTTGCTCATCTCCAGGTTCTCAAACTCCGAAATTCCCGGTGCGATGCAATTTCCCGGTTATCCGCTAAACCCGGGCGGTTGGTCGCGCGGAGCAGGCGGGTGAACTATCGGCTAGGGTCGCGGAAGACCATAGAATTCCTGCTGCTCATCGAATGCTGCCGCTGGAGCTTTACGCGCGCCAACGGGGAGGAAATCCGCGCGCTGGCCCGACGGGCGGACTGGCGGCGCTTCCTCGATCTGTGCAGTCGCCACCGCGTGGAGGGGCTGGTCCAGCGCTGCCTTCGCGCGCTGCCGCTGGCGTTGCCGAGCGAAATTGCCCGTTCGCTGTCGAAAGACGCCGCGGCGATTGCCGAACACAATCTGCGCGCCGCCCGCGAATCCTCGCGGCTGCTCGACGCGTTTACGGCGGCGGACATTCCGCTGCTCTTCGTCAAGGGCCTGACGCTCAGCAAGCTCGCCTACGGCGACCCGTTCGTGAAGATGAGCCACGACGTCGACGTGCTGGTGCCCGGCGATTCGATCGCCCGGGCAGCGGCGCTCCTCGATCAACTCGGCTACCGTTTGACGCTTCCCGCGGCGACGGATTCCGCGCCTCTCGAACGCTGGCACCGACAGCGCAAGGAATCGGTCTGGCGATCGCCGGACGGTCTGACTCTGGAATTGCACAGCCGGCTTGCCGACAGCCCCCAGTTGATCCCCGGGATCGGCGTCCACTCGCCGCGCCGCGAGATCGAGGTCTCGCCCGGGATCGAGCTACCGACGCTGGCCGCGGACGAGCTGTTCGCTTACCTCTGCGTCCACGGCGCTTCGAGCGCCTGGTTCCGGCTGAAATGGATCGCCGATCTCGCCGGCCTGCTGAACGATTGCAGCGCCCAAGAGATCGGAAGGCTGTTCGAGCGCTCGCAGCAGCTCGGCGCCGGGCGCGCGGCGGCGCAGGCGCTGCTTCTCGCCGCGGCGACGTTCGGCACCGCCGCCGGCAGCGACCTTCAGCGAAGGCTGGGCCGCCGGCGAGCCGATCGCTGGCTGGCTCGCGCCGCCTGGGCTCAGATGACGCGCGTGGCGGAGCCGACCCGCGTTCGCCTGGGAACCGCGACCATCCACCTGACCCAATTGCTCTTGCTGCCGGGCCTGGGCTTCAAGCTGCGCGAGCTGTCGCGTCAGCTGTCCGACATGCGGTCCTGATCCTGGCTAGATGGCGACGTGCCTGGGGCTCGCCCACAAGTCCTGCGTTTCGGCGCTTTCCTGGACTCGGGGCCTCGCCATTTTGGCAAGGCAGGCGGCCATGATCGAGGCGATCGCCGCGGTTCGCAGCGGATAATCGACGATGCTGTGAATGAGGATTGCCCCTGACGCAATCGATGCGGCGACCGCGTAGCGATCGACCGCCCTCGACCGCCAGATGGGCACGGCCCGGCTTCCCCACCAAAGGAAGAACGCGACGAGCAGAAGGAGCCCCGGAATGCCCGTCTCCAGCGCGATCTCCAGATAATCGTTATGCGCATGATTGATGAAGGTCTGGGTGACCGCCGAATGATCCTCATAAAAGGAGTAGACGCGGACGAATGAGCCGACGCCCGTGCCGAGCGTGATATGGTCGCCGATCGCCGGAAAGGTGTCCGACCAGATGTCGCGCCGCGATTCGAAGGACGTCTGGTTAGAAGACACCAAGTCGTCCGGCAGTGGAGTCAGGAAGGCCGCCCCCATCCCGGCGATCGACACCAGCCCCGCGGCGATCAGCGGGCCCCGAAGCCGCCTGCCCTCGCCCATCAGCAGCGTCGCGCTGAAGAGAATGACCGGCAGCCCAAGCAGCAGCACGGCCAGCGATGCGCTGAGCAGGATCCCGGCCAGCAGCACCAGCATCGACCCGCCCGCCAGCATCATGATGGCCGATACGGCCCTTGCATTCTGAGCCCGCTTGCGGAGCTCGGCGACCAGCGCGAACAATAATGGCACGCTGACAATCAGCAGGGTCGCCATGTGGTTGCTGTTGGCGAAAAACCCGGTGGCGACGCCGTGGTTGGTCCGTTGGTACAGATACCAGGGCGACTGCAGCGGATCGGCGCTGCTGACTTGCAGCGCTCCCAGCAGAACCGAGGTGAACGTGCCAACCAGGATGGCAATGACGAGCCAGCTTGCTCGATAGGCTCCGGCGACGAGCATCCCGACAAGAACCGCCAAGGGAGGAAGCAAGGTCAAAGCCGTCGCCGCCGTCTCATAAGGCGTCAGCGATATCGGCAGCCAAGGCAGAGGCAGCCCGAGCAACCGATAGCCTTCGGCGATCGGCTCGCGCCCTGGAATGGCTGTCCACAGCCCCGGCGGAAGCGGAACCAGATGGACAATCAGCAGCAGCACGGTCAGTCCGGCGATCGCGAACAGCGCCATTGCGGGGCCGGACAAGCGGAGCCGGTCCGGAGTGAGCAGGCTCCAGGCGATGATGGCAATTCCAAGGACCTGCAGGATCGCGGCGCCCCAATAGCCCTGGGCGCTCCCGCCCAGAACGATACACAGCAGAATGTAGGCCGGCACGACCGCCGAGCGCATCACCCACCTCATTCGCCAGGCCCCTTGATCAGCGTCAGACGACCGATGGTGAACTCCTGCGTTTGCGGGAAATCGCCCGGGAAGGCGGCCAGCTGGATCCTCTGCGCCGGGCAGTTTTGCGGCACCGTGAATTGCCCGGCCAGCAGGCCCTTGCGATCGATGGGCAGCCGGAAGATCGGTTCTGGTCGAGGCATGCAGCTCACGATCCAGGCGATCTCGCCGCCGACGCCGGGCGCGTCCGAGATATCCATCCCAAGCCGGTAGCGGCCGGGCGGAAGCATCAGCAGCTGCTCGGCCAGCACCGCGGGGTTGCGGCCGTAATAGATGACCTGCAGCCGCTCGCCCGGCGCGGGCTCGACGACCCCGCCGGTCGCTGAGAAATCCCAGTTGAACGGCGCCGGAGCGGCGATCTTTCGGAAGCCCGGGTTGAAGATCGTTCCCGCGCCACGGTCGATTCCGGAGACCAGCCGCCAGATCGCATAGGCTTTGGCGAACTGCCCTTGCTCGATCAGCTTGCGCAGCAGCCGCGCCTGCCATTCGGGCGGCGAAGCCTCGGGATCGACCGGCCGCTTTCCCCACAACGCAATGATCAGGTCCGCGTTCTTCCCATTGTCGGCAAGATGCGCGAGGACGAAGGGCTCAAGCTCGGGCGACGTGCGGAAAAAGCGGCGCAGCTGCGGCACCGTGCCGGGCATCTGGGCAAAGGAGGCGAGCGCCGGCCCGAACTGCGACCTCGCCCCGGTGAACAAGCGCGACAGGGCCGCGATCTCGGCCAGCGCGGGCGCGACCTGGACGGTTGCAAGATAGCGCTCGGCAAGGAAATACCGCGCCGCGGCCGAGCGCGGATTGCGGCTCCGGGCGGCCAGGAAGAGGCGCTCCGCCTGTTCCTGTCGCCCGTCGACCTGGGCCATCGCCCCCTTGATCAGGAACGGCTCGACGGCCAGCGGCGCCTTGCGCGCGATCTCGTCGACTCGAGCCAGAGTCGCGGGGGGCGGTGCTTCCCCGCCAGCCGCATGCGCCCCGATCTCGGCCATGGTCTGATTGATCAGCACCGTGGGGTGCGACGGCCACAGGGCCGGGGCAAGGGTTATGCGCTTCGACGGATCGGCGACAAGAGCCGTCCGCACAACCTGCACCGCGAGCAGGAACGCGACGGCAAGGACGATGATGGCTCGCACGACGAACGGCAAAAGAGCGCTCAGGCCTCGTCCGGCTGCGAGATCAAGACGATCTGGCTCCTTTTATCGGCAACCGCCGTGTACTGGTACAGCCGGTAGCCGTAATGGCTCGCTTCCTCGAGCGACTTGGTCAGGGTTGCCCCGACGATATGGGCGCCGGCGGTCGCGATCCGGTCGACGGCTTCGCGCGCCGCCCGGGTCCGGGTCTTGCCGCTCTCGATGATCAGCATCGCATTGCGACACGCCGAGGCGAGCAGCGAAGCGTCCGCGAGCCCGAGCATCGGCGGGCCGTCGACGACGACCAAGTCGAACTGCGCGGCAGCCTCGGCCATGATCTGCTTGATCCTCGGCGTCGACAGCAGATCGGCCGGGTTGGGAGGGATTGGGCCGCACGGCAGCAGCCACAGATTGGCGTGCTGGGTGCTGGTGATGTGCTCGGCGATGGGCTCCTCGTTGGTCAACAGCTTGGTCAGGCCCTTGGCCTTCGACTCGGCCTTGAAGGCGGGTCGCCGCAAGTCGGCGTCGATCAGCAGCACCCGCGCTCCGCGCCGCGCATGATTCTGGGCAAGCGCTAGCGCCGACGAGGACTTCCCTTCGGACGCTTGGCTGCTGGTGATCAGCAGAGTTCTTGGCGCACCCGTGGCGGTGCTGAAGCGCAATGCCGCCAGCACCGCGGAGTAGGCCTCGGACAGCGGGGACGTCGGATCGGTGAGGTCTTCGACCACCGAGCCTTTGCCGCGGCGCTTTGGAATCGCTCCAAGACAAGCGAGGCCGAGCTTGTTGCGCACGTCCTCGCGGGACTTGACCGTGTCGTTGAGGATCTCGAGCGCGATCGCGGCGGCGATTCCGCCGAGCAAGCCCAAGGCCAGGCCGACGAGCAGGTTGAACATCAGATTGGGCTTGTAGGGCCCGCCGGGCACCTCAGCCCGATCGACGATCGAAACCGGAGTGGTGCCGATGCCCCCGGCGACTCCGATTTCCTTGTAGCGCTGGAGCAAGGCATCATAGAGTTCGCGGTTGGTGTCCACCTCGCGCCGCAGGATATTGTACTGGATGCTTCGGCCGCGCAGGTTGAGCACCGAGCCCTTGAGCTGCGCGACTCGACTTTGCAGGGAACGTTCCGCGGCCACGGCGGCCCGGTAGTCGGCGAGCAACGTATTGGTGCGACCGCTCGCGACCTGCGTTCTTTCACGAGCGATCTGCCGGTCGAGTTCCTGAATCCGCGACCGCAGGCTCAACATGTCCGGGTGCTCGGGCTTCATCAGGGTCCGCTTTTCCTGATACTCCGCCTCGAGAACGGCCTTGGCCTGGCGAAGGGATTGGGTGTTCTCGTTAACCTCGGCGGAATTCGCGGCGAGCTGAGCCTGGCGATAGGCAGCTTCCGCCTGCATCCGCCGGGCGGTCGCTTCGGCAAGGGCCGAGTTGAGCGCAACCATCGAGGCGCTCTGGAGGGAACCAGCATCGCTGCCCCCTTCGCCCTCCTTGTCGCTGTCCAGGATGCCTTGCTGCTGGGCGTATTGGACCATTTGCCGCTCGGAGCGCTCGAGATCACGCCGGGTCTTGGCGATCTGCTGCTGCAGGAAGGTGCGCGCGTAGGTCGAAGCCTCGAACCGGCGCTGCAGGCCCGCGCTGATGAAATTCTCGGCCAGTCCATTGGCGACCTGGGCGGCAAGCTGCGGCGAATCGGAGACATAGGCAAACCGGATTAGCTGGCCTTCCTCCGGGGCCTGGACGCTGAGCCCGCCGGCGACTTTCGCGGTCGCGATCTTCAGGCGCGTCGCCGCGTCGCCTTCGGTGCCGACGAACTGCGGATTGGACGCGAGATTGAGATCCTGCGCGACCCGTTCAGCGAGGCTTCGGCTCGAAAGCAGCCCGGCCTGGGTGACGAGAAAATCGAACAGGCTGGGGCCGGCAGCCGCCTCGCGGGATTTCTCATCGAGGATTTCGACCGTCGGCGGGTTGACTTCCAGGGTCACCCAGGCCCGGTAGAGCGGCTGGGTCAACAAGGTCACGACGATCGCCGCGGCAAGGCCGAGTGCGACCGAGCCAAGGATCATCCAGCGCCAGTCGTGGAGGATCCGGAGCAAGGTCGCGAGGTCGAACGAGCTGTCCTCGCGATTGCGGGCGTCGCCCCAATAGGGAAACAATTCGCCGCGCCGCGGCCGCGACGCTCCGACGGCGGACCGGTCATCCGGCGGCAGGGCTAGGTCAGTCGCCACGCAAAACTCTTCTCATCATTGGTCCGGTGCGTCCCGCGGTAATTCAGAACGGCCGGAATATCGAGAGGATCGGCAGGCCGTTCAGAATTTGCTTCTGAGCGGCCTTGATCGACGAACCGTCGACGACGACGATGTCACCGGGATAGATCGCCGGGTCCTCGGATTGCCCGCGGCGGATGGCGACGAGGTCGAATGCCGCGGCCTGCCGCTTGCCGCCGATCTGCCGGAAGACGGCGACTCGGCGCGCATTCGCCTCGGGCGTGGTCCCCCCGGCCTGCGCGACGGCCTGCATCAAAGTGACGGGGCCGGTGATTGGATAGGATCCGGAATTGGTGACCGCTCCGTCGACGGTGACGGCTCGGCGGGTCGAGGCTTTCACACCGACGCTGACGTCGGGATTTTCGAGATAGCGCTCGCCGAGCTTGTCGGTGAGCCGCCGATCGAGCTCCGCAGTGGTCAATTCCACCGCCTGGACTTCGCCGATCAGCGGCATCGAAATCTGCCCCGTCAGGTCGACTTCATAGTCGCCGGACAGATCGGGCATCTTGAACACTTTGACGGAGATCGTGTCGAGCGGCGCGATCTTGTAGCTGGATTCCAATGGGACGATCGTCGGCGCATCGGGGGCCGAGAAAGTTTCGGAATAGGCAATTGGCCCGCCCTTGGTGTCGGCGCAGGCCGAGACCAACGCCATCCCCACAACGGCCGCCAGCATGACTGGCGGAGTCTTCGCGCGGGCCGTCCGCACGGATCGATCACTCACTGCAACGCTCCTTGTACCCTGGAATGCAGCCGCTAACCTTACCAGCCCAAATCGCGACTTGCTACCAGCGGCGGCTCCTGGTTCGAATTGGCACCGGTTGAACTCTTGGCCTCGGTTTGGAGGAACCAGCGCTCCTGGCCTTCGAGACCCATAGCCGTCAGCACGCCCGTCCGATAGGCGCCCGTGTCCAGTCCGATGCGATTGCCGCGGACGTCGATTTGATTGGCGATGGTGTGGCCATGGACGACGATGAATCCGTGATCGTCGTCATTGTCCAGGAACGGTTGCCGGATCCAGCGCAGGTCCGATTGCTTCTGGTCGGGCAGCGGCACTCCCGGGCGCACTCCAGCGTGGACGAACAGATAGGAGCCGACTCGGAAGGTGTCGACGAAGCTGGCGAGGAACTCCTGGTCCTGTTTCGGGATCTTGTCGGCAAGAATCCCGACCGCCTGGTCCGGGTCCATTCGCTTGAGCGCCGTCGGGCTGATCCCGTAACTCCGAGCGCACTCGGCGCCGCCGAACCTCAGCCAGTCTTGGAGAAAGCGGCTTTCGCCGCGCAGCAGCCGGAGCAGCACCTCTTCGTGGTTGCCGCTGATGAACACCTTCCGGACTCCGGGCGGGCGATAGGTCCGGGCTCGCTCGATCACCTGCGCCGAAGACGGACCACGGTCGATCAGGTCGCCAAGGAAGACGATCATGTTTCGCGCGGGCGCGCGACCGGCGTTGTCGGCCTCGATCCGCGCCAGAGTGTCGTCCAGCAAGTCCAGCCGGCCGTGAATGTCGCCGATCGCATAGACTCGATAGCCTGACGGAACGCTCGGCTGGGCGGCGCCGCTGTCGTTGGCGAACAGACTGCGAAAGAAAGCCATAACTTAGTCAAAAATCCTGAAGGAGGGAGCAAGTTGCAAGCGCGCAGGCGAATCGGTCATCGCGAGCCCAGCGCTTCGAGATATTTGCTGATCACCCGGGTCTCGCAAAACTCCTGCTCGATCTTGTGACGTCCGAGCTCGCCCATCCTGAGCCGCTCGACCGCCGGAGTCTCGATCATCTTCAGCATGGCCGCCGCCAGTGAATCCGCCGAGCGCTCCGCGCATAGATACCCCGTATTGCCATCGACAACCACGTCGCGGCAACCGGGGACGTCGGTGGCGATCAGCGGCTTTCCCATTGCTGAACCTTCGAGCAAGGCGCGCGGCAGCCCCTCGCGGTACGAGGGGAGAACGATGCAATCCGCTTGCTCGATCGCCGTCCGCACATCGTCGCTCTTTCCAAGATAATCGATGATCCCTTCGTCGCGCCAACGTTCCAGAGCCGACGGTGGGACCGCGGTTCGGTTGTTCGCTGCGATCGATCCGAGCATCTGGAAGCGGACGTCGGGGTGCGAGCGCCGGACGATTCGCGCCGCCTCGACATATTCGGCGACGCCCTTGTCCCACAGCAGCCGCCCGACGAGCAGGAAGCGGAACGGGCGCTCGGTCTCGGCCGCCGAGCCGGCCTTGAAGCGCTCGAGGTCGACCCCCGAGCCGGGCAGCAATTGCGCCTGGTCGCAGCGCGCGATTCGCTTGCCGACGAACAATTCCAGGTCGTCGCGGTTCTGGAAGAAGATCGTTGAAGAGGTTCGGAAACTGAAGCGATAGAGCCCCGTAACCAGCGCCGTCAGCGGTCCGCGCTTGATGAAGGCCGTGCCGAGCCCGCTGACATTGTTGATGACCTTGGCCCCGACTGCCCGTGCGGCCAGCGATCCGTAGATGTTCGGCTTTACGGTGAACCCGAGGAAAGCGAACGGCCTCAGCTGCCGGAAGACCTGGAGGTAGCGGGCCACGAGCCGCAGATCCTCGACCATGGAAAGGCCGGAACTGTTGATCGGCACCGGCACGAACGCCACTCCGAGAGTGTCGAGATTCGGGCGATACTCGTCGTCCGGCGCCGCGACGACGATCCGGTATTCGCGGTCGCGCAACGCGCGGACCAGGCCGGCCCGAAAATTGACGATGTTCCAGCACGAGTTCGCCGAAATCAGAATCGTCGGGCGCGAATCCTTCGATTGGCCAGCCGCCGCTTTTGCTTGTGATCCGTGCACTCACTGCCCTTCCGCAGCGGCAAATCGAGCCTGTGCAGCCCTGTCGAATGCCGAATCGAGCCTTTCAACTGTTGCGCGCCCGCCTCGCAAACCTTTTTTTTATGGTCACTTAGGATTATTAGGGAAACCTAAGTTGCATTGGCGCATTGACGGCTTCAATGTTATCCCCTTAACAGGCGGGCACGATTGAGCTAAACGGCCATCGTCGGAGCACAGGAGGCATACAATGCAGTCGGCGGGTATTTCCAAGAAGTTTGCGGGGGCTCTTGCAGCACTGGCACTCTGCACAAGTTCTACCGGGGCGATTGCCGCCTCGAGCCAATATGCCTCGAGCGATTCGAGCATCAGCCCGCTGGTCGCGCTGAGCGCGCTCGGCTCCGACGCGTCACGCGCCGCGCTGTGCGGGGCTTCGGCCGTCGCCGCTGCCGGCGCTGCTGCCGCCGCTCAGGGCGCCGCTCCGGGCTGCGTGCTGCCGGTCGTTGACACGGTTGCGCCACCGATCGTCGATGTTGGGCCGCCTCCGGCTCCATACGTCGAGCCAGTGCCAGTGGTCGCCGCCGGGCCCGCCATTTCGCCGCTGCTCCTGGCCCTGGCCGGGATCGCCGCGGCCGTCCTCGCTTATTATCTGCTGAAGGACGACGATGAGGACGGAGAAATCTCGCTCAGCCCGTAAGCGGCTCACATCGTGAGAACAAAAGGGCCGCCGTTGTGCGGCCCTTTTTCTTGCCGGTAGAAGAATGGCGGTTTCACGCGCTTGGCGCCGGAACCTCTATCTATTTAGGGCATTGTGCTGGACAAGTGAGCCATTCATAGGCGGGCCGTTCGATTCTACAACGGCGGGTCCGAGTAGCCAGCAGGAGGCGTTCAATGCATTCGGTGAGTCTTACCAGGAAGTTCGCGGGCGCTCTTGCTGCCTTGGCCCTGTGCACCAGTTCTACCGGCGCGATCGCCGCCTCGGCCCATCAGTCGGTCCAGCCCACGGGCATCAGCCCGCTGGTCGCTCTGAGCGCGCTCGGCTCCGAGGCTTCGCGCGCCGCGCTGTGCGGCGCCTCCGCAGCCGCGGCC
>NZ_JACCSU010000046.1 GCF_013812825.1 Sphingomonas sp. | reverse complement strand
ATATACTCCCGCGGCGGGCTGGGCGCAGGCGGTAACGTACAAGGAGCGCGTGCTTGGCGAGACCGCACGCGGCTCGATTGGTGTAGTGTTGGGCGGCGATGCGAGTTGCGCGACGGGCGGATTTTGGGCGGCGCTAACAATTGCAACGACGCAATCGTTGCCGATGCTATTCTACATCGAGGACAATGGTTATGGCATCTCGGTGCCGTCGTCATACCAGACGCCGGGGGGCGACATCGCCGCCAATCTGTCGGGCTTTTCGGGGCTGACGATCTTCGCTGGTGACGGCACCGATCCCGTCGAGGCGGCGCGGCTGATCGGCGAAGCAGTGGGCCATGTGCGCGGGCGCAAGGGGCCAGCGCTGGTCCGCCTGACCGTGCCGCGGCTGGAAGGACATAGTTTCCAGGACACGCAGACTTACAAGTCCGACGCGACGGTCGAGGCCGAATGGGCGCGCGACCCGCTGCCCAAATTGAAGGCGTTCGCGAGCGATCTCGACTGGGATGGACTCGAGGCCGAGGTGGCAGCGGAGGTGGAAGCGGCGCGCGAGGAAGCGGAGGCGCGTGGCATATCCTCGCCCGAGCGGGTCACCGCGAACGTCTTCTTCGAGGGCGAATACCAGCAGGTCGGCGGCCGCGCCGGGCTCGATACGGCGTCGGCGGGCGAGGCTGCGCCCGAGGGGCAGCGGATCAACATGGTCACCGCGATCCGCCGCACGCTCGACCAGGAGCTTGCCGCCAATCCGCGCGTACTGGTGTTCGGCGAGGATGTCGGGCCCAAGGGCGGGGTCCATGCGGTCACGCTTGGGCTGCACGACAAATACCGCCACGACCGCGTGTTCGACACCAGCCTCAACGAGGAGGGGATCATCGGCAGGGCGGTGGGGATGGCGCTTGCCGGGCTGATGCCGGTGCCCGAAATCCAGTTCCGCAAATATGCCGAGCCGGCGACCGAGCAGATCAACGATTGCGGGACGATGCGCTGGCGAACCCACAACCGCTTCGCCGCCCCGCTGGTGCTGCGCGTGCCCGGCGGCTTCTTCAAATGCGGCGACCCGTGGCACAGCCAGACCAACGAGGTGCAGTTCGTCCACAGCCCCGGATGGCTGGTCGCGGTGCCGTCGAACGCCGAGGATGCGGTCGGGCTGCTGCGAGCGAGCCTTCGCGGCAACGATCCCGTGCTGTTCTTCGAGCACCGGGCAATGCTCGACGATGCGTGGGCCCGGCGGCCGTGGCCGGGCGACGATTACGTGCTTGCCTTCGGCCGCGCAAAGAAGGTGCGCGAGGGCGATTCGATCACCATCGTCACCTGGGGGGCGATGGTGCCGCGCTGCGAGGCCGCGGCGGCGGGCGTGTCGGCGGATCTCATCGACCTCCGGACGCTGATGCCGTGGGACCGCGAGATGGTGCTCGACAGCGTCCGCCGGACGCGCCGCTGCCTGATCGTTCACGAGGACCTGCGCACCGGCGGCTTCGGCGCCGAGATCGCCGCGGTGGTCGCCGACGAGGCGTTCCTCGACCTCGATGCGCCGATTGCGCGGGTGACGATGCCCGACATTCCAAGCCCGCATCACCCGACGCTGATGGAGGCGGCGCTGCCGTCGGTCGAGCGGATCCGAGCCGAGATCGACCGTCTGGTGGGGTTCTGATGCAATTCGTCTTTGCGAGAAAAGCGAAGCAATCCAGCTTTGCGGCCGTGGGTTGCCGCGTCGCTGACGCTCCTCGCAATGACGGCTTGGGGGAGCCGTCATGATCGAAGTCCGGGTCCCCGACGAGCAGGAGGGCACCAAGGCGGTCGTCCGGGCGTGGCTTAAGCGGATCGGGGAGGCGGTCGCCGAGAACGATCCGCTGGTCGAGCTCGAAACCGACAAGGTGACGCAGGAAGTGCCGGCGCCCGCCGCCGGAGTGTTGGCGGAGATTGTCCTCGATACCGACGCGGAGGCGGTGCCGGGCGCGCTGCTCGGGCGGATCGATTCAAGCAGCTCCCCGGCGCAGGCCGGGGCCCAGGAGCGCGTCAGCGCTGCTTCGCATCGCCCTGGGCCCCGGCCTTCGCCGGGGAACATGGGTGGGGAGGATCGGCTGTCGCCCTCGGTCCGGCGCGCGCTTCAGCAGCACGGGATCGACCCGTCGCGCATCCAGGGGAGCGGCCGCGGCGGGCGGATTACCCGCGAGGACGTCGAACGCGCGCTCGAGGGTGCGGCGGCGTCCGGCTTCGATATTCCGCACGACCGGATGCGGCTGAAGATCGCCGAGAACATGGTCCGAGCGGTCGCCGAGGCGCCGCACGTCACCGCGGTGTTCGAAGCCGATTTTTCCGCGGTCGCCGCGCACAAGGCGGGCCAAGCCAAGAAGGGCGTCAAGCTCAGCTACACCGCCTACATCGTCAAGGCCGCCGCCGAGGCGATGGCCGCCGCTCCGGCGATCAACGGCCGCTGGGAGCAGGACCGGATCGCGGTCTCGCCGACGATCGACATCGGCGTCGGCACCGCGCTCGGCGAAAAAGGCCTGGTGGTGCCGGTGGTCCGCGACGCCGGGAGCCTCAGCCTCGAGCAGATCGGCGACCGGCTCGACGACCTCACCCGCCGAGCGCGCGACGGCAAGCTCAGCGGCGGCGACGTATCCGGGGGCAGCTTCACCATCTCCAACCACGGCGTGTCGGGCTCGCTGCTCGCCGCGCCGATCATCCTCCACCAGGGCCAGGCGGCGATCCTCGGCATCGGCAAGCTCGAAAAGCGAGTCGTCGTGCGTGAGGTCGACGGCGAGGATGCGATCGTCATCCTGCCAATGGCTTATGTGACCCTGACCATCGACCACCGGGTCGTCGACGGGCACCAGACCAACGCCTGGCTGGCGCGCTTCGTCGAGATCCTCGAAACATGGCCGAAGCCGTGACCGGGCCGAAGCCGTGACCGGGCGCCGCCGGCCCGGCAGCGACCGGGTTTTCATCCGCCGAGCGCTGATTGTCATCACCCTGGTCGCGGTGGCATTCCTCTTGTGGCAGCTGCGCACGCTGGTGCTGATGCTGTTCGGAGCAGTGGTCGTCGCGACCATATTCCGGGCGCTCGCGGATCTGATCCGCAAGCGGACCGGCGTGCCGGATGGAGTGGCGATCGCCCTGTCGGTGTTGTTCGTGCTTGGACTGATCGCCGGCTTGGTGGCGCTGTTCGGGGCGCAAGTCACGGCACAGGTTCATACGCTGACGGAGGCGCTGCCGGCGGCCTGGCGGTCGTTCGAGCAGCAGATACAGCGCATGGGTTTCGGCGAGCAACTGGCGGGCATCATCGAGGGCACGCGCTCTGGCGGCGGCAACACGTCGAGCATTGGCCGGCTGGTGATGTCGATCGGGGGTGGGATCGCCGATACGCTGATCGTCGTCTTCGGCGGCGTCTTCCTCGCGGCCCAGCCGAACTTTTACCGCGTGGGAGCGATCAAGCTGGTGCCGCCGGGCAAGCGCGCCCTGGTCACCGAAGCGATGCTCGACAGCGAACGGGCTCTCCGGCTGTGGCTCAGGGGACAGCTCGCCGCGATGGTGGTCGTCGGCTTGCTGACCGGTTTGGGCCTGTGGCTGATCGGCGTGCCGTCGGCGCTGGCGCTCGGCCTGCTTGCGGGGCTGCTCGAGTTCATCCCATTCGCCGGCCCTGTCATCGCGTCGATTCCGGCGATCTTGCTGGCCCTGGCCGTGGGCCCGGATCTGGCGCTGTGGACCATCCTCCTCTACGTCGGAATCCAGCAGGTCGAAGGCAATCTGGTGCAGCCGCTGGTGCAGCAATATGCCGTTGACCTGCCACCCGTCGTCTTGCTGTTCTCGCTGCTCGGCTTCGGGATGCTGTTCGGTGCATTGGGCATCATCCTCGCGGCACCGCTGACGGTCGTGTCCTACGTGCTGGTCAAGCGCCTTTATGTGCAGGAGGCGCTGGGGACGAGAACTCCGATCCCGGGAGAGGACAGGACGTAGCCGGGGCGCGGCAAGCTCAGGCGGTCGAGTCCGCCTTGAACCTTTGCGCTTCCTCCGATCCGCCGGTCGCGTCGCCGGGACTGTAGCTGTGCGCTCCGGTGCCGGCGAGCCGGCCGCCCTCGACGATCAGATATTCGTCGCGGATCGGCCGGCCGTCGAAAAAGCATTCGAGGATCTCGCGAGTGCCCGCCGCGTAGCGCGCCTGGGCCGACAGGCTGGTGCCCGAAATGTGCGGAGTCATTCCGTGGTTGGGCATCGTCCGCCACGGATGGTCGCGCGGCGCCGGCTGTGGGAACCAGACGTCGCCGGCGTACCCCGCGAGCTGGCCGCTTTCGAGCGCCGCGGCGACCGCGTCGCGGTCGACGATCTTGCCGCGCGCGGTGTTCACCAGATAGGCGCCGCGCTTCATGCGCCCGATCATCGCCGAGTCGAACAGGTTGTCGGTTTCGGGATGGAGCGGGCAATTGATCGTCACGACGTCGCATAGCCGGACCATGTCCTCGACGCTGTCGTGCCATTCGACGCCGAGCTCCTGCTCGACATCGGCGGGCAGCCGGTGGCGGTCGAAATAATGCAGATGCATGTCGAACGGCTTCAAGCGCCGAAGCACCGCGCTGCCGATCCGCCCGGCGGCGACGGTGCCGACGTGCATGCCCTCGACGTCGTACGAGCGGGCGGCGCAATCGGCGATGTTCCAGCCGCCCTTGAGCACCCATTCGTGCGACGGCAGGTAATTGCGCACCAGGCTGAGGATCATCATGACGACATGCTCGGCGACGCTGATCGAGTTGCAGTAGGTGACTTCCGCGACCGTGATTCCCTTGTCGATCGCCGCCTGCAGGTCGACGTGGTCGGAGCCGATCCCGGCGGTGATCGCGAGCTTGAGGTTGCGCGCCTTGGCGATGCGCTCGGCCGTCAGATAGCCGGGCCAGAAGGGCTGCGAGATGACGACGTCGGAATCGACCAGCTCGCGCTCGAACTCGCTGTCCGGCCCGTCCTTGTCGGACGTCACGACCAGCCTGTGGCCGGCGCCTTCGAGATACTCGCGCAGGCCGAGCTCGCCCGACACGCAGCCCAGCAGCTCACCGGGCTTGAAGTCGATCGCCCTGGGGGTCGGCAGAGCCTGCCCATCGGGATAGCGCTCGATCGTGGGAAGGTCGCCGCGCGGGTAGGAGGACGGCATCCCGTCGACCGGATCGTCGTACAAAACGCACAGGATCTTGGCCATCGCGAGCTGCCCTCCGGCCGGGAGTTGGAGGATGCGAGGATAGTCGCCGGTTGGCGAAGAGTCGAACGTTTGACGGCGTCGGGCGAAGGGTCAACCCTTTCGCACCTTCAGCGGAGGCGGCACGCCTCGGGCGCCCAGTGCCACGATCAGATCTTCGATCGCGTCCGTCGCGCCGACCAACGCGGCGGACGATTTGCTGCCGATGCCCGCCGCGATCCGGGTTTCCACGTCGAACGCGATGTCCCCCAGTGCCTCTTTGCCGACCATCCCCGCGGTTCCGGCGAGGAGATGGGCGATGTTTCGAGCTTCGGTCATCAGCGCCTTGAGCTTGTCCGGGCTGGTCCTCGAAATCTCCTCCTGAATCGCGGACAGCCGCTCGGCCGATAGCCTCAACCTGGCTTCGACGCGGCGCTCGAAGAGCGCGCCTCGTTCGGGCGGCGAGACGGCGGCCGTGCTATCCGCGGCGCCTCCCCACCGGTTGATCATTCGCCGCAGCGCCTCGATTCCAACCGGCTTGGCGAGATGGTCGTTCATGCCGACCGCCGCGCACTGCTGCCGTTCCTCCTCGAAGGCGCTGGCGGTGAGGGCGATGATCGGAATCGTCGCGGCGCGGCCGCCGAACGCCCGGATCGCCTGCGTCGCGGTGAGGCCGTCCATGACTGGCATTTGCAGGTCCATCAGGATCAGGTCCCAAGCCTGAGGCTCGGCTTCGAGCCGCTTGGCGAGCTCGACAGCCTCGGCCCCGTCCGAGGCGAGCTCGAACTGGTGGCCGAGCCGGGCGAGCATCTCGCTGAACAATTCCTGATTGATGTCGACGTCCTCGACCAGCAGGATCGACGAGTGCCGAGACTTCATCTCGACCGGCACCGCTTCCTTGCGGAAGGCCGTGGGATATTCGGTAGAATCCGGCGCCTCCGGCGCGGACGATACGACCAGCGGCAGCACCAGCGTCATCGTCGTGCCCTTGCCGAGCACGCTTCGGACCTCGATGGTCCCGTCCATCATCTGGGCGAGTTGGCGGCTGATGCTCAGGCCGAGCCCCGATCCGCCAAACCGGCGCGTCGTGGTCACCTCCGCCTGGACAAATGTGTCAAAGATCGACGCCGTGCGGTCGGGGTGAATGCCGATTCCGCTATCGGTGACGGACGCGCGCATCGTTTCCCGGCCGTCGGTGCCCGGCTCACGGGCGATCGTCACGGCGATCGATCCGCGGTGCGTGAACTTGATCGCGTTGCCGATCAGGTTGAGCAGGATCTGGCGCAGGCGCAGCCCGTCCACCAGCAAGTGCGTCGGGAAGTCGTCGGCGATCGACAGCGACAGCGACAGCCCCTTTTGCTCGGCCATCGGATTCATCAGCCGGACACACTCCTTGATCCCGTGGCGGGCACTGTATGGAGCTTCCGCGATTTCGAGCCGGCCGGCCTCGATCTTGGAAAGGTCGAGGATGTCGTTGAGCAGCTTCAAGAGCGCGTTGGCGGAACTCTGAACCAGGCCGAGGTGGCGCCGCTGGGCAGCATCGAGATCGCTTTCAAGCAACAATTCGACAAAGCCCATCATGCCGTTCATCGGAGTCCGGATCTCATGGCTCATGTTGGCCAGGAAAGACGCCGTCGCGGCCTTCGCTGCCTCGGCGTCGCGGCGCGCGGTCTCGAGGTCGGTGACGTCCGAGATGACTCCGAACACCTGGCTGGTCTCGCCGCGCTCGTTGCGTGCGCACACGCCGTACGATTTGACGTAGCGGACCGAATTGTCGGGCCGGCGGATGCGGCACGCGAATTCCCAGTCGACGCCTAGTTCCACGGCCTGCGCCGTGGACGTGCGCACCAAGTCTGAGTCATCGGGATGAACAACCGCCAAAACCGTTTTCAGATCGTGGTCGGCACCCTCCGGCAGAGCGCAGATTCGAACGAAGCCGTCGGAACATTTTACCGCCCGACCGGGCAATTCCAGCTTCCAATAGCCGACGTGCCCGGCCAGTTCGGCCTGTCGATACTGCGATTCGCTTTCGGTGATTGCGGCTTCGCGGCGCTGGCGCTCGACATCGCCGCGGTAGAGCACGACCGCGCAGCCACCGACCAAAACGAAATTGACCATCACGCTGGTGATCAGCGACATCGCCACGGCCGCCTCGGTGCCGTAATAGCCGGCGCGCTCGCCCGACAGCCCGATCATACTGACGATCACCGGCACCAGCACCGCGAGCGGAAGCGCGATCCGGGCAAGCGTACCCGCAGGTCCGCGATCACCGAAGATCCGCATCAGGCCGACATTGGGATTGGTGGTGAGAATGGCGATCGACGAGGCGAAGATGACCAGCGCGGTCGAGAGCGCCATCGCGATGAATTCGTGCACCTGGTAAAGAGCGACTTCGTCAAGAGCATAGCCGACCAGCGCCGCCGAGGCGGTCACCGCCGCCAGCACGCACAGACATTGGGACAGCAGGATGACCGGCGCGCGGAGCGAATGGCTGGTCGCGAGGCCCAGGCCGATTGCCGCCAAGGCAAGCGCCGTATTCGGAGCCATCCGGTTGGCCGGTGAGCCGCCCATCGGCACGAGCTGATCGGCAAAAATCAGCTCGTCGATGCCGACCGGCAAGCCGAACATCAGTTGGCCCAGCTTGGAAATGCCGATGAAGGCCGTCATTCCCCCGAGCCACGCGACTTTCGTTCCATGGCGTGCGGCACGCAGAAGCAGTCCAGCGGAGACCATCAGAATGCTCACGGCCGTCATCGGGTTCATGGCAATCGAGTAGGAAAGGATTTTCGTCAGCGCTGGAGTGCTGGTGATCCAGCCGAGCAGTACTGTCGTTGCGACGGCCGTTGACGCGATGGCCGCGGACAATTGAAACGAGGTCATGGTCTCCGGCCTTGGTTGGCGCATTGCAAGCATGATCTCTATCCAATCGGGTTGAAGCTAAAGCTGGATCGCGATTGCGGTTTGAAGCTGCCGCAAATCGGCGCGGACTGACCCGGCTGCCCCGTGTCGCCGCCGCGACTGCCACCGGCGACTTACATAGATGCGGCCTGCAGCCGGCACTCGGCCTCGAGGATCAGGCTCTCGATCCGCTCGACCAGCTCGGCGAGATTGAATGGCTTGCGCATGTAGTCGGTGGCGCCGGCGCGGAAGGCGATCTCTTCATCGGCCTCGCTTCGGCGCCCCGTCAGCATCAGCACCGGCGTGTCGAAGCAGCTCGTCGACGCGCGCATTTTCCGAAGCACCTCTGTTCCGCACATGGTGGGCATCCCGCAATCGAGGATCACGAGCGCGGGGCGCTTGACGGTGACGACGTCGACGACGTGACGCCCGTCGTCGAGCGTGCCGACGACGTGGCCGCGTGGGCGCAGCGCGTCGGCGACCATTTCGACGATCAGCTCGTCATCATCGGCGATCAGGATCAACGCCACCGGCGGCGTCCAGCGAATATGGGCATGCGCAAGTCTTGGTCGGCCATCGCGGCTGTTCACCTGTTTAGCGGGCCAGCGGTTCGACCTGCCTAGAAGATGAGGCGGCGAATAAACGCGAATGGTTCAGACAAAGTAAATTAATACATCCGAACTGGACAAGTACTCGCACCATTATTTGGGGTAGTCTTCTGTGCCGTGACCACCAACGACTGGAGTAGAGCGCAAATCGGTTAGTTGAAGGTCCGATTCTGACTTTGTTGTCGCTCTCGGCCGCGGGTCACGCTGCCGGCCAATCGGTGGCGCACCCAAGAGGACAGCCCCAGGGGCAACGCGCTGCGGGGCGCCCACGGCGCGGGAACGGGAAGCGGCTGACGATCCTGCTGGCGGCGCGACCTAAAGGCAGGATTCCACGGAGGAGCGAAACCGCGCCTCAAACGGCTTCGGAGCCCACACCTGAGCGACGCCATTGTCATAGATTCGAAGCGATAGCTGAGGCGCATCGCGGGAGGTGATGTGAGCGCGATTGCCTCTCCTCACGAGGGCGACAGATCCCAACGTGCCTTGCAGGCACTGCGCGACGGCCTTCGGCAGCTTGGCCGTCGTGTAGGTCGCGACGGGAGTCGACGATCGGAAGCCGGCTGGCGAGGTCGTGCAGCCGCCAAGAGCGATGAATAACAGTAGCGAGTGGCGCATGCCGAGCTCCGGATGGAGGCGATCGAGGATTCTACTGCCGCTGCGACGCCAGTCATCTCGATCCGTCATCTTGCCCCTCCCGTCGCCAACGAGGGGTGAGTTTAACGGGTTGCCGTCAACTTGGCATCCACCCCTGGATGCGCCTCGTCAATGTTCTGCTCTGTCTGGATGCGGGCGCTCGGCGATGCAAGATCAAGTGCGACTCATGCTTTTGTACGTTTGACTCTGCGAGCAGGCTGTGGAGCCGGATCCGGTGCTGGTTGCGATGTTTCGCTTGTGGTGACGATGCTGCTGACATCATCGTCTTCCTGAGCGACGACGATCGTCTCTTGGCCGTCAGCTCCCCGCAAGCGCAGAATGCGGCGGTTCTGAACGCTACGCCATCCGACCGCCACGATGATTGCGAAGACGGCGAGCGCGAAGACAATCGCCATGAAACTTGATGCTGACTGGGTCACTGATCACCCCCTTCGGATGTAGGTACGCAAACCGTTTGCGCTCAAGAAGTTAATAGTGTGGGCTGGTTCGGCGCTGAAGCCAGTGTGGACAGCCCCCGGGGGGGACGCACTGCGGGGCGCACACGGGGCGGGAACGAGGAGCGGGTGACGATGCTGGCTCCGCTCCGTACGACTCGTGCCGAGCATCAGCTAAGTCGTTGATTTTTTGGCGCACCCAAGAGGATTCGAACCTCTGACCTCTGCCTTCGGAGGGCAGCGCTCTATCCAGCTGAGCTATGGGTGCGTGCCCGCCCGCTTAGCCGCGCCCGCGTTGAGCGGCAAGGAGCGGCGATCAGCGGCAGTATGGATCGAGAAAGCGCCGGAGGCCGACGTGAAGCTGTTCGCGCGCCCGGCCGACGACCATCCCGACGTGGCCGGCGGCAATCGGCACGGTTTCCCCGGCGGGCGCGGTCGCGGCCGGTGCGATGCGGTCGCGGCCGGCGGTGAAATGGAGCGCCGGAACGCCCATCCGGTCGGTGATCGTCGTTCCGGAAATGGTCCAGCCGCCGCTTCCGGGCGTGTCGGCGCCGAAGAATTGCTCGATCAGCTCGGCCGCGGCGGCGCACGGCAGCGGCTCTCCCTGGTTTGCCCAATCCTCCAGCTGCACGAACCGGCGCGCCTCGGCGCCGGCCGGATCGAGCGTTGCGAACCGGGCGAACTTGGTCACGGTCCGCTCCGGGTCGAGCGACCAGAACGCGGCCTGGAGGACCTCCATCGGCAGTGCCCCAAGCGCCTGCGCGGCGCTTTGCGAATGGCGCCACATCCGTTGCACATTCTCCCGACTGTCCGCCGGGTAGGCCGAGAAGCTCCACGGAGCGGCGAGAGTCACCACCCGCTCGACCGGCGCCAGGTTCGCGGCGGCGATCGCCATTGTCCCGCCGAGGCAATAGCCGACCAGCGCGGCCGGCTCGCCGAGCTCGCCGAGCAGTGGAAGCAGCAGCTTCTCGACGTGGTGCGAAACGTCATGCTCCCCCCGCTCGCGCGCTTCGCCCCAGTCGAGCAGCAGCACTCGGCGGCCCATTGCGGCGATCGCCGCGGCCAGCGACACCTCGGAGTCGAGATCGAGGATGTGCGGCGGGTTGATCAGCGAGGGAACGAGGATCGCGGGCGGCCCGCTGCCGCCGTGGTCGCGCAGGCGCACCGGCCCGGCACGAGCGACCTCCGGCCGAGGTGGGACGGGCGCCGGCCGCGGCGCCCGCTCGTAGGCCGACAGGCCATCGAGCGCCGCGCGGCCCAGCTCGGGGTCGCGCTCGGCCATCATCCGCACCAGCTCGAGGAACAACGGCAGCGGGCGCGGCGCTCGTTCGGGCGCCGGTTCATGTTGCAGTGCACGCCTATGTTGCAGTGCGTCGGGCTCCGGTAGTAGGTTGCCGTGACGGTCTCGGGAGCGGTTCATGGCGAAGTCTTCGGGCAAGGCGACAATCAAGAAGTACGCGAACCGGCGGCTATATGACACCGAAAGCTCGACTTACATCACGCTCGACAAGCTGGCGGACATGATTCGCGAGGGCCGCGAGTTCGAGGTGGTTGACGCCAAGACCGGCGAAGATATCACCCGCCACGTGCTGACCCAGATCATCGTCGACGAGGAAGCGCGCGGATCGACCATGCTGCCGGTGAATTTCCTTCGGCAGCTGATCGGCCTGTACGGCAATTCGATGCAGGGCATGGTGCCGCAATATCTCGAGGCGGCGATGGAGGCGTTCCAGCGCAACCAGACGGTGATGCGCGACGCGTTGGGCGGCAATGTCCTGGCCGACCTGGCCAAAAAGAACATGGAGATTTTCGGTGAGGCAAGTCGGGCGTTTACTCCGAAACCCAAAGCCGAGGCCGACAAGAAACTGCGCGATGCAGAAGTCGAGAAGCTCCGCGCCGAGCTTGCCGAGCTGCAGGCCAAGGTCGACCGGCTGGATCGCTGAAGGCATGATTGGCAAATTCTTCGCGGCGCTGATTGCGCTGGCTCCCGCTGCCGCCGGCGCCCAGACCGCCGCGGCCGCGGCCGCAGTGGATTTCAATACCGTGGGCGCGGCGCCCGGCTCATGGGCCTATCAGACGATGCCTGGCGGAAGCATGGCGCGGTTCGTCGATGCGACCGGGACTGCGCGGCTGGTGCTTCAATGCAGCCGGGCGACGCGGCGAGTGTCGATTGCGGTCACCAGCGCGCAATCGGCGCCAAGTCTTTTGGTGTGGACCAGCAGCGCGTCGCGCAACCTGCCGGCGAGGTTCGAGCCCAATGCGATGCGAGTCACGGCCGAGCTGGCGGCATTCGATGCATTGCTCGACGCGATCGCGTTCAGCCGCGGCCGCATTGCAGTGACGATGGCGGGACAGGTGCCGCAGGTGGTGCCGGCGTGGCCCGAACCAGCACGAACGATCGAAGATTGCCGAAATTGAATGGCAATACAAGACTTGCGTTCCGGGCGATCAGGACTCATGTTCGACTTGGCTTCAACGCAGCGAAAGGAGGTGATCCGATGTCTCATGGTTCAGCAGAGGGGTCGGTCCAAAACGTTCGCGAGGTGATGCTTTAGCCTCACCTGCAACGGCTGGAACCTCCGGCCGCTGACCATGTCGAAGGGGATCGCTGCTTTGCCGGCGGTCCCCTTTTGCTGTGCACTGCGATCGCGTACGACCGCGCGCATCTCGCGCAATTCCGATGCGCGTCGAACGCACTTGCACCAAGCGCAACGGGAACTGTTACGCCGCTGAAGTGTCTTTCTCTCGTTACAACGGGAGGATTCTGCAATGGCGAAATCGAGCACGACAAAACGTTCGTCCAAATCGTCTTCACGATCCAGCAAATCGACGGTCGATAAAATCGCCAAGGCGGCGATGAGCCGCGAGATGATTGGAGCGGGGCTTGCCGCCGCAGCGGCCGCCATCAGCGCGAGCCCAGCCGCACGGCGGAAGATTCGCGATGCCGGCCTCGACGCAGCGGATTCAGCATCGCAGGCGGCCAGCAACGTGATGTCCAGCGCAAGCAAGCTTGGTGCGTTGATCGCCGAAGCCGTCGCCGACGCAGCGCAGCGCGTCATGTCCGGCAAATGGTCGGACGACGATGGCGGCACGGCGCGAGCGAGCTCGTCCGGCCGGTCAAAATCGAGCGGAACGAAACGCTCCGCGGCCGGCGGCGCGCGCAAGACATCGACCGCGCGCAAAAGCACCACGCGCAAGACCGCCACGCGCAAGACCGCCGCGAAAAGCAGCACCGGCGGAGCGCGCAAGAGCAGCACGGCCGGCACTCGCAAGACCGCTGGCGCGCGCAAGAGCAGCACGACCGGCACTCGCAAGACCGCTGGCGCGCGCAAGAAGACCGGCACGCGCAAGACGACGGGAACGCGCAAGACGACGGCTGCGCGCAAGACAACGGGCACGCGCAAGACAGCCGGCGCCCGTGCGACGACCGGCGCTCGCAAGACCAGCACGACGCGCAAGAAGCCGTCCACGCGCAAGACCAGCGCAAGCTCAACGCGCACGACGACCCGCAGCAGTACGGCACGCAAGCCCGCGCGTTCGACCAGCGCTCGCCGCGGCGGCGCGCGGACCGGCGGAACCACTGGCGGC
>NZ_JACCSU010000001.1 GCF_013812825.1 Sphingomonas sp. | reverse complement strand
GCTACGGCCAGCGGCCATATGGCGGCGGCGGTGGTGGCGGCTTTGCCGGAGGCGGCGGCGGCGGAGGTTACGGCGGCGGCGACCGCGGTGGCTTCGCTGGAGGCGGAGGTGGCGGCGGTGCCCGCGGAATGCCTCCCCAGGTCGTCGGCGAAGGCAAGGGCGTCGTAAAATTCTTCAACCCGCAAAAGGGCTTCGGCTTCGTCGTCCGCGATGACGGCGGCGAGGATGTGTTCGTTCACATCTCGGCGGTCGAGCAGGCCGGCTTGACCGACCTTGCGGACGGCCAGCCGCTCGAGTTCACGCTCGTCGATCGCGGCGGCCGGATCTCGGCGACCAACCTCCGCATCGAGGGCGAGCCGATGGAAGTCGTGCGCGGGGGCGGCGCAGGTGCGGGCGGCGGCTACGGCGATCGTGGCGGCGCCGGCGGTGATCGCGGCGGTCCGCAACGCCAGCTGACCGGCGAGAAGGCCAGCGGCACGGTCAAGTTCTTCAACGCGATGAAAGGCTTCGGCTTCATCCAGCGCGACGACGGACAGCCCGATGCGTTCGTTCACATCTCGGCCGTCGAGCGCGCCGGAATGCCGACGTTGAACGAGGGCGACCGGCTGGAGTTCGAGATCGAAGTCGACCGCCGCGGCAAATATGCGGCGGTCAACCTGACTCCGGCCCAGTAACCGGGGACAAGAGCGGGGCAAAAACGCCCGTCCGGCAATGCGTCGGGCGGGCGTTTTTTTATCGGCTCGAAAAAGCAGCAATCAGCGCATCGCCACCGGCTTGCCCATCACCATCACATAGCCGACTCGAGTGAGCGCGGCGGCGCTCGTCAGCGGATCGCCGTCGACGGCGATCAGATCCGCCGACTTGCCGAGATCGAGCGTCCCCACTTCACTGCTCAAGCCCAACAGCTCGGCCGCGCCGGTGGTCGCGGAAACAAGCACTTCGCGCGGGGTCATCCCGCCGAGCCGCACCATCAGCTCGGCTTCCTCGCCGTTGCGGCCGTGCTCGAACACGCCCGAATCGGTTCCGAAGGCGATCTTGACTCCGGCTCGCCGGGCTTCCCGCAGCGCGTGGCCCCATACGGCCATCGCCTGGCGGCCCTTCGCCTCGACAACCGGCGTGTAGATGTTCTTGCCCAACCGGTCGCGAACGCCGGTGAAGGCCATCAGGGTCGGCACGAACCAGGTGCCCTTGGCTTTCATTGCCCGGAGCGCTGCGGCGTCAGCGAACGTGCCGTGATCGATCGAATCGACGCCGCCCAGCGTTGCATCCTCGATGCCGCGGGCGCCGTGGGCATGGGCGGCGACCTTGAGGCCGAGCCGGTGCGCGGTGCTGGTGATGGCGCGGATCTCGGCCGGGTCGAAATGGCCCTCGAGCCCGCGCCCCTGCTGGCTGAGGACTCCGCCGGTCGAGGTGATCTTGATGACGTCGGAGCCGCGCTTGGCCCATTCGCGGGCCCGCTGGGCGCACTGGTCGGCGCCGGTGCAGGTGCCGCCCGGGTCGAGCGCCGCGTTGACCTCCGGCCGGAAGCCGCTGACGTCGCCGTGACCGCCGACGATCGACAGCGCGCTGCCCGCAGCGAGGATTCGCGGGCCGGGCACGATCCCGTCGCGAACCGCGTCGCGCAGGGCGAAGCTCGACAGCCCCGGAGCGCCGAGGTCGCGCACGGTCGTGAACCCGGCGCGCGCGGTCAGCAGCGCGTTCTTGACTCCGACGACCGCCGCGAGCTCGTTGGAATCGATCGTTTCGCGCCAGAAGGGCGTGCCGGGATCGCCGGTCAAATGGACATGGGCATCGATCAGGCCGGGCAGGACGGTGCGCGAACGCTGGTCGATCACCGTCGCTCCGGTCGGCGCGGTCGCGCCCGGCTCGATGCGGGTGATCCGGCCGTTCTCGACAATGACCGTCGAAGGACCGCGCGCGGGCTTCGACGGGTCGACGATCAGCCGTCCCGCCTGGATCGCAAAAGTCTCGGCCGAAGCCGCCGATGCGGTCAGCAGCGCTGCGGCCGCGAGAATCGTTTTCTTCATCAAGAGCTCCACTGTCCGCTCGACCCTAGCGCTGCCGGGCGGTGCTTCAAGTCACCATCGCCAGCAGGGTCGCGACGTGGTCGGCCTCATTGGCCGGCTTGTCGGTCCGGATCCGGCTGATCCGCGGGAAGCGCATCGCCAGCCCCGACTTGTGGCGCTTGCTGAGATGGATCGAATCGAACGCGACCTCGAGCACCAGGGTCTTGGCGACCTCGCGCACCGGGCCGAAGCGCTCGACCGTGTTCCGCCTCACGAAATTGTCGAGCCACTTCAGCTCCTCGTCGGTGAATCCGAAATAGGCCTTGCCGACCGGCAGCAGCTCGCCGCCTTGCCCGGGATCGTCGGTCCAGCAGCCGAAAGTGTAGTCGGAATAATAGCTCGATCGCTTCCCGGAGCCGCGCTGCGCATACATCAGCACGCAGGCGGCGGTCAGCGGGTCGCGCTTCCATTTGTACCACAGGCCGGTCCGCCGCCCGGCGACGTAGGGACTGTCGCGGCGCTTGAGCATCATGCCCTCGATCGCCGCGTCGCGGGCGCCTGCTCGCAACTCCTCTAGCTCGTCGAAACTCTCCGCCTCGATCAGCTGCGACAGGTCGAACCGTTGGGGGTCGAGCTTCGTCACGAACCGTTCGAGCCGTGCCCGGCGCTCGGTCCACGGCAGCGGCCGCAGGTCTTCCTCGCCATCGAACAGGATGTCGTAGAACCGGACGAATGCCGGATACTCGCCCTGGATTCGGGCGCTGACATTCTTTCGGCCGAGCCTCTGCTGGAGCGCGTTGAAGCTGGCCGCCGCGCCTCCGTGCCGGTCCGCGCCCTGCGCCGAACCGCGCACCAGCAGCTCGCCGTCGAGCACGGCCCGGACCGCGAGCGCCGCGGCGATGTCCGGGAAGCTGCCGGAGATATCGTCGCCGGTGCGGCTGTAGAGCCGGGTGTCGCCGCCGGCCGCGCCCGGGACGTGGACCAGCTGGACCCGGATTCCGTCCCACTTCCACTCGGCGGCGAACTGGTCGAGCGACAGCTTCGTATCGTCGAGCGGGTGGGCGAGCATGAAGGGCCGGAACACTGGCACGTCGCGCGGGGTCGGCTGGACGCCGCGGCCCTCGGCCCAGTCGAACAGCTCCGAATAAGGCGGCCGAAGCCCGTGCCACACCTCCTCGACCGCATCGACGTCGAGTCCGAACGCGTTCGCCAGCGCCTGCTTGGCGAGCCGGGCGTTGATCCCGACCCGAAGCTCGCCGGTGGCCAGCTTGAGAAGCGCGAAGCGGCCCGACGAGTCGAGATGGTCGAGCATCGAAGCCAGCACCTTGGGCGCGTCGAGCCGGCTGGCGCTGCGCAGCCGCTCGACCGCATTGGCGATGCCGACGGTCGCGTCGTCGATCTCCGGCTCGCAGTCCTGCGCCGGCCACAGCAAGGCGACGGTCTCGGCGGTGTCGCCGACATAATCGCGGCTCATGTGGAACAGCACCGGATCGACCCGCTCCTCGATCAGCCCGCGGATCGCGGCGGGCTTGATGTGCGGGATGTCGAGCCCGCCAGTCAGGGCGGCGAGCGCGATTCCGCGGTCGGGGTCCGGCGTTTCCTTCAAATAATCGCCGATCAGCTTGAGCTTGGTGTTGCGCGAGCGCGTGTAGACGAGGGCGTCGAGCAGCTGGGAGAAAGCGCGCATCGCGCTTCCAATGCGCGAGGCCCCGCTACGGTGCCGAGTGCCCTACTCGCCTGTCCCCCGGACAGGCTGCGCAGGCACTAGTGCAAGCGGACGGCGAGCGCCGCGAGAATCGTCGTGCAGTCGGCCGGCGAATGGCTGTCGAGCGCCTCGTCGACATGCTCGAGGCAGGACTGCATCGCAACGCGGTGGCCGGGCAGGAGCGCCCGTTGCGCCGAGCTGCGCGCCAGCCCTTCCAGCGCGACCATGCCGTGCTCCGCGGCCATCTGCCGGATCGCGTCCATTCGAGCGTAAAGGTCGAGCGGGGACAGGCGCGGCCCGCGGTCGTGGATCTCGGCGATGCGCAGCCCGATCTGTCCTCGGACGAGCGCCAGCGGATCACTTGCCATCGGGCCTAGCCTCCTGTGTTAACAGCAGGTTGACACAGCAATGTTAACGGCTTGTTACACTCCCCCCAAGGTTGACAAAAATGGCCGCTGCGGCCAATGAGCGCGCCGATCGAGCGGCGCCGCGCGCGGGCCGCTTTTATTGTTTCAAGTGAGTGGGAATTCGCGATGGCCAAGCCGGCAACCGTCAAGATCAAGCTCGTCAGCTCCGCCGACACCGGCTTTTTCTACGTGACCAAGAAGAACCCGCGCAACCAGACCGAAAAGCTGGTTTTCAAGAAGTACGACCCGGTCGTGCGCAAGCACGTCGATTTCAAGGAAGCGAAGATCAAGTAAGGCCAAGCGGCCGAGCGCAGCGAGAGGATTGCGACGCAATCGTCGAGCAGCGTGAGAGACCGCGCAGCGCCCGGCGCGCCTTCCATCAAGAACAGACAGGCCCCGGATCAAGTCCGGGGTGACGGCTCTTGTCCGGGCGTGCTGCCACCGTCCTTCCCAGCTTCCGCCGGCAGCAATTCTTGAACCGCGGCCACGAACTTCACCACCGAGATCGGCTTCGACACATAGGATTGCGCACCGGCGGCGCGGATCCGTTCTTCGTCGCCCTGCGCCGAATAAGCGGTCACCGCCATGATCGGCACCTCGCCGAGCTGGGCGTCGGCGCGCAGCATCCGGATCAGCTCGAGGCCGCTGACGTGCGGCAGCTGGATGTCGGTGATCACCAGGTCGGGGTCGAAGGTCCGCGCCGAATCCAGCGCCAGGCGACTGTCCGTCACCGCCTGCGGCTCGTGGCCGTGCGCCGCGAGCAGGTCGCAGAACAGCTTGATGTTGAGGGCGTTGTCCTCGACGATCAGGATCTTGGCCAACTCACCTCCCCGCTTGCCAGCCCCGAGGGACCGTAAGCCATGAGCGGCGCGGCGACAAACGACCCTTCGGCCCTCGACCCGACAGCCTTGGCGCTTCGGGCCCTCGCTGCGACGCTCGGTGATCAACGGCTCGCGGAGCGTTTTTTATCCTTGAGCGGCATCGACCCTCCCGATTTGAGACAAAGAGCGTCCGATTCCGATGTGCTCGCGGCCTTGCTCCGCTTCCTCGAGGCGCATGAGCCCGACCTCCTGGCGGTCGCCGAACAGCTCGAAGTGGAGCCCGCGGCGCTGGTCGCGGCGCGCCACGAGCTGGAGCGATGACGAGACCGCTGCTGATCACCGATTGCGATGAGGTGCTGCTGCACATGGTCGCGCATTTCGCCGACTGGCTCGACCAGGAGCATGACGTCCATTTCGACATCGAGAGCGGCCAGTTCGACGCGATGAGCGACCGCCGCACCGGCGAGACGCTGCCGGTCGATGTCATCTGGCCGCTGCTCGACACCTTCTTCCGCGACCACATGCACCGTCAGACGCTGGTCCCGGGCGCGCTCGAGGCGCTCGCCCGGATCGGCGACGTCGCCGACATCGTCGTCCTCACCAACCTCGGCGACGACGCGCACGGCTGGCGGGTCGAGCAGCTCGCCGGCCACGGCATCCGCCACGAAATCGTCTGCAACCAGGGCGGCAAGGGACCGCCGGTCAAGGCCATCGTCGAGCGCCGCGGCGCGACCGACGCGGTGTTCATCGACGACCTCGCCGTCCATCACAGCTCGGTCGCCAGGCACGCGCCCGGCGTCTGGCGGCTGCACATGGTCGCGGAGCCGCGGCTCGCGGCCGCCGTGCCCCCGGCCGAGGATGCACACGCGCGGATCGACGATTGGCCGTCCGCGTGCGAGTGGATCCTCGACAAGTTCCAAAGCACGAAGTTCGAAAGCAAGCCATGACCAAGACGATCCTGATTACGGGCGCGACGGCGGGCATCGGCGCGGCGTCGGCGCGGCGCTTCGCGGCCGGCGGCTGGCGGGTGATCGCGACCGGGAGGCGCGGCGACCGGCTGCGCAAGCTGTCCGACGAGATCGGTGAATAC
>NZ_JACCSU010000087.1 GCF_013812825.1 Sphingomonas sp. | reverse complement strand
GCGCTGTTCCGGCGAACCGTGGCGGCGGCGGCGCCGGCGCTGGCCGCCGCGGCGCTGCTGCTGTGGCAGACCCGCACCGGGCCAGCCGCGCAGATGCTGAGCATCGTCGGAGCGATCTCGATCCTGTGGGTGGTCGTGCCGCTCGTTCGCTCGATCCGGCAGCCGGTTCTGCGGATCGCGGCGACTCTGCTGGTGGCCGCGATTGGCCTCGGCGCAATCGTCCCGGCGGCGATGAAGTTCGCCCCGGCGAAAAAGCAGACCGCCCGCGACATCGCGATCTCGCGCGCCAACCGGCAGTGCAATTCGCTGGCCGGACTGCGGCCGATCGCCCGGCAGCCCAGGGGGATGGTGTTCAGCTTCGTCGACCTGGGGCCGCGGATCATCACCGTCACCCATCACGATGCGGTCATCGGCCCCTACCACCGCAACGGCGAGCAGATCGCGGACGTCATGAAGACCTTCCGCGGCAGCGAGGCGAACGCCCGCGCGACCCTCGCCAAGTACCGCGCCGATTATCTGCTGATCTGCCCGATGAGCTCGACCACCACCATCTTCATGGCCGCCGCTCCCAAGGGCTTCTACGGGCAGCTCCATCGCGGCCAGGTGCCGGGGTGGCTGCAGCCGGTCGAGCTGCCGAAGGATTCGCCGTTCCGGATGTGGCGGGTCGTGCGCTAAAGGGTCGGAAAGCTTTCTTTCAGCCCGTCGACGACGAACTGCGCGGCGAGCGCCGCGAGGATGACTCCGAGGATCCGGGTGATCATCGCTTCGATTCGGTCGCCGAGCAGGCGCATCAGCGGCCCCGCGGCGAGCAGGGTGACCAGAGTGAGCAGGATGACCACGGTGATCGCCGCGAGCACCGTCGCGATTTCGACGGTGTCGTCGGTGCGCGACACCCACAGCATCGCGCTGGCGATCGACCCCGGTCCGGCAATCATCGGAATGGCCATCGGAAACACGGAAATGTCCTCGGCATCGGGAGTGCCGTCGATCGACTGCGCGCGCTCTTCGCGGCGCCTTGTGCGGCGCTCGAACACCATGTCCAGGGCGATCATGAACAGCATCACTCCGCCGGCGATCTTGAAGCTCGCGAGGCTGATCCCGAGCGCGTGGAGCATCGGCCGGCCGAGCAAGGCGAAGAACATCAGGATCGCCCAGGCGATCAGCGACGATCGAATGGCCATCGCCCGGCGATGGGCGGCCGACGTGCCGCGGGTCAGGCTGGCGAAGATCGGCGCGCATCCGGGCGGGTCGATGATCACCAGGAAGGTGACCAGCGCCGACCCGAACAGTTCGATCATTGCGCGCCAATCATTGCGGCCCAATCACTGCGGCTTGGTTTCGTCGTAGATGACCTGCTCGAAGCGGGCGCCGTTCCACAGGAAAGTGCGGAACTTGCGGGCGCCCTTTGAATCGACCTTCCAGTCCCAGGCGAGCGTCGCGTCCGCGGACCGGCCGACTCCGTAATCGTCGGGCGGCCCCTTGCCCGGGCGTTTCGACGGCGGGGTCAGCGACAGCAGCGGCGGCCGGGTCGGCCTTCCCGCGCAGGAAGCCTTTCGAACGTACGGCCGCCGCGGTACCGGGCGCGCGACCTTGAGCGTATCGCCGGCATCATAAACCCACTTCCACCGCCCTTTCTTGCGCTGCCAGACGGTGGTGAAATAGCCGACGCTCCTGCCGCGCTCGCGCACCCACGGGCCGGTGTTGACCGCGATCCGGCCATCGCACGACACATAGCTTTGCGCCGGCCACCGGCGGACCGATACCGGCGGGTCCTTCCTGCCGGCCAGGAACTCGTGCGCCCACACGACCTGCGGGTTGAACATCACGGCGTCGGCATCGGCGTACATCCGGAACGCGGTCCACTGGCCGCGGCGCTGCGCGTCGCGGGCAAAGGCGCGCTCGGCATCGACCGCGGTCGGGATCGCGGCGGCGGCGAGCAACAATGCGAGCATCTCAAAAGCCTTCCGGTTCGGGCAGTCCGGCGCGTCGGTGCGCGGTGACCAATGTGTTCCTGAGTAGCATGGCGATGGTCATCGGCCCAACGCCGCCCGGCACCGGCGTGATCGCACCCGCCACCTGCACCGCTTCGTCGAACGCGACGTCGCCGACCAGCCGCACCTTGCCGTCCGCGCTCGAAATCCGGTTGATCCCGACGTCGATCACCGTCGCTCCCGGCTTGATCCACTCGCCGCGGACCATTTCCGGCCGCCCGACCGCGGCAATCACGACATCGGCCCGGCGGACGATTTCCGGCAGGTCGCGGCTTTTCGAATGGGCGATGGTGACCGTTGCGCTTTCGGCGACCAGCAGCGCCGCCATCGGCTTGCCGACGATGTTCGAGCGGCCGATCACCACCGAGTCCAGGCCGGCGAGGCTGCCGAGCTCGGCTTTGAGCAGATACAGGCAGCCGAGCGGAGTGCACGGGACCAGCGCGTCGAGCCCGGCCGCGAGCCTGCCGACATTGATCGGGTGGAATCCGTCGACGTCCTTGGCCGGATCGAGCGCGGCGATCACCCGCGCCGAATCGACCTGGGCGGGAAGCGGCAGCTGGACGAGGATCCCGTCGACTCGCTCGTCGCGGTTGAGCTCCTCGACCAGCTCGAGCAGCTCGGCTTGGGAAACCGTGTCGGGCAGATGGTGGGCAAAGCCCGCCATCCCCGCCTCGGCGGTCGCCTTGCCCTTCATTCGGACGTAGACGGCGCTCGCCGGGTCCTCGCCGACCAGCACGGTCGCCAGCCCCGGCGGCCGCCCTGCGCGGCGCTCGAACTCGGCGGCGGACCGGGCGACCCGCTCGCGAAGCTCGGCGGCGGCGGCCTTCCCGTCGATCCGCCGTGCGGTCATACGGTCGAGTAGGTGAGGCTGCTCTGCGCCCCGTCGAGGAGCATGCGCAGGATCTGGATCAGGATCAGGACCACCAGCGGCGAGAAGTCGATGCCGCCGAAATCGGGCATGACCTTGCGGATCGGCCGGTACAGCGGAGCGGTGATCCGGTCGAGCGCCTCGACGAAGCTGCGCAGGCCCTGCGAGCTGGTGTTGAGCACCCCGAACGCGAACAGCCAGCTGAGGATCACCTGGCCGATGATGATCCAGCCGAGGATGGCGAGAAGGAAATCGGCGATGTCGAAAAGCGCGCTGACCATGGAGCCGCGCTTAGCCGCGCCGCGCTGCGCCCGCAATCGGCCTTACGGCGCGAAGCGGTTGGGCTGCGCCTCGGCAAGCACGATCGCCCAATCCCCGGCCGGGTCGCTCCACTCGGCAATCGGAGTCCAGCCGCCGGCGAGCAGCAGAACGCGGGCTCCGCGGCGCTCGTACTTGTGGCTGTTCTCGCTGTGGATCGAGGAGCCCGCCTGGAAGGCGAACGGCCGCCCGCAGACCGTGAATTCGACGTCCCGCACCGCCACGAGATGCATCTCGATCCGCGACAATATGTCGTTCCAGCGCGCTTCGTGGCGGAACGCGTCGAGGGGGATGGTGCCCTCGAGCTCGCGGTTGATCCGTTCGAGCAGGTTGAGGTTGAAGCGCGCGGTAATCCCGTCGCGGTCGTCGTAGGCGGCGATCAGCCGCTCGACGGGCTTCACCCGGTCCATGCCGATCAGCAGCTGCGCGCCGGTGCCCAGCAATTCGCGGAAATGGCGCAGCAGGTCGGTCGCGCTGCGGGGCACGAAATTGCCGATGGTCGATCCGGGGAAAAAGCCGAGCTTGGGCAGCCTGGCGACCGCGTCCGGAAGCTTGAACGGGTGAACGAAGTCGGCGACGACCGGGAGCACCCGCAACTCCGGGAAGTCCGCGTCCAATTGCGCCGCGCTCTCGCTCAGATAGGCGCCCGAAATGTCGATCGGGACATAGGCGGCCGGAGCGATCGCCCGAAGCAGGGTCGGGGTCTTGGTCGCCGAGCCGGCGCCGAACTCGACCACCGCGGCGCCTTTGGGGATCCGCGCCGCCACCTCGTCGATGATCGACTCCAGCAGCGCGGTCTCGGTTCGGGTCGGATAATAGGCCGGCAGCCGGGTGATCCGGTCGAACAGCTGCGATCCCTGATGGTCGTACAGGCAGCGCGCCGGGACCGCAGGGATTGGCTCGGCGAGTCCGGCCAGCACGTCGTCGCGAAACGAGTCGAGCTGCTCGGCGGCGGTCTTCCGGTCGGCCACCGAATCAGCCATCGCGGGCGAGTCGAAGGCCGGTAAATTGCCAGCGCGCGGTGGGTGGGAAGAAGTTGCGGTACGAAGCCCGGCTGTGGCCGCGCGGAGTCGCGCAGCTCGCGCCCTTCAGGACCAGCTGGCCGCTCATGAATTTTGCGTTGTACTCGCCGACCGCGCCCGCCGCGGCGCCAAAGCCGGGGTAGGGCGCAAAGCTGCTCCGGGTCCATTCCCAGACGTCGCCGAAAATGTCGCCGGGCGGCGCCGGGACGACCGCTCCGGCGCGGTCGAGCTGGTTGCCCAGGCTGGGGTCGGCGGCCTGCGCGAAGCTCTCCCACTCGGCCTCGGTCGGCAGCCGCATGCCCGCCCAGCGCGCGAATGCGTCGGCCTCGAAGAAGCTGACGTGCGCGACCGGAGCGGCCGGGTCGATTGCGCGCCGTCCGCCGAGCGTGAACTCGCTGCCGTCGCCATGCCAGTAAAGCGGCGACGCGATGCCCTCGCGCTGCACCCAGTCCCAGCCGTCCGACAGCCACAGGGCGGGCGTCGAATAGCCGCCCTCGGCGATGAACTCGCTCCAATCCTTGCTGGTCACCGGGCGGCTGGCGATCGCGTGCGGATGGAGCAATATCGGGTGGCGCGGCCGCTCCGAATCGAACGCAAAGCCGCGGTCGTCCGCGCCGGTCTCGACGATCCCGCTCCGCCCCGCAAGGAAGCTCAGCGGCTCCGTTGCGTGGCAGGCTGCTGTCTCAAGCTCACCATAAGCCGGCTCGAGGGGATTTTCGGCCAAGGTCGCGAGGATGTCGGTCAGCAGCAATTCCTGGTGCTGCTGCTCGTGGTTGATCCCCAGTTCGACGAGGTCGAGCGCGTCCGGCGGCAGCCCCGGAAGCGCCCGCTGCAGCGCCTCGTCGACCCGGGCCCGCCACTCGCGCACCTCGTCGAGCGAGGGCCGGCTCAGCATCCCGCGACTGGGCCGCGGGTGCCGCTCGCCCTCGCCTTCGTAATAGCTGTTGAACAGGTAATGGAAACGCTCGTCGAACCGCTCGTAGCGGGGCACATGGTCGCGAAGGACGAAGGTCTCGAAGAACCAGTTGCTGTGCGCGAGATGCCATTTGGCCGGCGACGCGTCAGGAAACGGTTGCACCGTCGCGTCGGCGTCCGACAGCGGTGCGGTGAGCTCGAGAGTCAGCGATCGAGTCGAGCGCAGCCGCTCGCCGAGCGTCTCCGCGCCGCTCTGCGAACCCGCGGATCGAGCAATGGCGCCCAACTCGCTCACTGGTCCTTTCCGTGCTGCGTCGTCCCCGGATACGGCTCGGCGCTGAGCAAGCGCGCGAGGTGCGCCGCGTTTGACGCGAGCATCGTCGCGGTCTGCATCACCGGCTCCGGCACTTGCTCCAGATCCTTGAAGTCCTTGCTCTGCATTGCTTCGCCGACCCAGTAGCAGGCGCCTCCGGCCGGAATCGTCCATCCCTCGTCGTTGAGCGCCTGGAACAGGTCGGCGGTGACATTGTGCGCCCCGTCCTCATTGCCGACGATCGCCGCCACCGCCAGCTTGCCGAAGCTCGGCATCCGCCCCTGCTCGTCGGTTTCACCCAGGAACGCGTCCATCCGCTCGAGGACGCGCTTGGCGATGCTCGACATCTGCCCCAGCCAGATCGGCGTTCCGAAGATCAGGATGTCATTGGCGAGGATCCGGCGGCGAATGTCCGGCCAGTCGTCTCCCTCACCTTCGTCGGACGTCACGCCGGGGAGGATGTTATACTCCGACAGGCGCAGACTTTCGCTGCAGGTCACGTCATGGCCTGCAAGCTCACGCGCGATCAGCTCGATCATCTTGTCGGTCGACGACGGCTCGTCCTGCCGCTTTTTCAGGGTGCAATTGATCGCGATCGCACTCAGCGCCACTTTGCTCTCCGTTGTGTGCCGCGGTAATAGACCGCCAATCCGAACAATGTTCCAATGATTGCCGCCGCCGCCGTGCCTGCCCGCATCCACGCCAGCACGATCCCGCGCAGCACCGAAAGCATCATGTGAACAAGTAAGCGCTCGGCCGCTTACCCCGGTTCCGCTGCTGGACGACCGGGCACGCTTTAACGACGACGGGGCCCGCGGCCCGCGATCGGCATGCTTGAGAGCTACGGCTGCCGGGTCGCGCCAGGTTGCCACAAGACGTCGCCGCCATCGTCCCTGGCCAGCAACCGTGCCAGCACGAACAGATGGTCGGACAAGCGGTTCAAATAGATCCGTGCGAGCGGATTCATCGGAGCTGCTCGCGACGCCGCGACGGCCGACCTCTCGGCGCGCCGGGCAATCGCGCGGGCCAGGTGGACGTGCGCCGCCGCGGCTCCGCCGCCGGGAAGAATGAAGCTCTTGAGCGGCTCCAGCTCCTCGTTCATCGCGTCGATCTCGCTTTCGAGCCGGTCGACTTGTCCCTGGACGACCCGCAGCGCCATCTCCGATGGCGTGAATTCCTCTCCCGGCGTGGCGAGGTCGGCGCCAAGGTCGAACAGCTCGTTCTGGATTCGGCCCAGCATCGCCCGGGCCTCATCCGGAACCTGCTGGACCAGCGCCAATCCGATCGCGCTATTGAGTTCGTCGACGTCGCCGATCGCCTGCGCGCGCGGATGGTCCTTGGCGATCCGCGAGCCGTCGACCAGCCCGGTCTCGCCTAAGTCCCCGGTGCGTGTGTAGATCCGGTTGAGGCGGACCATCGCGCGGGCTTAGCCCCCTGGGGCGCTGGCGAGGATCAGGATCAGCGCGACCAGCACGATCGCGACCGCCTGGAACAGCACCCGCTTGCGCATCCACGCCTGCTGCTGCTCGCCGGTGACGTCCTTCCCCGACGCCATGGCGATCACTCCGCGGACCAGCACATAAGCTGTCGCGGCCATCGCCGCGACCAGCAGGATGATCATCACGCTCGACATCGCGCGGGCTCTACGCCCCTGTGGAATCTAAACAAGGGCTCAAAGCGAAACCAGGCGGAAGCTGGTTCGCACGAAGCCCGTCGGCGAGCGCTCGGCCGTCGACTCCGGACTCGCGCATCGCGGCCAGGGTCGGCGCCAGATCGCGCTTGGCCAGCCGCCGACCGTCCGAGTGAGTAACCAATGGGTGGTGGAGATACGCCGGCTCCGGCAGGTCGAGCAGCGCCTGCAGCAGCCGCTGGATCGGGGTCGAAGGCGCAAGGTCGGCGCCGCGCACGACCAGCGTCACGCCGCTCGCCGCGTCGTCGGTGACGCAGGCCAGATGATAGCTCGCCGGGGCGTCCTTGCGGGCGAGGATGGCGTCGCCGATGTCGCTCGAATCGGCGGTGAAGCGGCGGCCGTCGTCCTCGGTCCAGCCCGGCGGGCCGCTAACCTCCAGTGCCCTCGCGCAGTCGAGCCGCCAGCTGTGCGGAGTGCTCGCCCGGCGGTCGAGATCGTCGGGCAGGCCGCGGCAGGTGCCTGGATAGGACGAGCCGGCGTCGCCGTGCGGGGCGGTCAGCGACGCGGCGATGTCGGCGCGGGTGCAAAAGCATGGGTAGACGAGACCGCGCTCCTTCAATCGGTCGAGAGCGGCCGCGTAATGGCTGGTCCGCCGCGACTGGACGATCGGCTCCCCGTCCCACTCGAGGCCCAGCCAGCGCAGGTCCTCCTCGATTCCCGCGACGAACTCCGGCCGGCTGCGAGTCGGGTCGAGGTCCTCGATCCGAAGCAGGAATTGGCCGCCGCTTGCCCGGGCGCGCGCGTGGCCGACCACCGCGCTGTAGGCGTGGCCCAGATGCAGCCGCCCGGTGGGCGACGGCGCGAAGCGGGTCACGAGCATCGGAGGGATTGGTCCCACTGTGACCGAAACGACCCTTGACCCGCGGACGGCGAAAATGCAGTCATGCGCCTGTCACGCCGGGATGGCATCCGGCTGGGCACAAGGGAAGAAGGGCCTGACAAGACCCTCTCCTCCTTGCGTGCGACAGGGCCGGAGACGGTGTTCGAAGCGGGCGGACACGGAAAGGCCATTGCCCGCGCATGTATCATCCGGAGCTTATCCGCCATCCCGACAGCTGCCCGGCGCTGGTGCTCAACGCCGATTACACGCCGCTGTCTTACTACCCGCTGAGCCTGTGGCCCTGGCAGACCGCGGTCAAGGCGATGTTCCTCGAGCGCGTCGACGTCGTCGCCCATTACGACCGCGAGGTGCACAGCCCGAGCCGCGCTCTGAAGCTGCCGTCGGTGATTGCCCTTCGCCAGTTCGTCCGCCCCAACCAATATCCGGCGTTCACCCGGTTCAACCTGTTCCTGCGCGACCGCTTTCGCTGCGTCTATTGCGGCTCCAGCAAGGAGCTGACCTTCGACCATGTCCTACCGCGCGCGCAGGGCGGCCGAACGACCTGGGAGAATGTCGCCACCGCCTGCGCTCCGTGCAATCTGAAGAAGGGCGGGCGGACTCCCGGCCAGGCGAAAATGCATTTCGAGCGCGAGCCGATCCGCCCGACCAGCTGGCAGCTGCAGGATCACGGCAAGAGCTTCCCGCCCAATTATCTGCACCAGAGCTGGCGCGACTATCTGTACTGGGACGTCGAACTGGAGCCCTGATCCGGGCTCACCGCCCCGCCAGATATTCCCGCACCTTGGGCGCGATGTCGTCGCGCTCCAGAGCGATCGCGAGGTTGGCGATGACGAAGCCGGCGGCGCTGCCGCAGTCGTGGCGCGCGCCTTCGAACTTGTAGGCATGGAACGGCTGCTCGCCGATCAGCCTGGCCATCGCGTCGGTCAGCTGGATTTCGCCGCCGGCACCCGTCTCCTGCGAATCCAGCTGCCGCATCACTTCGGGCTGGAGGATGTAGCGGCCAGGAAGCATCAGGTTCGACGGAGCCGTGCCGGGTGACGGCTTTTCAACCATCCCGCGGATTTCCGTCAGCCGCCCGTCGGTCGCGCCCGGATCGATGACTCCATATTTGTGGGTCTGGTCCGGTGGGACTTCGAGCGCGGCGACGACGTTCCCGCCGACCATTTCATAAGCCTCCACCAACTGCGCGAGGCAGCCTGGCCTGCCGAGCATCAGCTCGTCGGGGAGAAGCACCGCGAACGGCTCGTCGCCGACGATCTCGCGCGCGCACCACACCGCGTGACCGAGCCCGAGCGGCTGCTGCTGTCGGACGGTGACCAGCTCGCCGAAACGGGTGCGCGACGGCTCGAGCGCGTCGAGGCTCTTGCCGGCCGAGCGCATGCTTGTCTCGAGCTCGAACGCGACGTCGAAATAGTCGACCAGGCTGGTCTTGCCGCGCCCGGTGACGAAGATCATCTGCTCGATCCCCGCCTCGCGCGCCTCGTCCACCGCATATTGGATCAACGGCCGGTCGACGATCGTCAGCATTTCCTTGGCGACGGCCTTGGTCGCCGGAAGCAGGCGCGTGCCGAGCCCGGCGACCGGGAAGACGGCCTTTCGCACCCGGTTGCTCATTGCGGAGCCGAGGGCCCGCTATCTTTGTCGACAGGCTCGGGGTCGGTGCCCGCCGGAAGCGCCGGCGCGGCGCCGCCGTCGGCAGGCGGCAGGTCGAAGCGGTCGGGCCGGCGCGGCTCGGAGCGCTTGACCAGCTCGTCGATCCGCTCGGGATCCGCGTTGGTCGGCGGGGTCAGCAATTGCCCGGCGGTCGGAGTCGTCCTCGCCAGCAGCGGCTTGACCGGCAGCGGCTCGCCGCGCGCCGGCCTGAGGTCGGCCATCTGCCCGCACGCCGCGGCGAGCAGGCTGCCGGCGGTCAGCATCAGGACAGGCGCGAACTTCATCACTGACTCCGGCGGGCGGCGCGAGCCGCGGCGATCGCCTCGATTACCCGCTCGGGCGCGGTTCCGCCAGCCGAGCTGCGCGAAGCGACGCTGGCCTCGACCGACAGCCGCTCGATCGCGGCCGCCTCGATGCGCGGGTCGATCGACTGCAGCTCCTCGAGGCTCAGCTCGCTGAGACCGACCCCTTTGGCTTCGGCAATCGCGACCGCTCGTCCAGCGATCTGGTGCGCCTCGCGAAACGGGATTCCGCCATCGGCGACCAGCCAGTCGGCAAGGTCGGTCGCGGTCGAATGGCCGTTCTCGGCGGCAGCGCGCATCCGCTCGGCATCGAAGCCGATCTCGGCAACCATGCCGGCCATCGCGTGGAGCGACACGATCAGCAGATCGTGCGCGTCGAACAGCGGCGTTTTGTCGTCCTGCAGGTCCTTCGCGTAGGCGAGTGGCAGCCCCTTCAGGAGCACGAGGAGCGCGACGAGGTCGCCGAGGATCCGCGCCGAGTGCCCGCGCACCAGCTCGGCCGCGTCCGGGTTGCGCTTGTTGGGCATGATCGACGATCCGGTCGACCAGGCATTGGGCAAGGCGACGAACGCGAACGGCTGCGACGCCCACAAGGTGATCTCCTCGGCCAGCCGCGACAAATGCACCGAGCACAAGGCCGCGGCATGCAGATAGTCGACGACGAAGTCGCGGTCGGCGACCGAGTCGATGCTGTTGGCGGTCGGCCGGTCGAAGGCGAGCGCGGCCGCGGTCGAGTCGCGGTCGATCGCAAAGCCGGTTCCCGCCAGCGCGGCCGCTCCCAACGGGCATTCGTTGAGCCGAGCCCGGGCATCGGCAAAGCGGCTGCGGTCGCGAACCAGCATCTCCCGATAGGCCATCAAATGGTGGCCGAGGGTGACCGGCTGGCCCGATTGCAGATGGGTGAAGCCCGGCATGATCGTCGCCGACTGCTCTTCGGCCCGGCCCAGGATCGCGGCCTCGAGCCCGTCGATTGCCGCCAGCGCTTCATCGATCGCCCCGCGCACGAACAGCTTCAAGTCGGTCGCCACCTGGTCGTTGCGCGAGCGGGCGGTGTGCAGCCGTCCGGCCGCCGGGCCGATCGCTTCCGTCAGCCGCTGCTCGACGTGCATGTGGATGTCCTCGAGCGCCGAGTCCTCGGCCACTCCGAGCTCGGCGAACTCCTCGGCGATGGCGATCAGCCCCGCCTCGATCGCGGCCGCGTCCTCGGCCGGAATGATCCCCTGCCTGCCGAGCATCGCCGCGTGCGCCCGGCTCGCCTCGACGTCCTCGCGCCAAAGCCGCTTGTCGGTGCCGATCGAGCTATTTATCGACCGCATCAGATCGGCCGGGCCGCCTTCGAAGCGTCCGCCCCACATCGGATTGGAATTGGACTTGCGGCTGATCCTGCTGCTCCTCGCCCTGCTCGCAACTGCCGGCTGCGATAGGCAAAAGCCCGAAACGCCACAAGGCGAGGCCGCGGGCGTTCCTGGAGTGCCGTCCAAGGGCCTCGACCGCAGCCGCAAAGGCAAGCCCGCGCCCGACGCCGTCTTCCGCGATCCGGACGGCGGCGACATCACCCTTGCCGATTTCGAAGGCGTGCCGGTGCTGGTGAATTTGTGGGCCAGCTGGTGCGCGCCGTGCATCAAGGAATTGCCGACGCTGCAGAAGGTCGAGCAGGCTGAGGCGAAGTCCGGCCGATTGGCAGTGATCGCGGTCAGCCAGGACCGGGCTCCGAAGGCCTCCGTCGACGCATTCCTCGCCGATAAGGGTATCGGCCGCTTCGCCGCCTTTCACGATCCCGATATGGCGCTGTCGGGCGCGTTCGGAGTGGAGGTGCTGCCGACGACCCTGCTCTACGACTCCGACGGCCGCGAGCTGTGGCGCTATGTCGGCGATCTCGACTGGACCGGCGCCGAGGCCGCCACGCTGCTCGCCGAAGCGCGCTAGGCGGGGACCGGCCGGCGAACCAGTGCGAACAACCGCCCGTCGATCGCCGCGAGACCGACAGCGATCAGCGCCAGCCCGGCGAGGTCGCGGAGCGCCAACACTTCATTGAGGAACAGGCCGCCGAGCAGGATCGCGGTCGGCGGGACGAGCAGTGTGACGAGCAGCGCGTTGGTCGCTCCGGCCGAATCGATCAGCCGGAAATAAAGCACGTAGGCGAAGGCCGTGCAGACCAGCGCCAGCGCGAAAATCGCCGCCCACGCGCCGAGGCTCGGCGCCGAGCTCAGCCATGGGCGGTCGACGTGCAAGGCGACCGGGAGCATGACCAGCGCGCCCATCGTCAGCTGGCCGGTCGCGACGGTCACCGGCGGCATGCCGATCGCCTTGAACCGCCGCGCCCAGACGCCGGCGATCGCATAGCACAGCGCCGCTACGACGCAGGCGAGCTGGGCGAGGATGTCGGTGCCGAGCGACGAGAGCAGGCCCGGCCCGATCATCAGCGAGACCCCGCCGAAGCCCAGCAGCACACCGGCAATCTTGCGCGGAGTGATCCGTTCGTCGCTGGTGAAGAGATGCGCGACGATCACTCCCCAGATCGGCGTCGTCGCGTTGAGGATCGACGCAAGCCCGCTGGCAATCTGCGTCTGGCCCCAGCCGAACAAGGCGAACGGGATGGCGTTGTTGAGCAAGGCCAGAACGAGGATCGCGCCCCACGTCCGGCGCGGCAAGGCGAGCGGCTCGCCGCGCCACCACAGGAACAGCCACAGCGCGGCCGCGGCGATGGTCAGCCGCAGCCAGACATAGGTAAGCGGGGCGATTTCGCTCACCGCGACGCTGATGAAGAAGAAGGCCGCACCCCAGATCAGCGCAAGCGTCAGCAGGGTTGCCCAGTCGCTGCGGTTCATGACGCTGCGGATCATCGCCGGCGCATAAGTCGGGGCGGCCGAAGACGCGTCCCGCGGCTTGCCTTCGAACCTGTTCTCGCAAAGCGTCGCCATGCGAGCGGTTATGGTGGTTCGGCGGGGCGCCGCCCAACGAAACGAGCAGGCCTACCTATAAACTGGCCTTATCGGGCTCAGTCGCGAAGCAATTCGTTGATGCTGGTCTTGGAGCGGGTGCGCTCGTCGACCCGCTTGACGATCACCGCGCACGCCAGCCCCGGCCCGCCGTCCTTGCCCGGAAGCGTTCCCGGGACCACCACCGAATAGGCCGGCACCCGGCCGTAGTGCACCTTGCCCGATGCCCGGTCGACGATCTTGGTCGAGGCGCCGATGAACACGCCCATCGACAGCACCGCGCCCTGCTCGACGACGACTCCTTCGGCGACTTCGGAGCGGGCGCCGATGAAGCAGTCGTCCTCGACGATCACCGGTCCCGCCTGGATCGGCTCGAGCACTCCGCCGATCCCGGTTCCGCCCGAGATGTGGACGTTGCGGCCGATCTGCGCGCAGCTGCCGACGGTCGCCCAGGTATCGACCATCGTCCCTTCGCCGACCCGGGCGCCGATGTTGACGAAGCTCGGCATCAGCACCGCCCCGGGGGCGATGAACGCGCCGCGGCGAACGATCGCGCCCGGCACGGCTCGAAAGCCCGCCGTTTCGAACTGCTCGTCGCTCCAGCCGGCGAACTTGGACGGCACCTTGTCCCACCAGTGCGAGCCGCCCGGCCCGCCGGGGATCATCTCCATCGGGTTCAGTCGAAACGACAGCAGCACCGCCTTCTTCAGCCACTGGTGGACGACCCACTCGCCGTTGAGCTTCTCGGCGATCCGCGCCTCGCCGCCGTCGAGCGCGGTGATTGCCGCCTCGACCGCCCGCCGGGTCTCCCCCCGGGTCGACGGGCCGATCGAATCGCGCTCCTCCCAGGCAGCGTCGATGGTCGCTTCGATCGCCTCGGTCATTGGCTTTCCTCCAGGATCGATTCGAGCCACTTGGCGACGTCGGTGATGCGATGGTCGATGAAGCTGTCATCGGCCCCGTGACTGCCGCGCTCGGAGTCGTTGTCGACCCACACGGTGGTCATCCCGAGCGCCTTGGCCGGTTTCAGATTGGCCGCCATGTCGTCGACCAGCAGAGCGTGGACCGGGTCGATCCCGAAGCGCTCGCACAGCAACGCATAGCCGTGCGGGTCGGGCTTGGGCCGGAGCTCGCTGGCGTGGATGTCGTGGAGCTCGTCGAAGTGCGAATGGACGCCGATCGCCTCGAGCACCCGGCGAGCGTAGGGCTCGTCGCCGTTGGTGAAGACGAAGCGCCGCCCGGGGAGCCCGGGCAAGGCCCGGGCCAGCCGCTCGTCGCACTGGACCCGGTCGAGCGGGATGGCGTGCACATCCTCGAGGAAATCGCTGGCGTCGACGCCGTGGGTCTTCATCAGCCCGGCCAGGGTCGTCCCGTGCTCGTGGAAATGGGCCTTCTGGACGCGCCTGGCCTCGCCCGGATCGCAGTCGAGCAGCCGCTGAATATAGGCCCCCATGCGTTCGTCGATCAGCGCGAACAGGCCCGTCGAGGCCGGGTACAGGCAATTGTCGAGGTCGAAGATCCAGTCGCGGACGTGGGCAAAGCGCTGGTTCATGGGCTGCCGGGCGCGTACAGGGATGTCGCTTCTTCAGCAAATTGAAAGCTTTGGTAAAGCATAGCGTCACCGGGAAGCCGTGTATTTTCAGCGGCTTGAGCGGAGATGGGAATGACGAAGCGGCTTCTTGCAACGACTGCGTGCGCGGTAGTGCTGGCGTTTGGCCTGTCTGCTTGCGGTGGCGGTGGTGGCGGCGGAGGAGGGGGCGTTGACTCAACACCGCCGCCGCCCGCTCTCACCCCGACCCCGACCCCGACCCCGACCCCAACGCCCACTCCCACCCCGACTCCCACACCGACACCGACGCCGACTCCGACCAACTACGACACCACCGAGTATCGCAGTTCCAACTACGCGGTCGCCGCGAATGCGCTCGCCGCTTACCAAGCCGGCGCGACCGGCAAAGGCGTCAAGATCGGAGTGATCGATAGCGGCATCAATCCGGCACTGGCCGAATTCGCCGGCAAGATCGACCCGGCCAGCCGCGACGTCGCCGGCAACCGCGGGGTCAGCGACGAGGACGGGCACGGAACCGCGGTCAGCGCGGTCGCGGCCGCCGCCCGCAACGACTCGAACACCTTTGGGGTCGCGTTTGACTCGACCATCGTCAGCATGCGGGCCGACACGCCCGGGAGCTGCGCTGTGACGGGCGAGGACGGTGGCTGCAAATTCCCCGAGTCGACGATCGCCGCCGGTATCGATGCGGCGCGCCTGGCCGGGGCTCGGGTGATCAACCTGTCGCTCGGCGGCAGCGCCCCTGGTTCGGCCCTGCTGTCGGCGATGAACCGGGCGGTTTCCGCCGGCATCGTGCTGGTCATTTCCGCCGGCAACGACGGCGAGAAGCCCGAAGGCGCGAACCCGAATGGGTTCGCGCTCGTCCCGGCCGCAAACCTCGGGCCCAGCGTGATCATCGCCGGCTCGATTGGAGCGGCGGACGGGAGCGGCGGAACCGACCTCAACCAGATTTCGGTCTTTTCCAACCGGGCCGGCAACGGTGCCAAATGGTATCTGACCGCGCTCGGCTATCGCGACCGTGCTCCCGACCATACCGGCGCACAATTCCTGTGGTCGGGCACCAGCTTCTCGGCGCCGACCATCAGCGGCGCGGTGGCCGTGATGGCGCAGGGCTTCCCCAATCTCACCGGCTCGCAGATCGTCGATATCCTGTTCAAGTCGGCCGATGACCTCGGCGCGGCTGGAACGGATACCACGTTCGGCCGCGGCCGGCTCAATCTTGCCCGGGCGTTCCAGCCGCTGGGCGCGGCCAGTCTTGCCGACAGCAAGGAAGCGGTCAGCACCAGCGGCAACGGCGATCTGCCAGGCGCGGCCGGCGACGCCGGCGGCGGCGATGACCGCCAAGGGTCTACCGGCTTGGGTGCCATCATCCTCGACGGCTACTCGCGCGCCTTCGTGCTCGACCTCGCCAAGACGTTGCGGGTCGCCGAGCAGGCGACGCCGCTGGCCCGGGCGCTGCAGGGGAATATCCGCATAGCCGGCGCCTCGGCCGGACCGGTCAGCATCGCGATGACGGTCAGCCAGCGCCGCGACCTGCCGCAGGGCTTCGCGCTCGACCGGCTCGGTATTGGGCCCGAGGACGCGCGCCGATCGCGGATGATCGCCGGCTCGGCGATTGCGCGGCTCGACGACAAGACCGCGATCGCGCTGGGCTTTGCCGAAGGCGCCAAGGCGATGCAGCGGCGCCTGTCGGGGGCCGAGGCGGGCGCATTCCTGATCGCCAAGGACATCGGCGGCGATCCCGGCTTCGCCGCCCGCCGCGACGGCAGCCTTGCGGTGCGCCGCAACCTCGGCCCGGTCGGAGTGACCATGTCGGCCGAGAGCGGCGACGTTTGGCAGGAGGTCAAGACCAGCGCGACCGGCGCGCCCTATCGCTGGACGAGCGTCTCCGTCGACCGCAATTTCGGCAGCACCTGGCTGTCCGCCGGAATCAGCCATCTCGACGAGAAGCAGTCGCTGCTCGGCGGTCGCATGGGCAAGGCGCTCGGCGGCGGCGGTGCGAACAGCCTGTTCCTCGACCTCGAGGCCCGGCGCGAGTTCGGCAAGGGCTGGACCGCGAGCTTGTCGGCAAGGCGCGGCTGGACCGATTTCGCCGGCGGCAAGTTCGAGACCGGAGCCTACGGCTTCGACCTGACCAAACACGGAGTGCTCGGCTGGAACGACCGCCTCGGTTTCCGGCTGTCGCAGCCGCTGCGGATCGAAAGCGGCGGCTTCGCGATGATGCTTCCGACCGCGTACGATTACAGCACGCTCACCGCGACCAGCAGCCTGTCGCGCTTCTCGCTCACCCCTAGCGGGCGCGAGGTCGACGCCGAGCTGAGCTACGGCTCGAACGTGCTGGGCGACCAGGGCTGGATCGGCGGCAATCTGTTCTATCGCCGCCAGCCGGGCCACATCGCCCGCGGCGACGACGATTACGGCGCCGCGATCCGCTTCACGCTGGGCTTCTAAAGGCCCCTTCTAGGCGGCCGTTCCCGGCGGCGGGCTCGAGCCTCCGCGCCGCAAGCGCGGAGCCAGCTTCCCGACACCGGAGCGGTAGCGGACATATTCGTCACCGTAATGGCCGACCAGGTCGCGCTCCTCATAGCGGATGGCGATCAGCATGTAGGCCGACATTCCAAGCGCCAGCAGCAGGTGCCCGTAGCTCATGTACGGAGTTGCCCAGAAGGCGAGGAAGAAGCCGCTGTAGAGCGGGTGCGCGACCCACTTGTAGAACAGTGGCTGGCGAAGCTTCTGCGGTTCGGCTTGCCGGCCGCGCATGTGGAACCACGCCTGCTGGAGCCCGAACAGCTCGAAATGGTTGAGCAGGAAGGTGCTCAGCAGGACAATTCCCCAGCCCGCGGCGAAAGCGAGCCACAGCGGCAGCTCGAGCGCCGTCCCGCGCGCGTCCCACACCATTCCTTCGATCGGCCGCCACAGTAGGAACAATACGATCAGCATGAGGCTGGCGACCAGCACATAGACGCTGCGCTCGGCCGGCGGCGGGACGATCTGGGTCCACCGCTGCTTGAACTCCTGCCGCGCCATGACGCTGTGCTGCAGTCCGAACGACGCGATCAGCGCGACGTTGATCAGGACCGCAATCGCGACCGGCGCTTCGGGCCCGCGATCGACGGTCAGCGGGGCGAACGGGACATTGCCGACAAAGCAGATGAGATAAAGGAAGGTGGCGAAAAACACCGCGTAGGCGAACAAGGCGAACAATAAGGTGGCTGCGCGTGACATACCGAATTCCCCTTTCGGTCGTTGCTGCCGCGCAATAACAGAAAACCAGGCTCAGCTAAACGGTGAAACTCTCACCGCAGCCGCACGCGCCCTTGGAATTGGGATTGTCGAAGACGAACCCGGCGGCGAAATCGTCCTCGGCCCAGTCCATGGTCGATCCGACCAGGTACAGGACCGATCCGCCGTCGACATAGAAATTGCCGCCCGGAGTCTCGATCCGCTCGTCGAACGGCGCTTCCTCGGTCACGTAATCGACCGAGTAGGCAAGCCCCGAGCAGCCGCGGCGCGGAGTGGACAATTTGACCCCGATCGCGCCATCGGGAGCGCGGCTCATCAGCTCGGCGATGCGCGCTTCGGCGGCCGGCGTCAGCCGGATCGCGGCTGGGCGTGTGCGCACTTTGCTCTGCTCGTTCATAGCATTCCCAGTTCCAGCCGCGCTTCATCGCTCATCTTCGATGGGTCCCACGGCGGGTCCCACACCAGCTTGACCTCGGCGTCGCGGATCCCGGGCACCGACAGCACCCGCAGCTCGACTTCCTGTGGCAGCGATTCCGCGACCGGGCAGTGCGGCGTGGTCAGGGTCATGGTGACGATCGCGTCGCCGTCCTCGGAGATGTCGACGTCGTAGATCAGCCCGAGCTCGTAGATGTCGACCGGGATCTCGGGGTCGTAGATCGACTTCAGAGCTTCGACCACCGAGGCTTGCAGATCGCTGCCCGCGCCGACCATGGGCTCGCCGTCCTTCTCGCCGGCAAGGAATCCGGCGAGATAGTCGCGCTTGCGCCCGAAGACCTCGGCCGGAGTCTCGGGCGTGAGCGTCTCGGGCGTGACTCGGGCCCTCGGTGGCGCCGTCACCGCATCGACCTGTTCGGTCTCGATCTTGCGCTCCTCGTTCATACGTCAAAAATCCGCTTCACCTGATGCAGTCCGCCGACCAGCGCCTCGACATCCGAGGAATCGCTGTGCGCGGCGAAGCTCGCGCGCGCGGTCGCGTGGACCCCCAGCAACTCCATCAGCGGCTGCGCGCAATGGTGCCCGGCGCGCACCGCGACGCCGGCGTCGTCCAATATGGTGGCGACGTCGTGCGCGTGCACCCCCTCGACGTTGAAGCTGACGATCCCGGCGCTGTCGTCGGGGCCGTAGAGCGTCACTCCGGGGATCGCCGAAAGCGCCGCTCGGCACTCGGCGACCAGCGCGCATTCGTGCGCATGGATCGCATCGAGCGACAATCGCTCGACCCAGTCGATCGCCGCATGCAGCCCGATCGCTCCGACGATGTGCGGAGTTCCCGCCTCGAAGCGCTGCGGCGGCGACGCGTAGGTGGAGCGCTCGAACGTCACATTCTCGATCATCGCTCCGCCGCCGTGCCACGGCGGCATCGCCTCGAGCAGCTCGGCTCGGCCCCACAGGATGCCGATGCCGGTCGGGCCGTAGAGCTTGTGGCCCGAGAATGTGTAGAAATCGCAGCCGATGTTTTTCACGTCGACCGGCAGCCGGGGCACCGCCTGGCAGCCGTCGAGCAGCAGCAGCGCGCCCTTCGAATGCGCGATCTCGGCCGCGTGCCCGGCATCGAGGATCGAGCCGAGCACGTTCGACACATGAGCGAACGCAACGACCCGGTGCCGCTCGTCGATCATTCGCTCGGCCGCGTCGAGGTCGATCCCGCCCGCATCGGTCAGCGGGCAGACGTCGACCTCGAATCCGGCGAGCTGCCAGGGAACGATATTGCTGTGATGCTCGAGCGCCGACAGCAGCACACGGTCGCGGCCGTCCTTGGGCAGTGACCTCGCGACCAGGTTGATCGCCTCGGTCGCGCCGCGCGTGAACAGGGTTTCCGCCGCTGTGCCGCCGATCAGCCCCGCAGCCGCCGACCGCGCCGCTTCATACGCCGCCGTCATGTCCGACGAGCGCTTGTAAATGCCGCGGTGCACGGTCGCATAATCGCGCGCATAGGCGTTGGCGATCGCGTCGATCACCGGCTGCGGCTTCTGCGCCGTCGCGGCGCTGTCGAGATAATGCCAGTTCGCGATCGCCGGGAACTCGTCGCGCACCGACAGCGATGAGTTGATTCGGGTCTCGATGTTCATGCGATCGCCCTCAGGGCCGCGCGCGCCGAATCGCGGATCGAGTCGCCGTCCGGAGCATCGTCCCACAGGCCCATGACGAAGCCCTCGAGCAGCAGCGCCCGAGCTTGCGCCGGCGGCAGCCCGCGCGACATCGCGTAGAACATCTGCGCCGGGTCGAGCTCGCCGACGCTGGCGCCGTGCGCGCACTTGACGTCGTCGGCGAAGATCTCGAGCTCGGGCTTGCAATTGGCCATCGCCCCGCGGCCGAGCAGCATGGCCTTGACCGACTGCTCGGAGTCGGTCTTCTGCGCATCGCGCGCGACCTCGACCTTGCCGAGATAGGTGCCGACCGCCTTGCCTCCGAGCACCGAGCGCACGGTCTGGCGGCTTCGGCCGCTGGTCCCGATGTGGCGGATATTGGTGACGATTTCGAGGTTCGAAGTGCCGCCGCCGATGTTGGCTCCGAACAGCTGGAAATCCGCATCGGATTCGAGAGTCACGTCAAGCTCGATCCGGCCATAATGCGCGGCGGTGTTGAGCGCGAACAACCGCGCGCGCGCGCCCGCTTCGAGCGCAATCTTTATCCGGCGCACCTGCACGTCGTCGCCATTTGGAAGCCACACATCCTCGAAGCTTTCACTCGGCCCGACCGTCAGCGTCAGCGGCTCCGAAAGCTGCTCCCAGACGGCTTTAAGCGCATCGAGGTCGGCGTAGCGCCATTCCTCCTGCTGGCGGGTGGGAAAGGGAGCGGTCATGCGCGCTTGCCCCGCATCAATTCAGCCAGGCGCCGGTCGCGGCGGCGCTGCCGCTCGGGCGCCATCAGCCCGTACAGCGCGTCGATCGCGAAACCGATCGCGAGGAGGGCGGCGAGCGTCCAGGCGATGCCGCCGGTGTCGACGAAACGGCCGAGCACCAGGTCGGCGATGCCGATCAGCCCCAGCAGGATGACGAGCAGCGCCGTGTCGGCGACCGCGACTCCCGGCCGGCGGCGGAACGTGCCCGCGATGAGCACGAAGGCGACGCAGATGAGGATGATCGTCAGCGCCGTCACGCCGCCGCCTCCGTATAGCCTTCGCGCTCGAGCTCGTGGGCGAGCTCGGGCCCGCCGCTGCGAACGATCTTCCCGCGCGACAGCACGTGCACCTGGTCCGGTTTCACATAGTCGAGCAGCCGCTGGTAATGGGTGATCAGCAGCACCGCCTTGTCGGGCGCGCGCATGATCCGGTTGATGCCCGCGCCGACGGTCCGAAGCGCGTCGATGTCGAGCCCGCTGTCGGTCTCGTCGAGGATCGCCAGCCTCGGCGCCATGATCCCCATCTGCACCATCTCGCTGCGCTTTTTTTCGCCGCCCGAAAAGCCGACGTTGACCGGCCGCTTGAGCATCTCGATGTCCATTCCGAGCTGCTCGGCCTGCTCGCGCGCGACGCGGATGAACTCGGCGCCCGACAGCTCGTCGCCACCGCGCGCCCGCCGCTGCGCATTCAAGCTCTCGCGCAGGAACTGGAGCATCGACACGCCCGGAATCTCGACCGGGTACTGGAAGCCCAGGAACAGGCCCGCCGCCGCCCGCTCGTGCGGCTCGAGGGCCAATAAATCCACCGTTCGTCCTGAGCTTGTCGAAGGACTGTTCTTTTCTCCATGCGGCGCAGCAGAAAAAGGCAGTGCTTCGACGGGCTCAGCACGAACGGAGTGGGGCGTGAAAGTGACGGTTCCCTCCGTCACTTCATACCCAGGCCGCCCCGCGAGCACATAAGCCAGCGTCGACTTGCCCGACCCGTTCGGCCCCATGATCGCATGCACCTCGCCGGCCGGCACGTGCAGCGAGACGCCGTTCAGGATCGGCTTGTCCGCGACCGTCGCGTGGAGGTTCTCAATACGGATCATTGTCTACCTGCTTGATTGGCTCTGCGTGCCACTGCTTCTCAATATGAGCGGCCATCGGCTCGACCTTTTCGACCCACGACCGAAACTCGCCGATCAACTGATCGAGTTTCAAAGGCCCGCACGCTCCCTCAATTTTCGAGCCGTCTTTTTTCAGGAGGATCCAGTCCGGTCCGTCTCCTGTCAGGTCCTCACCAACGCGAACCTCGGGCCCGGGAACATCTTCATAGACTGTTTCGGCGAGCTCAAACTTGAAACTCCAGCCAGGATTGTCGACGTTCTCGATCGTGCAACCAGCGAAGCCGTGCTCCCAATCTCCGTTGCAAAACGACAAGTAGAACTGTTGCAGCCATTCGAGATTGGAGGTCATCCCACGCTCCCCTCGAGGCTGATCCCCAGCAGCTTCTGCGCCTCGACCGCGAACTCCATCGGCAGCTGCTTCAAGACCTCGCGCGCGAAGCCGTTGACGATCAGCGCGACCGCGCTTTCGGCGTCGAGGCCGCGGCTCATCGCGTAGAACAACTGGTCGTCGCTGATCTTCGACGTCGTCGCTTCGTGCTCGATCTGGGCGGTGGGGTTCTTGACCTCGATGTAGGGCACTGTGTGCGCGCCGCACTTGTCGCCGAGCAGCAGTGAATCGCACTGCGTGAAGTTGCGCACATTGTCCGCGCGCGGAAGCACCTTCACCAGCCCGCGATAGGTGTTGTTGCTGCGCCCCGCGCTGATGCCTTTCGACACGATCGTCGAGCGCGTGTTGGCGCCGATGTGCACCATCTTGGTGCCGGTGTCGGCCTGCTGGCGGTTGTTGGTCAGAGCGACCGAATAGAATTCGCCGACGCTGCCTTCGCCCTTCAAAATGCAGCTCGGATATTTCCAGGTGATCGCGCTGCCGGTCTCGACCTGGGTCCAACTCACCTTGGAGCGCGCGCCCGAACACAAGGCTCGTTTGGTGACGAAGTTGAGGATCCCGCCGCGCCCTTGGGCATCGCCCGGGTACCAGTTCTGGACCGTCGAGTATTTCACTTCGGCGTCTTCGTGCGCGAAGATCTCGACCACCGCCGCGTGCAGCTGGTTCTCGTCGCGCATCGGCGCCGTGCAGCCCTCCAGATAGGAGACGTACGATCCCTTCTCGGCGACTATGAGCGTGCGCTCGAACTGGCCGGTGTTCTCGGCGTTGATGCGAAAATAGGTCGAGAGCTCCATCGGGCAGCGGACGCCCTCGGGCACGTAGACGAAGGTGCCGTCGGAAAAGACCGCGCTGTTCAAACAGGCGAAGTAATTGTCGCGCTGCGGAACGACGGACCCCAAATATTTCCGGACCAATTCGGGATGCTCCCGAATGGCTTCGGAAATCGAAAGGAAGATGACTCCCGCGCGCTTCAATTCCTCGCGGAAGGTGGTGGCGACCGAGACGCTGTCGAACACCGCGTCGACCGCGACCTTGCGCGCGCCCTCGACCCCGGCGAGCACCTTCTGCTCCTCGATCGGGATTCCGAGCTTTTCGTAAGTGCGGCGGATTTCCGGGTCGAGCTCGTCGAGCGACGCGAGCTTGGGCCGCTTCTTGGGCTCGGCGTAATAATAAGCGTCCTGGTAGTCGATGACCGGCAGGTCGAGCTTGGCCCAGCCGACCTCCTCCATTTCGAGCCACGCGCGATAGGCCTTCAATCGCCACTCGAGCATCCACTCGGGCTCGTTCTTCTTGCCGGAGATGAAGCGGACGGTGTCCTCGTTCAAACCCTTGGGAGCGAACTCCTGCTCGACGTCGGAGACGAAGCCCCACTCATAGTCCTTGGCGACGGCCTCCTGGACCTCGCGGTTGCGCAGCGTGTCGGTCATTTCGCGACACCCGCGCTGATCCCAGACCGTTCGTGCTGAGCTTGTCGAAGCACTGTCTTTCCTCGCGCCGAAGACAAGGACAGCCCTTCGACGGGCTCAGGGCGAACGGCGGACGGGAGTTTCGAAAGCGCTTCAAGGCTTACCGCCCCCAGCGCACCGCGAACCGCGTTGCTGACGATGCCCATGTGCGGCTTGACCCGGCAGTGCGCGTCCAAGGCGCATTCCGACGGCTGGTCGCCGCCGCTGCACATGGTCATCGCGATCGGGCCCTCGACCGCCTCGACGATGTCGGCGAGGCTGATCTCGGTCACCGGCCGGGCGAGCGTGAAGCCGCCGCCGGCGCCGCGGACGCTGCTCAGCAGCCCCGCCGATGCAAGCTGGCCCATCAATTTCTGCGCGGTCGGCAGCGGCACCCCGGTGTCCTGCGCCAGCTCGGCCGCGGACACGCGCATGGCGCCGCGGCGGGCGGCCGCGGTCATCATCACGACCGCATAGTCGGCAAGGTGGGTCAGGCGCATGGTGCTAATTCGGAGCTTTCCAGTCCGATTTAGGCGCGGAGGGGGGAGAAATCAACCGAATTGCCCCTCCCCTCGATGGGGAGGGGTTGGGGTGGGGTGGCGCCTCCGGAAACGCCGCGGCAGCTCCACCGTCACCCCCACCCAACCCTCCCCCATCAAGGGGGAGGGCTCGCAGTTCAGCTGGCCCGCACTCGCGCAATCCACTCGTCGACGCGCTTCTCGAGCATGTCGAGCGGCATCGAGCCGGCGAGCAGCACCGTATCGTGGAAGCCGCGGTCGTCGTACCGCGCCCCGAGCGCCTGCTTGGCGCGCGCCCGCAGCTCCTCGATCTTGAGCTTGCCGACCATGTAGGCGGTCGCCTGCCCCGGATAGACGACATAGCGCTCGATCGCCTTGACGATCCCGCCTTTCGCATCGGCGCTATTGTCCTCGACATATTGGATCGCCCGCTCGCGGCTCCAGCGCTTGTGGTGGATGCCGCTGTCGACCACCAGCCGGATCGCCCGGTGAAGCTCGAGCTGCAGCCGGCCGAAGTCGCGGTACGGATCCTGGTAGAGGCCCATCTCCTTGCACAATTTCTCGGCATAGAGGCCCCAGCCCTCGTCGGTCGCGGTGTAGCCGCCGAACTGCCGGAACGGCGGCACCGCGCCTTCGCCGAGCTCGGACAGCAAGGCGCCCTGGAGATGGTGGCCCGGAATGCCCTCGTGGCAATAGAGCGCCTCGACCTCGGTCCAGGGCATGTCCTTCATGTCGTAGAGATTGACGTAATAGATGCCCGGCCGCGAGCCGTCCGGCGGCGGGTCCTGGTAGAAGGCCTTGCCGGCGCTCTTTTCACGGAACGGCTCGACCGGCTTGATCAGCAGCGGAGCCTTGGGCAGCGTTCCGAAGAAGCGCGGCAGTACCGACTGCACCTGGCTCTGCGCCTTCGCGGATTCGTCGAGGTACATCTGCTTACCGGCGGCGGTGTTCGGATAGTAGAATTGCGAACTGGTGCGCATGTGCTCGAAGAATTCGGGCAGCGTTCCCTTGAAGCCGACCTGGTTCTTGATCGCCTCCATCTCGCCGTGGATTCGCTTGACCTGCTGCAGCCCGAGCTCGTGGATCTGGTCCGGAGTGAGGTCGGTGGTGGTGTAGTAGCGCGTCAGCGCCTGATATTGGGCGGCGCCGTTGGGGAAACGCCAGATGCCGTCCGCGGTTGGGGCCGGCCGCTGCTGCGCCTGCATCAGCGCGATGATTTCCTGGTACGCGGGTCGAACCTCGTTGAGCAGCGCCGCCCGGGCGCTCGCGAGCAGCCGCGTCTTGGTCGCCGGGTCGGCGTCGAGCTTCTCGACCTTCGACTTGAAGTCGGCCCACAGCGCGCTGTCCTTGCCGCGGCCGTAGGGCGCTCCGGAAATGACGTTGCGGGAATCGGCGATGACGTAGGGGTAGACCCACTTGGGCGGCAGGATTCCGAGCGCCTGGCGCTGCTTCGCCTCGGCGACGGCCTGGCGCAGGTGGCGCGCCATTTCCGACAGGCGCGACACATAGGCTTCGGCGTCGGCGACGGTCTCGACCTTGTGGATGTTGATCAGGAACGCCGGCGAGCGGCTGTGCGCGCCGTTCATCTGGTCGAAGACGTAGCTCTGCTCGCGGTAGGGCCAGATCAATTCCGAGCGCGCGTTGCGGTAGAGGAACAGGTCGTAGCTGAGCTGGTCCTCGGGCGACAGAGTGGCGCGGTCGAAGCGCGCCTGCAGCTCGGCCGCGTGACGCCGGCCGAGCTCGCGCTGGGCAAGCGAGGACGCGTCGGTGAACTGGTCCCACTTGCCGTAGTCCTGGTCCTTGATCGCTCGATAGGATTTGGAGATCGGCGACATCGCCAGCTCGGCCTTGTCGACCTGGTCGAAGAAAGCGGCGAGCTCGGCGTTCTTGGCCGGGACGGTCGCGACCTCGACCGTCGGCGGCGGGACCGGCGGCACCTCGGCTGCCGACACGGCCGGCGGCGGTGGCGGAGCCGCCGCGCAGGCGGCGAGCAGTGCGGTCGAGGCGAGGAGGAGAATGCGATTCAATGGACTTTCCTTCCGTATCCAGTCCGTCACCCCGGCCCTTGAGCCGGGGTCCGCCTTTCTTCAAGGAGAACGCGGGTGCCGGATCAAGTCCGGCATGACGATTATTCGGCAAACGGCGGGATTTGATGACGCTTTACCGACTTATTCGGCCGTTTGCCTTCGCGCTCGACGCGGAGCGAGCGCATCGCGCGACCATCGCGGCGCTCAAGCTGTGGCCGAGGCGCAAGCCGCCGAGCTTCCCGCCGTCGCTGCGCTCGACGGTCGCCGGGCTGGAGTTCCCGTCGCCGGTCGGGCTCGCCGCCGGCTTCGACAAGGACGCCGAGATTGCCGCGCAGATGCTCGCCCTCGGCTTCGGCTTCGTCGAGGTCGGCACCCTCACCCCCCGCCCGCAGCCGGGCAATCCCGGGCCGCGGCTGTTCCGGCTGCGCGAGGACCGCGCCGTGATCAACCGCCTCGGCTTCAACAACCGGGGCCAGCTCGCGGCGTTCGAGCGCCTGCAACGCTGCGGGCCCCGCGGAATCATCGGCGTCAACATCGGTGCCAACAAGGACAGTCGGGACCGAATCGCCGATTATGTCAGCGGCATCCGGGCGATGGCGCAGGTCGCGCGCTATCTGACCATCAACATCTCGTCACCCAACACGCCCGGGCTGCGCGGCCTGCAGGACGAAGGAGCGCTCGACGAATTGCTCGCCGCGGTTCGCGACGCCCGCCCGCCCGGCGGCCCGCCGGTGTTCCTCAAGGTCGCGCCCGACCTCGAACAGCGCGACCCCGAGCGCATCGTCCGGGCGGCGATCGGTCACGGAGTCGACGCCTTGATCGTCGCCAACACCACGGTTTCGAGGCCGCCGTTGAAGTCGCGCCACGACGGCGAGCCCGGCGGGCTTTCGGGAGCACCGCTCGGGCCGCTGGCGCTCGATGCCCTGCGCAAGTTTCGAAGCGCCGGCGGCGGGCAGATTCCGCTGATCGCCGCCGGCGGAATCGCCACCGCCGACGACGCCTGGGAGCGCGTCCGCGCCGGAGCCAGCCTCGTCCAGCTCTACACGGCGATGGTCTATCAAGGCCCCGGGATCGCCCGGCGAATCGCCAAAGGCCTCGCCCGGCGGCTCGAACGCGAGGGCTTTGCAAACATTGCCGAGGCGGTGGGGAGCGAGTAGCCCGCTCCGATGCGTGTTCCGTTCCTCGCGTTCCTCGCGCTTGTTGCTTCCAGCGGCTGCGCGACGACACCCACCTCGCCGCCCCGATCCGCAACAGGCATGGTCAGCGCCGCCGACCCGCGCGCTGCGGCCGCGGGCGTCGAAATGCTGCGCGCCGGCGGCAGCGC
>NZ_JACCSU010000027.1 GCF_013812825.1 Sphingomonas sp. | reverse complement strand
GTCGACCGCCGCTTCGGCCTCGCCCGCCCGGCGGCGGCGGGTCAGGATCTCGCGCACGTTGGCCGGCAGACTCGCCGCCGCGCGGGAGACTCGGACCACCGCCTGCCCCCTGGTCTGCGCGCGCTGGCTTCCGGCCGGGAAGTTCAGGGCGACATGGCCGATGCGCTTGGCGACGATCTGGCTGCCGCCCTGCACGGCGACGCTGAAATAGGGCAGCACCACCTGGCGGGCGGGTCCGGCGTCGCGGCGCACCGCGACGACGTCGAAGGCGGCGTTGGAAGTGACCCAGTCGCCCCTCTCGTCGCAATTGTGGAACAGGTTGGTGATCGTCGCGGTGACGTCGATCGCGGACGCATCGCGGCTGTTGGCCGGGTTGAACAGGGTGACGTCGCCGGTCGCCGCGGGAATCCCGAGCAGCGGGCACGCGCTCCGAGTGATGTACACGCCGCCGTCCTCGACCTGGCCGCCTCGCGAGCAGGCGGACAACAGCGACAGGACCAGCAGCGGCAAGAGGCGGAGCTTCATGGGATTCCTTTAAAAACCGGCGTGACGGGGGTTGGCCCGCTTCATAGGAAGCGCCTTTCAACGCTGCAAGCGATGCCTTACATGGCCTTGCGATGGCCACGGCCCGCCCCCCGCTGCATGTGCTGATCGCCGCGCCGAGAGGTTTCTGCGCCGGCGTCGACCGCGCAATCCAGATCGTCGAGCTGGCGCTCGAGCGGTTCGGGGCCCCGGTCTATGTGCGCCACGAGATCGTCCACAACCGCTTCGTCGTCGACCGGCTGCGCAACATGGGCGCGGTGTTCGTCGACGAGCTCGACGAGGTCCCCGGCGACCGGCCGGTGGTGTTCTCGGCCCACGGAGTGCCCAAATCGGTCCCGGCGGCGGCGAGCGAGCGCGGCCTCCATTTCCTCGACGCGACCTGCCCGCTCGTCTCCAAGGTCCATCGCCAGGCCGAGCGGCTGATCGCCGACGGCCGGCATATCCTGTTCATCGGCCATTCCGGCCATCCCGAGGTGATCGGCACCTTCGGCCAGGTCCCGGAAGGTTCGATCACCCTGGTCGAGACCGTCGAGGATGCCCGCAACGTCGCCGTCGACGACCCCGCGACCCTCGCCTTCCTCACCCAGACGACGCTGTCGGTCGACGACACCGCGGCGATCGTCGACGCGTTGAAGGCGCGCTTCCCGTCGATCCAGGCGCCGCGCAGCGAGGACATCTGCTACGCGACCTCGAACCGCCAGGCGGCGGTCAAGGCGATCGCTCCCTCGTGCGAGAAAATGCTGGTGATCGGCGCTCCCAACAGCAGCAATTCGCTCCGCCTGGCCGAAGTCGCCGAGCGGATGGGAGTTCCCGCGCGGCTGATCGAGCGCGCGACCGACATCGACTGGGACTGGCTCGGCCGGCCGGCGGCGCTCGGAGTGACCGCCGGAGCGTCGGCGCCCGAGCTCCTCGTGCGCGAGGTGATCGACGCCCTTCGCCAGCGCTTCGACGTCACCGAGGAGGAAGCCGATCACTCGCCCGAGCGGTTGAGCTTCAAGCTGCCGCGGGAGCTGGTCGCCTGACCACTCGAGGCGAATTGCCGCAGGTCGAGATGTTCACCGACGGCGCCTGCCGCGGCAATCCCGGGCCGGGCGGCTGGGCGGTATTCATTCGCCTTGCTTGCGAATCAGGCCCTGCTTCCGAATCAGCAGCGCGCGCGCGCGGGCGCGAGCGCGAGCTGTCGGGCGGCGAGCCGCTGACGACCAACAACCGGATGGAGCTCAAGGCGGCGATCGAGGGCCTCAACGCGCTCAACAAGCCGTCCCGGGTCAAGCTCACCACCGACAGCAATTACGTTCGCGAAGGAATCACCCGCTGGATCCACGGCTGGCAGCGCAACGGCTGGCGGACGTCGGACAGGAAGCCGGTCAATAACGCCGATCTGTGGCAGCAGCTGCTCGACGCGGTCGCCCGGCACCGGATCGAGTGGCATTGGGTCAAGGGCCACAGCGGCCATCCCGAAAACGACCTGGTCGACGCGCTCGCCTGCGCGGCCGCCGACTCGCAGCGCTAGGAACCGGCGCGCGGCTCGAAGTCCGCCGGATCGATCCCCGCCAGCTCCGCCGGCAACGCCTCCCCGCGGATCTGCGCGGCGCACAGCAAGGACGCGGCTGGCGCGGTCTGGATGCCCATGCCGCCCTGCCCCGCGCACCAGAAGAACCCCGGCGCCTGCGGGTCGAAGCCGAGCTTGAGCAGGCGGTCGGGAGCGAAGGTCCGAAGCCCGGCCCATTTGCGCTCGACGGCCTCGACCGGCCAGTCGATCGCCCGCTCGAAACGGTCGATCGCGGTCGCGACGTCGATCTCCTCGGGCGCCGCGTCGCACGGGTCGACCGGGGTCTCGTCGAGCGGGCTGACCCAGACGCTGCGGTCGCCCTCGCCTTTGAAGTAAAAACTGTCGTGGAGGTCGGTGACGAGCGGCAGGTCGCGCAGGCCGCCGCGACCGACCCGGATCTGGACCACGGTTCGGCGCATCGGCTGGAGCGCGATCGGCGGCACTCCGCAGCGCTTCGCGACGTCGTCGGCCCAGGCGCCGGCGGCGTTGACCAACAGGCCCGCGCTGATCGTGCCGGTCGCGGTCTCGACCTCCCACGAATCCCCCCGCGGTTTCGCCGATCGAAGCGTTGTATCGGTCCGCACCTCGCCGCCCTGGCGGCGAACCGCCGCCAGGGCGGCGGCGTGGAACGCGGCGACCTCGATGTCGGCGCAGGTCGGCTCGTACCAGCCGCCGGTCCACTGCTCGCGCAGCCCCGGCACCATCTTGTCGAGCTCGGCCCGGTCGAGAGGGATCAGCGCATGCTCGCCGACCAGGTCCTCGGCGCCCTCGACCGTGTCGCCATGCGCTCCGGTCAGGTGCACGGTGCCGCGGCGGCGCAGCAGGGGCGTCGAGGATCCCGGCCAGCCGGCGTCGAACATCGGCTTCGACGCGATGCTCAGTCTGCGCCCAGGAGACGAGCCGAGGCTCGCGACCCAGAACGCCGCCGAGCGCCCGGTCGAATGGCGGCCGCACAGATCCTCGGCCTCGATCACCGTCACGCGCCGCCGGCCGGCGAGCCGCGCGCCGAGGCTGGCACCGGCAATTCCGCCGCCGACGATCAATATGTCGCAGAGATGGGCGTCCGGCACGATAATCATGTCCTTGCTTAACTTTGGCCTTGGTTACGAATTGGAAAGCCGCACCGTCTAGTGGTCGGCGTCATGATCAACGCCGGATTCACCGAATTGCTGCTTGGGCTCCTGGCAGTCCTGCTGCTGGTCGCGGCGGTTGTCGACGTGCGCACCTTTACCATTTCCAACTCGCTCAACCTCGCGATCGCGCTGCTCGCGCCGCTCTACTGGTTGTCGATCGCGCTGCCGCTGTGGCCCAACGCGGCGATCCAGCTGGCGGTCGGCGCCGCAGTCTTCGCGCTGCTGGCCGGAGCCTTTTACGCGGGCATGATGGGCGGCGGCGACGTCAAGCTCGCAGCGGCCCTGGCTTTGTGGTTCTCGCCGGCCTCGACTCTCAAATTCCTTGTTTTGATGTCGCTGGCCGGCGGCGTCTTGACGCTGTTCGTCGTCGCGCTCCACCGGGTGCGCGGAAAGGCCGGGCGTCCCGAAATTCCTTATGGCGTGGCCATCGCTTTTGGCGGCCTCGCCATTCTCACCCAACGGTTTCTTAACCAATTTGCCTGATGTGTCATCACTTCGACGGGGCCCGATAGGGGAGGCGATCACGCCATGAACGTGAAGAAAATTGCGCTGCTGTTTGGAGCGCTGGTCATTGCGGTGGTCACCGCGGTCATGGCCAAGAACATGTTTGTCGGAGCTGGAGCGGAGCAGGCTTCGGCCGCGCCCGCGGTTCCGCTTGGGCCCAAGGTCCTGGTCGCCCGCAAGGCGCTTGCGGTCGGCACCATCATCGATGCCGAGAGCCTCGCCTATCAGCCTTGGCCCAAGGAGCTCATCCAGAGCGCTTACTACACCGAGGGCTCGCCCGACTCCGACATGAAAAAGCTGCTCGGCACCGTGGTCCGGCATCCGGTCACCGCCGGCCAGCCGCTGACTCATGGCGCGCTGGTCGGACCGAACGATCGCGGCTTCCTCGCCGCGGCGCTCGGCCCGGGCATGCGAGCGGTCACCGTTCCGGTCAACGTGTCGAGCGGTGTCGCCGGCTTCGTCTTCCCGGGCGACCGGGTCGACATGGTCCTGACGCAGCTCGTTGCCGGCGGCGGCGACGGCCCGCCCCTCAAGGTTTCCGAAACGATCGTTCGCAACGTGCGCGTGCTCGCTACCGATCAGCGCATCGACAGCAAGGGCGAGGACGGCAAGACCGAGGTCAAGACCTTCTCCAACGTGACTCTCGAGGCCACTCCGCGCATCGCCGAGAAGATCGCGGTCGCGCAGAGCATGGGCACTTTGACCCTGTCGCTGCGCTCGATCGCCGACAACACCGCCGAGCTCGAGCGCATGGTCGCTTCGGGCGAGGTCCGGCTGCCCCAGGGCACCAACCCGGCCGAGGAGCGGCGCCTGCTGCTCGCGGTCGCCAATCGGCCGATCGACACCAACACCACCTACACCACGGGGGGCGACGTCTCGCGCTTTCAGCGCCGCACCGTCCCCGGCCGCGCGTCGTCGGCGGGCTCGAATAGCCCCAACGACGCACTCGCATCTTTCGCCAAGGCTATGCGCAGCGACCAGGCTCCGGCCGGCCCGTCAGGTGCCGCTCCGGTCTACACCGGTCCGGTCGTTCGCGTTTCCCGTGGCAATACCGTCACCGTCGTTCCGGTGGGAGTTCGCTAAAATGACCAGTCGTAAAACCACTCGCCGAGCGCGTCTCGGCACCGCATTCGCTGCCCTGGCCCTCGGCCTCGGCACGGTTGCGGCACCCGTCCCCGCGCTCGCCCAGCACAGTGCTGCGCCGTCGGAGACACTGACCCTGAGCCAGGGCACCGGCACCCTTGTCCGGCTGGCCGGGCCGATGAGCGACGTGTTCGTCGCCAACGACACGATCGCCGACGTCCAGGTGCGGTCCGCGAACCAGCTTTATGTGTTCGGCAAGGGCCGCGGCGAGACCACGGTTTACGCGACTGGCAAGGACGGGCGCGTTGTCTATGCGGCCAATGTCCGGGTCGGCAACAACATCAGCTCGGTCGGCGAAATGCTCCTTCTGGCGATGCCCGAAGCCAGCATCCAGGCGACGCCGATGAACAATCTCGTGCTGCTGACCGGCACCGTCTCTTCGCCGACCGACGTCGAGGAAGCACAGCGGCTGGTCCAGGCCTATGTCGGCGAAGGCACGCAAGTCGTCAGCCGGCTGCGTTCGGCGACCCCGCTGCAGGTCACGCTCAAGGTCCGAATCGCCGAGATCAACCGTTCGCTGATGAAGCAGATCGGCGTCAACCTGCTCGGCCGTGCCGGCGACTTCGACATCTTGCAGGGGGATGGCATCTTCCTTCCCAAGGTGGGCGAGACGAGCGATCCGGCCACGGACGGAACGGGCTCGATCATCCGCGGATTGATCGGAACCACCCTCGCCCTGAGGAAGAACATCCTCGGACTCGATCTCATCTCGCGCCTCAACCTGGCCGAGACCGATGGTCTCGTCACCACGCTCGCCGAACCGAACCTGACGGCTTTGTCCGGCGAGACGGCGAGCTTCCTGGCCGGCGGCGAGTTCCCGATCCCGGTGTCGCAGTCGCTGGGCTCGGTGGCGATCGAATATAAGCAATATGGAGTCGGTCTGGCCTTCACTCCGATCGTGCTTGCCGACGGCCGCATCTCGATGCGCGTTCGGCCGGAAGTCAGCGAACTTTCGACCGAAGGCTCGATCAAGCTCAACGGCTTCGACGTGCCGGCGCTGACGACGCGCCGCGCCGAAACGACCGTCGAGCTCGGCTCGGGCCAGAGCTTCATGCTCGCCGGCTTGCTTCGCAACGCCAACACCAACGTCATCGAGAAAGCGCCTTTCCTCGGCGATCTGCCGATCCTCGGCGCGCTGTTCCGGTCGACGTCATTTCGCCGCTCGGAAACCGAGCTGGTGATCATCGTCACGCCGTATCTGGTCCGGCCGGTCTCGGGGCAGCTCGCCCTTCCGACCGAGGGCTATCGCGCTCCGAGCGACGTCCAGCAGGTCCTCCAGGGCCAGAACTTCGTCGGCCCGAGCCGTGGCCGCCGTGTGGTCACGCCGGCGCCCGTCGCCGGCGGCGCCGCTGCTGCTCCGGGGTTCAAGCTGTGACCCGCCAGTTGATCAGGAAGGATGCCACGATGGCCTCGAAATCCGCACTGTTGCTTGCCGCGGCGCTGCTCGCCGGTTGCAGCCATACGCCGTACGACCTGCCCGACCGGGGCGTCGCCGCGGTCAACGTGCCGGTCGTCTCCCGCGCCGATTATGTGTTCGACGCGTCGGCTCCCGGCGGCCAGTTGGCTCCCGGCGAGGCGGCCCGGCTCAACTCCTGGTTCGGCGGCCTCGGCCTCGGCTACGGCGATTCGATCTATGTGGACGGGCCGTACGAGGCTCGAGCCGACGTTGCCCAGGTTGCCGGTGCTTACGGCCTGATGGTCGCTCCGGGCGCTCCAGTCACGACCGGTGCGGTCGTTCCCGGGTCGGTTCGGGTGATCGTCAGCCGGATGCGCGCAAGCGTCCCCTACTGCCCCAATTGGAGCCTTCCGGCGCAACCCAATCATCAGAACCGCAATATGTCGACGTTCGGCTGCGCGGTGAACTCCAACCTCGCCGCGATGGTCGCCAACCCGCAGGACCTGGTCCACGGGCGCGAGGGCACCGGACTCGGCGACTCTCTGACGTCCTCGAAGGCGATCGGCGTCTACCGCAAGGCAGAGCCGACCGGCACCAAGGGTCTCCAGGACATCAACACCACAAAGAAGGGCGACTAGGCGATGAACGCTCCGTTCCAGGCACGCGCGGGTCTGCGCGATCCATTCACGGCTTTCGTTTGCGACGATGCCACCGCCGACATGCTTCGGCCGGTCGCGGTCGAGCACGGCTGGTCGCCGGAGAAGGTCAACAAGGGGGGCCTGCGCAACGCAGTGCAGTCGCTGTCGATCTCGGCAAGCCCGAACATCCTGTTCGTGGACCTGGCGGAATCGGCCGATCCCTTGAACGACATCAACGCGCTCGCCGAAGTCTGCGAACCCGGCACGATCGTCATCGCCACCGGTCAGGTCAACGATGTGCGCCTCTATCGCGACCTCGTCGCGAGCGGCATCCACGACTATCTGCTCAAGCCGTTCACCGTCGACCAGCTGCGCGACACGTTCGCCCATGCCCAGCAGATCATCTCGGGACCTCGCGGCGAGGCCCATGCCGACAAGCCGCACGTGATGACCGCCGTGGTCGGAGTTCGCGGCGGAGTCGGGGCATCGACGATCGCGACCTCGCTGGCCTGGCTGCTCGGCGAGCGCGCTCACCGCTCGACCGCGCTGCTCGACCTCGACATCCATTTCGGCACCGGCGCCCTGGCGCTCGACCTCGAGCCCGGCCGCGGCCTCACCGACGCGATCGAGAATCCCAGCCGGATCGACGGTTTGTTCATCGAGCGCGCCATGGTCCGTGCCAACGAGCGGCTTTCGGTGCTGTCGGCCGAAGCGCCGATCCACCAGCCGCTGGTCACGGACGGAACCGCTTTCTTCCAGCTTCAGGAGGAAATGCGCAACGCGTTTGAATCGACGGTGATCGACCTGCCGCGGCACATGCTGATCCAGTATCCGCACATGGTCCACGACGCGCACGTTGCGGTCGTCGTGTCGGAGCTGACCCTGGCCGCGACCCGCGACACGATCCGGATCCTCGCCTGGCTGAAGTCGAACGCTCCCCAGACCAAGGTCATCGTCGTCGCCAACGGCGTGCCCTCGGGCGGAGCGCTGGAGATCAGCCGCAAGGACTTCGAGCAGTCGATCGAGCGGCCGGTGGACATCGTCTTTCCGAGCGACGGCAAACTGGCCGCGCAATCCGCCAAGCTCGGCAAGCCGATGGCCGAGGTCGCGGGCGGCAAGATGGCGGCGCCGTTCAACACGCTGGCCAACATGGTCCTCAGCCATGCGACCGAGGAAGGAGCCGGCGATTCAAAAGCGATGGTCGGCGCCAGGTCGCTGGTCGACAATCTGAAGTCGATGCTGGCCAAGCCGAAGGCCAAAGCGGCCTGAAGCGAACGGCGGCAAGTGCGGGGGGCCAACCCCCGCCCTGCCGCTCCGAAGGGACTGACGAATGTTTTTCATGGTGACGTTCTTCGTTGTGGCCGGCGCGGCTCTGCTGCTGATCGCCAAGGCGTATCGCGGGCCATCGGCCTCGAAGACGCTCAAGCGGCGCGTCGAGATGATCCGTGAACGCCACGGCGACGTCATCGCCGGGCATGCGCAGGCGCAGATCCGCAAGCTGTTCGCTCAGCGCGCGACGCGCATCGAAAGCCTCGCCTCGACGCTGATCCCCAAGCCGGCGCTGCTTCGCCGCCGGCTCGAGATGACCGGCAAGGACATCACCCTGGCCAAATACGGCCTGATTTCGCTCGGCATCGGAGTGTTCATCGCCGCCGCTTTGATGATGCGCGGCGCGCCGATCCTGCTGGCGCTGTTCGCCGGCCTGTTCTTCGGCCTCGGCGGGCCGTATTTCTTCGTCGGCAAGCTGATCAAGCGGCGCATCAACAAGTTCAATTCCAACTTTCCCGACGCGATCGAGCTGATGGTCCGCGGCCTGCGCTCGGGCCTTCCGATCACCGAGACGCTTGGCATCGTCGCCGCCGAAATCCAGGGGCCGGTCGGACTCGAGTTCCGGGCCGTCGCCGACAAGATGAAGATCGGCCGCACCATGGAGGTCGCGCTCCAGGAAACCGCCGACCGCCTGGGCACAGCCGAGTTCCAGTTTTTCGTCATCACCTTGGCGATCCAGCGGGAAACCGGCGGCAACCTCGCCGAGACCCTGTCCAATCTTGCCGACGTGCTTCGCAAGCGCGCGCAGATGAAGCTCAAGATCCGCGCGATGAGCGCCGAGTCGAAGGCCTCGGCCTACATCGTCGGCTCGCTTCCGTTCGTGGTCTTCACGATGGTGTGGTTCATCAACCCGAACTACATGGGCGGCTTTTTCACCGACGAGCGGCTGATCGTCGCCGGCCTTGGCGGAATGGTGTGGATGGGCATCGGCGGCTTCATCATGGCCAAGATGGTCAACTTCGAGATCTAGTGGGGAATCGATAGCAATGCAGGCGGCAGGCCCCAACCTTCTCGGTTTCGACGTCATCTGGATCGCGACGATGCTCAGCGCCGTCGCGACCTTCGCCGTGCTGATCGCAATCTATGCGGCGACCACCGTCCGCGACCCGATGGCGCGCCGGATCAAGGCGCTCAACGACCGTCGCGAGCAGTTGAAAGCCGGCATCGTCGCCTCGACCAACAAGCGCAAGAAGCTCACCAACCGCAACGAGGCCGCGGACCGAGTCCGGTCGATCCTGACCAGCTTCAAGATGATCCAGGACGACCAGCTCAAGAAAACGCAGCTCAAGCTGATGCAGGCCGGCATCCGCACCAAGGAACTCGCCTTTTTCATCATCTTCGCGCGCTTCGTGCTTCCCGTCGTGCTCGGGGTCACCGCCGTGCTGATGATCTACGCCTTCGACTATTTCCCGGAATGGTCGTGGTGGCGCCGCTATGGCACCGTCGCGGCGACCCTTGTCGGAGCGTACAAGGCGCCCGACGTGTGGCTCAAGAACAAGGTCACCAAGCGCAGCCACGCGGTTCGCAAGGGCCTCCCCGACGCGCTCGACCTGCTGGTCATCTGCGCCGAGGCCGGCCTCACCGTCGACGCCGCCTTCGCCCGCGTCGCCAAGGAGCTCGGCAAGGCCTATCCGGAGCTCGGCGACGAGTTCGGACTGACCGCGATCGAATTGGGCTTCCTCAACGAGCGCCGCCAGGCCTTCGAGAACCTCGCGAACCGGGTCGACCTCGAGGCGGTCCGAGGCGTCGTCACGACCATGATTCAGACCGAGAAGTACGGCACTCCGCTGGCGTCGGCTTTGCGCGTGCTGTCGGCCGAGTTCCGCAACGAGCGCATGATGCGCGCCGAGGAAAAGGCAGCGCGCCTGCCGGCGATCATGACCATTCCGCTGATCCTGTTCATCCTGCCGACGCTGTTCATCGTCATCCTCGGCCCGGCAGCCTGCTCGATCAGCGACAATCTCATCAACGCCTGATTTCAACGGCAGTGGAACGCTAGCGCCGGCTTGAGCGCTGTATCCCCGGGTGTCTTGAACAAGGGGAGCGGAAAGATGGTCGGTTTCACCTCGGACCAATGGGTCATTGTCGCGCTGGTCTTCATCCTCGGGCTGCTGATCGGCGCCTTCCTGACGGCCGGCGGACGCCGCAAGTGGAAAGCCCGCTACCGCGAGGAATCGGCGCGCCGCGAGGCGATCGAGCATGAGCTTCGCGACGACCGCGCTCGGTGGGAAACCCGCGAGAGGGAATGGCGCGACCAGGATTCGACTCGCGGCGACCGAATCCGGGACCGCGACGGCGACGGGGTGCGCGACGATGCCGACCGCCGTCCCGACGACGACCGCCGGGCCTAGCCTTCGATCTTCGAGAAGTCGGCGACCCGGTGAACCGCGTCGCGAAACCGCAGCAGCAGGTTCAAGCGCCGCTCGCGCGTCGCCGGGTCGGGATCGTTGACCGTCACATGGTCGAAGAACTCGTCGATCGGCCCGCGCAGCCGCGCCAGGGCCGCCATCGCGCGCGTGAAATCCTCGGCCTCGACCGCCGCCGTCGCCTCGGGCTCGGCCTTGTCGAGCGCCGCCACCAGCGCCTGCTCTTGCGGCAGGTCCGCTCCGGCGCTGCCCGACGCCATCTCGGCGATCGCCTCGGCCATCCCCGGCTCCTCGACCAGCACCAGCGGGTCCTCCTCGCCGGTCTGCGGGATGCCCTGCTCGGCGGCTGAGCTCATGACCTGCGGAGCGGTCCAGTTCTCGCGCTTGAGGATGTTGGCCGCGCGCTTGTAGGCGACCAGCAGGTCGGCGCCTTCCGGGGTCGCGACGAATTCCTGAAGGGCTTTCACCCGAGCCAGCAACCGCACCAGGTCATCCTCCCCACCAAGCGCGAACACCGCGTCGATCAAATCGTGCCGAACCCCTGCCTCGCGCTGCTGCACCTTGAGGCGGTCGGCGAGGAAACTCCAAACCGCTTTGATAATGTCCGCGGGAGAATTGAATTCGTGATAGTAAAATGGCGCTTCGTCATTAGCATCGAGCCCGAAGGTCTTGTGATACTCGATATCAGATGAATTTACGAAAGCGAGAGTGAGTTCCTCCCACTCATTCGACGGAAGTCCTTTCGGTTGATATCTTTGCACCGTGTAAGCGAAATCGTTCTCGACTACTTCGTGGTATCGCCGCAGCACCCCTACGTATTCAACGCCTTCGGAATCAGTGACGCACATCTCGGCCAATAGATCGTACCAAACGCGGAGCGCGGCTCGAAGCGGCAGGCGAACATCGTTGGCTATGAGCAACCGTATTACCGCGATCGTAACCCGTCGAATCGCGTAGGGATCGCTTGATCCAGTTGGCATCATCCCCGCGGACGGGAACAGAAAAACGCTGTCCAGCTTATCGGCCAGCGCGACCGCCACCGTCACCGGCGAGGTTGGCATTTCCTCGCCCTGCCCGACCGGCTTGTAATGGTCGCGGACGGCGTCGGCGATCGAATCGGGCTCGCCCTGCGCGCGCGCCAGATATCCGCCGATCACGCCCTGCAGCTCAGGAAATTCGCCGACCATCCCGGTGACGAGGTCGGCCTTGGCGAGGCGCGCGGCGCGTTGGACTTGCTCCGCGTCGGCGCCTTTGACCACCCCCTCCTCGACCAGCCACCTCGCCAGCTTCGCGACCCGTTCGACCTTGTCGGCGAGAGTGCCGAGCTTCTCGTGGAAGACGATCTGGTCGAGCTTCTTCGCCTGCTCCTCGAGCGGCACCTTCAAATCCTGCTCCCAGAAGAAACGCGCGTCGGCGAGGCGCGCGGCGAGCACGCGGCGGTTGCCCTCGACGATCGCCGCGCCGCCGTCATTGGCGTCGATGTTGGCGATGCACACGAACGCCGGCGCGAGCGCCCCGCCGTCATCGGTGCAGGCGAAATATTTCTGGTTGGTGCGCATCGTGAGCACGATCACCTCGCGCGGCACGTCGAGATATTCGGAGTCGAAGCGGCCGAGCAGCGGCACCGGCCACTCGGTCAGTCCGGCGTTCTCGACCACCAGCCCCTCGTCGGCGAGCAATTTCAGTCCGGCATCGGCCGCCGCTTTGTCGGCGCCCTCGCGGATCAGCCGCTCGCGCTCGTCCTGGTCGACGATCACGTGGCAGGCGCGCAATTTCTCGGCATAGTCGCCGGCGCCGCCGATGGTGATCGGGCCCGGATGATGAAATCGGTGGCCCAGCGTGGTCGCGCCGCTGGCAATTCCGCCGATCTCGAACGGAACGATGTCTTCGCCCAGAAGCGCGACGATGCCGTGCAGCGGCCGAACCCAGCGTTCCGATCCGCCGCCCCAGCGCATCGATTTTGGCCACGGGAAATCAGCAAGGATGCGACCGAGCGCGTCGCCGATCACCGCGGCGGCCGGTCGCCCGGGCCGGTCGATGACCGCGAACAGAACTCCGTCGCGCTCCTCGAGCTGCTCGCGCGCCAGGCCCGTCTTGCGCAAGAATCCGTCGAGCGCAGCCGGCGGCGCGGACGCTTTGGGTCCCTTGATCTCCTCGCGCGCCGCCGCGGTTTGCGCGGCGACGTCGCGGGCGATCAGGACCAGCCGCCGAGGAGTCGAATGGACGTCGATCGCGCCGGTCTCGAGCCCGGCTTTCTCCAGCTCCCCGGCAAACATCTTCGCGAGATCGCCCCGCGCCCGCGCCTGCATCCGCGCCGGGATCTCCTCGGACAGCAGTTCGAGCAGGAAATCCGCCATCAGGCCGCCTGCCCCGCCGATTGGCCTTGCACCTCGAGCCAGGCGCTGCACGCGGCCTTGGCGAGGTCGCGCACGCGGCCGATATAAGCCTGGCGCTCGGCGACCGAGATCACTCCGCGCGCCTGCAGAGTGTTGAACAGATGGCTGGCCTTGATCGCCTGCTCGTAGGCGGGGATGGCGAGCCTGGCGGCGAGGCAGTTCTCGCACTCGACCGCCGCTTTCCGGAACAGGTCGAACAATGTGTCGGTGTCGGCAACCTCGAAATTCCATGCCGACATCTGCTTTTCGTTCTCGAGGAACACGTCGCCGTACGACACGCCGGCATCGTTGAATCTGAGGTCGAACACATTGTCGACGCCCTGGATGTACATCGCCAGCCGCTCGAGCCCGTAGGTCAGCTCGCCGGCGACCGGCCGGCACTCGAACCCGCCGACCTGCTGGAAGTAGGTGAACTGGGTGACTTCCATCCCGTCGCACCAGACTTCCCAGCCCAGGCCCCACGCGCCGAGCGTCGGGCTTTCCCAATCGTCCTCGACGAAGCGGATGTCGTGCTTGAGGAAATCGATGCCGATCTCGGCGAGGCTGCCGAGGTACAGCTCCTGAAGCTCGGGCGGGCTTGGCTTCAGCATCACCTGGTACTGGTAGTAATGGCCAAGCCGGTTGGGATTGGCCCCGTAGCGGCCGTCGGTCGGTCGTCGGCACGGCTGGACATAAGCGCATTTCCACGGTTCGAGACCCAGCGCTCGCAACACGGTCGCCGGGTGGAACGTGCCGGCTCCCATCTCGAGATCGTAGGGCTGGAGCAGCACGCAGCCCTGCGCGCTCCAGTAGCGGTGGAGCGTGAGGATCAGGTCCTGGAAGCTTAGGCTCAAGCGAAGTGCCCCTGTCGCGCAACCGGTCCCGCGGCGTTTGGCGCATGCGATGAAGCCCGGCAAGTGGACGGTGGCGTTCAGGCTTCCTACATGCCCGCAACTCAAGGGCGTTCGCGACGAAAGGCGGCCAGGCAATGTTGATGAGGATCCTTCGCCGCGGGCTGGCGATGCTCGGCGTTGTCGCGCTGGCAAGCTGCGCAACCACGCCTCCGGCCGAGAGCGCCACCGGCCGCCCGGCGCTGTGGCAAGTCGCCGACCGCGACACGACCATCTACCTGTTCGGGACGATCCATTTGCTGCCCAAGGACTATGCGTGGCGCACGGCGGCGTTCGACCGGGCGGTTGCAGGCTCGCAAACGCTGGTCGTCGAGACCGTTGTCGACAACAAGAATCCGCAGGCGCTGGTCGCCGAGCTTGCTCGCCTCGGCTTCCGCGCCGGCCTGCCGCCGCTCGCCGAGCGGGTCTCGCCGGCCAAGCGTCCGATGCTCGAGGCGGCGATCCGCAAGACCGGCATTCCACGTACGGCCTATGACCGGATGGAGACCTGGGCGGCCGCCTTCATGCTGCTCGGCACGCAGTTCAAGGATCTCGGCCTGATCGGCGAGGCGGGCGTCGAAGCCGTGCTTCGCAACGCCTTCATGCAGGCCGGCAAGCCGGTCGGCCAGCTGGAGACCAACACCGAGCAATTGAGCCTGTTCGACACGCTTCCCGAATCCGCCCAGCGCTCGCTGCTCGAGGGAGCGCTCGACGCCCCGGCCGAGATGCGCACGCAGTTCAACGAGATGCTGACCGCCTGGGCGCGCGGCGACGTCGCCAAGATCGGCGCGACCTTCAACGAGGACCTGTCGGGTTCGCCCGAGCTTCGCGATGCCCTGATCAAGCGGCGCAACGTCAATTGGACGCGCTGGATCCAGCGGCGCATGGCGGCGCCCGGATCGGTGTTCGTTGCGGTCGGCGCCGGCCACCTCGCCGGCCCGGACTCGGTCGTGGCGATGCTGCAGCGGGACGGCTACCGGGTCCGCCGTATCCAATAACCAGCACCGCCGCTCCGATTAGTTGCCGAGCCGGAATGACAAAAATTCACTCGGCGCGGCTTTCCGCTAGACTTTTATTAACCGCTCGGTGACCATGATCGCCGGGTATCGGGCTGGGGGGCACGGTGCACGGACGACCGGGCGCTCGGCGCGCCGGGCTCACCGTCATCACCATCCTCAGCGCCGGTCCGATGGGCGGGAGACCCAGGGATGGCCAAATTTCTGATCGCCGCTGCTTTGGCCGCCGCATCGGTCTCGCCGGCTTCCGCGTCCGCCATGGCCGACGCCGATCCGGCGATCTGGGTGGTCAACGATCACGACACGATCATCTATCTGTTCGGCACGTTTCACGCGCTCGACGGCCGGACCGCCTGGTTCAACGACGAGGTGCTGACCGCTTTCGCCGCTTCCGACGAGCTGGTGCTCGAGACCATCGTTCCGGACCTCGCCCGCGGAGCGCCCAGAAGCTCGGGCGCTTCACGACCGCCGCTCCACCCGGTGGCCGCGACCGCTTCTTTCCTCGCCTCGACCCGTCTCGCAATCTCGGCCGGGCGAGCGCGCGGAATGAGCTCCGCCAACGGAGCCGACATGGTCCTGCGCGAAGCAGCCGACGCGTTCGGCAAGCCCGTCATCGGGCTCGAGAGCTTCGCCGCTCAGCTGAACATGTTCCGCTCCATGCCCACCCGCCCCGCGCGGCTTGCCCGGCCGGGGGAAGCGGTCGGCGCGGCTCCGGACCGAGTCACGATGCAGGATCTGTCGGTGGCGATGGGCGAGATGCAGACCGCCTGGAACCGCGGCGATTCGCGCATTTTCGCGATGATGCTCAATCAGATGCGGTGGAACTCGCCGGACACCTATCACGTCATGTTCACCCAGCGGAACGCTCACTGGGCGGGCTGGATCGCCCGGCGGCTGCAACAGCCGGGCACCGCGTTCGTCGCCGTCGGAGTCGGCCATCTCGCCGGCCCCGACAGCGTCCAGGCCAAGCTCGCCGAGCTCAACATCCGCTCCGCCCGGATCAACTGAAGCGCGCAGCCATGCCGGGGGCATGGCGAGCACTGGAAGCGCGCGCAGCCATGCCGGGGGCATGGCGAGCACTGGAAGCCCGGCACGAAAAAGCCCGCCGCGCCTCAAGGCCTGCATTCCATTTGCCGCCGCGATGGTGCTAGCCTTGGGCTCTGGGGTGGAACGGGGAGCAGAGATTGGCCGACGTATTCCTGTCCTACGCACGGCCGGACCGCGTCACGGCCGAGCGCCTTGCAGGCGCGATCGCGGATACCGGGCTGACGGTTTGGTGGGACCGTCACATCAAGGGCGGGTCCGATTTTTCGCGCGACATCGAGAAACAGCTGAACGCCGCATCGAAGGTGCTGGTGATGTGGTCGAAGGAAGCGGCGGATTCGCGCTGGGTGCGTGACGAGGCGAGCGTCGCCGCGGACAGCGGGCGGCTGGTCGCCGTGACCATCGACGGAACGCCGCCACCGCTGGGTTTTCGCCAGTTTCAGACAATCGACCTGAAGAAATGGGCCGCCAAGGGCGCCCCCATCCCGCCCGCACTCGCCGAGGCGCTCGAAGTCGAAAAGTCGGCACCCGCCGAACGCTCAGTTTCGAGGCCGCCGCGCCGCCTCATCGCCGCCGGGATCGGAGCACTGCTGCTGGCCGGCGCCGCGACGCTGGCGATCGTCCGGCCGGAACCCATTGACCGCTTAATCTCGGGGCAGAAGCAAGGCGAAGGCGTCTCGCTGGCGATCATGCCGTTCGTCACTTCCGGCGACCGCGGCATCGAATATCTCGGCGCGGGCCTGTCGAGCGCACTGGCGGACAGCCTGACCCCGCTGTCGGGGCTCAGGATCACTTCCAGCACATCGACCCACGCGCTCGCCGGCAAGAGCCTGACCGCGCCGGAAATCGCCCAGAGGCTGGGCATCACGCATCTGGTCGAAGGAAACGTTCAGAAGCTCGGCGAGCGCCTCAGCATTTCGGTCCGGCTGATCGACGCCAAGTCGTCAGAGCAGGTGTGGGCGCGGACATTCGAAGGCGCGGCCGATGAACTTCAAGTGCTCAAGAACCGGATGGCGCGCGAGCTGGCTGGCGGACTGAGGGCGGGGCTCGGTGCCGGCGAGGGCGACGTCGCCCAGCGGCGCAATGTCGATCCGGCAGCCTACGAAGCCTATCTCCGGGCGCTGGAACGAGTGTCGGTGCGCGACGAACGGGACGCCCGGCTCGAGGCGATCAAGCAGTTTCGACTTGCCGCTTCGATCCAGCCGGATTTCGCCGATGCGCATGCCGGCTATGCCTGGTTGATGGCCTTGAGCATGCCCGATCAGCTCGGCATGTCGTGGAGCGAGCTCATCGCCGAACAGCGCCGCGCCAATGAGCGAGCCCTGGAGCTCGACCCGGAGAACAATCTCGCGCTGGTCGCCAAGTCGACGGCGCTCAACAACTTCAGCGGGGCGGTCGACCAGGCGCTTCCAATCGACCAGGCGGTGCTCAAAAGGTCGCCGAACTTCGGGCCGGCGCACTATTCCATTGCCGCAAGCCTGTGGCTGACTGGCCGAACGCGCGAAGCGCTGGGCCATCTCGAGCAGGCGATCGAACGTGACCCATTCGACACCCTGCTGCCCTTCTACCGAGTCAAGATCCTCTATTCGCTCGGCGATTATGGAACGGTGCGCGATGCCGCTATCAACTGCCGCGATTTCTGCGAGGCGATCGGGTGGTACTGGTTCAGCGCGATGGCCGGATTTGCGACTCCGGCACAATATCGTGAGGATTTTCCAGTCCTCGCGAAAGCGGCGCTTGCCGGCGAATTGTCAGAACAGGAGGTAGCCGAGGTTCGCGGCATTGCCGACCGCCTGATCCTCGGCCGGCCATTCAAGCTCCCGCCGATACCGGAGGATGCGCGTGTCGATTTCTTCGCGGCGGCGATTGCCGCCCGGATGAGGAGCTTCGACGAGGGGCTCCGCCATGCCCGCACCGCGACCGAGCGGGACCAGGCCGACTCGGTCCTCGACATCCTCAACGAGGGGCGCCTGACCTTCACCCCCGAGCAGCGCGCCGACCCGCGCTATCACCAGCTGTTCCGCCATCCCAAGCTGATCCGCATCGCCGCCGCACGGCGCAAGCAGGGCGTCACCGCCGGATTGCCGCTGTTCCCGGTAAAGACCTATGGAGGTCCTTGATCCTACGCACGAGCCGCCCACCCGTTCCTCCGCCCCTGGCCCCTGCATTCTTGCTTTTCCGGAGCCCCTCGACTAGGGCGCGCCTTCCCCGGCGATGGTCATCCCTGGAGGCGTGGCGGGGCTTTGCATTGGAGTAAGTTCAAATGAGCGAACAGCTGACGCTGCCCGCTGAAGCGCGCGAACGGGCTGGCAAGGGAGCCTCCCGTGCATTGCGGCGCGACGGACGGGTGCCCGCCGTGATCTACGGCGACAAGAAGGAGCCGCTGTCGGTGCATGTCGAGGAGAAGCGTCTCGCCAAGATGCTCTCGACCGGCCACTTCATGAACACCGTGGTGATGGTCGATGCGGGCGGCGAGCCGCATCGGACGCTGCCCAAGGACGTCCAGTTCCACCCGGTCACCAGCCGGCCGATCCACGTCGATTTCCTGCGCATCGGCGAGCACAGCCAGGTCACGGTCAACGTGCCGGTGCGGTTCGACGATGAGGAGGAATCACCCGGCATCAAGCGCGGCGGAGTGCTCAACATCGTCCAGCACGAGCTCGAGCTGGTCTGTCCGGCCTCGAAGATCCCGGACGAGATCCACGTCAGCCTCGCCGGCCTCGACATCGGCGATGCGATCCACATCAGTCAGGTCACCCTGCCGGAGGGCACCAAGACGGCGATCGACGACCGCGACTTCACTGTCGCCACCCTGGTTGCGCCATCGGCGATGAAGGCCGAGGCGGATGAAGCTGCCGAAGCCGCCGCGGCCGCCGAGGGCGAGGTCCCGACCATCGACGAGGAGGAGGGCGAAGGCGAAGCCGGAGCCGAGGAAAGCGACAAGGACGGCGACAAGGGCTGATCCGAGTCCCGCAAAACAGTCTGAGCAGCCGCTCGCCCTCTCCGGAGGGCGGGCGGTTTCTTTTTGGACGGGCGAGACGCTAGGGAGCGCTGATGCAGATCTGGGCGGGCCTCGGAAATCCCGGCGCGAGTTATGCGCTCCACCGCCACAATGTCGGCTTCATGGCGGCCGACGTCATCGCCGCGGCGCACGGCTTTTCGGCTCCGAAGAAAGCATTCCGGAGCGAGCTTCGCGAGGGCCGCATCGGCAAGCAGCGGATCCTGCTGTTGAAACCGCAAATGTTCATGAACCGCAGCGGCGAAGCGGTCGCCGAGGCGCTGCGCTTCTACAAGCTCGACCTCGACGCCTTGACCGTGTTCCACGACGAGCTCGATCTCGCGCCGATGAAGGTCAAGGTGAAGGTCGGTGGCGGCACCGCCGGCCACAACGGGCTGCGCTCGATCGACGCGCACCTCGGCCCTGAATTTCGCCGAGTCCGGATCGGCATCGGCCACCCCGGCCCGGGTCAGCAGGAGAAGGTGACTCCGCACGTGCTCGGCAATTATTCCAAGGTCGAGATGGAGCCGCTGGCCGACCTGCTCGCCGCGATCGCCGCCGAGGCCGAATGGCTGGCCGAAGGCGACGACCCCCGCTTCATGAGCGAGGTCGCGCGCCGGATGCACGACGAGTGAGCGTCCGCTCGCTGTTCGCGACCCGCCTCTATGAGGCGGAGCTCGATTCGCCCGAGCTGCTGGCCGATCTTTCGCACTCGATCCGGACCCTGGCCCGCGACGACAGCGCCGGGCGCCGCTGGAGCCGCGAGCATCATTATCCCGGCTACACCAGCTACGCGTCGCTCGATGACCTCGCGACCCGCGATCCGGCGTTCGCCGACCTGCAGAAGCTGCTGAGCCGCCACGCTGCTGCGTTCGCCAGCGAGCTCGCCTTCGACCTGCCGCGCAAGCCGCGCCTCGACAGCCTGTGGGTGAACCTGTTGAAAGCCGGTGGACGGCACGGTGGGCATCTCCACCCGCACAGCATCCTGTCGGGCACTTTCTATGTCGAAGCCCCGCCCGGCTCAGGCGCGATTGGCTTCGAAGACCCGCGACTGCCGATGATGATGGCCGCGCCGACGCGCTCGAAGGATGCGCCGCAGGACCTCCAGACTTTCGTCGAGATCGAGCCGCGGCCGGGCCTCCTGCTGCTGTGGGAGAGCTGGCTGCGCCACGAAGTGCGCCCCGGCCGCGCGCGCGGCGAGCGCCTCAGCATCAGCTTCAACTTCGCCTAGACGATCCAGCCCTGCCAGGCGCCGTACCGGCCGCGAACCGCGCCCCGGCGGACGCTGAGCGCGATCAGCGCGACGCCGCAGACGATGCTGGCGATCGATTGCGTGGTGCTTGCCTCGAAGACGAACGGAGTCACCAGAAGCACGACTCCGAGCGGCACCAGCAGAAAGCGCAATGGTCGCGCGACTTCGGCGGCCGCGAGGGAAATCACGGTCAGCGCAAGCGCTCCGATCAGGTGATCGGCGTTGGCCATCGAGCCGGCCGCGCCGAGCGTCAGCCGGGTGAACATCAACCACAGCCCGACGAGTCCGGCGAGCGCGAGGTTCCACGGCAAATTCACGCCGCCGCTGACCATGTCCTTCACGAAGGGCCCCGCCCCGTGCCCGAATTCGTTCTCCGGTTCCTCATCGGGCCCTTCATCGGTGTCGCCGAACAGGAACACGCGCAGCCAGCTCTTGCCCGCCTTCACTCGCCGCCGGATGAACTGCAGCGTCGCCAGCAATTCGTCGAGCGAATAGGGAATCTGCACCAGCATCGCCGCGGCGGCGATCAGCGCCAAGGTGCTCCAGGTGCCGATCAGGATCGGCTGGATGATGATGAAAAAGATCGAAGTGACGCCGAGCGGGGCAATCATCAATCCGAACAGCACGACCAGCCAGGGCATCGTCCGCCAGCGCGCTCGCGAACCGACGATCCCGGTCAGAATCTCGAGCGCGTAGGTGTACCCGCCGACCGCCGCGTCGGACACCGGCCATGCCTCGGAGACATGGCTGGTGATGATCTCTTCGGTGCCGTTCCTGGGATCGGCCGGCGAGCCGGCGAAGAACGGCTCCCATACCCCCTCGATATGTCCGAGCTGGTAGGCGGCCAAATAGCGTGAAACCTCCAAGCCGACGACGGCGAGAACGATGATCGGCAGGCGTTGCGACCATGTCGAGGGATTGTAGCTCCAGCCGGGCGGAGTGTGCGGCCCCGCGGTCGCAGCGAGCGGGGACGGACCGACTTCGGGCCGAGTGCCGACCGCAAAGGCGAAGATCAGGCCTCCGACCAGGGTGTCGGACAGATAAGCGGCGCCGTTCTCGGTCCAGAACAGGAATGGAGCCGCCATCGCCAGCGCTCCCGCTCCGGCCGTCGCCCAGCGCGCCCACCGCAGCCGCCAGGACAGCGACAAAGTGGCAAACAGGATGACGGCAAGGCCGAGCCCAACCTCGCTCCACGCAAGCGCGTTGCTATCAACCCCGATCAAAGGCGGCTGCAGCGCCAGCCACAGACCGAGAAAAATGTTGGTGAAGTGCGCCCAACGGAACTGGCGGTGCTCGCCGACCAGCACTTTTTCATGCTCGGCGCGCACCCGCTCCGGATCGCGACCGGCAGTTTGCGCGTCCGTGACCATCGGCGGCGGGGTGAGGCCGTTGTCTTCGTACCAGCCCTCCGGGTCGCGTTTCAGTGCGGCGACGATTTTGGGCAGAGTGTCCTTGATCCGGTGCTCGGGCTCCCAGCCGAGCAGCTCGCGAGCGCGGGAGACGTCGAGCTCGTAATGGTCGTCGGCCATCGCCACCATGAACGGCTTGATAAAGGGCGCTTCGCCCTGGTCGATCGCGTCCGGGACGACCGGCTCGAGCTTGTTTTGAACCCACGCTCCGACGGCGGCGGCGGGCTTGGGCACCCGTAGCGTCGGCCAGTCCTCGGAACCGTGGATCAAATAGCCGATCTCGTCTTGGAGCGCGTCATAGCCGACCGCTTCCTCCTCGCCGACAAGGATCACCGTTCCCGACGGAAATTTGCTTCGCCGGTCGATTGCGCGCTTGAACGCGTCGAGCATGTCGGCGCGATGGACCATCGATTGGCCGACCAGAGTCGAGCCCGAGTATAGGTGACTCTGGAGATCGCGCTCGTAAATCCGGGCGATCTGGTTGCTGAGCGTCGGCACCGCCGTCTCATCGTCATAGAGCCCGGCGAGGTGAAGCAGCACGTAGGGGATGCCGCCGTGCTCGGCGCGGATCACCTCCTCCGCTTCGGCTTTCGACTTCGGGTAGGCCCATTTGGGCTCGATCGGCTGCTGCTCGTCGATCGGCTGTCCCGGCTTGCCGGGCGCGTGCACGAGCATCGTCCCAGAATAGAGGAACTGCTCGACCTCGAGCCGCTGCAGCCCGCGCAGTAGCCGGCGGGTGCCATCGACATTGATCGACTTGTAAAGTGGGTTCTCCTCGCCGGTGAAATCGAAATAGGCAGCGAGGTGGACCACGCTGGCGACGCGCTTGCCGAAACGCTTCGCAAACTCGCTGATGCCTTTTTCGACCGATTGGTCGTCGCCAAGGTCGGCCTCGATCAGCGGGAATTCCGCTTCGGAGCCGGGCCGGTCGACACCGACGACGCGATAGTCGTCAGCCAGAACCTTCGCCAACGACGTGCCGATATTCCCCGCCGCGCCGGTGATCAGCACGATCGGTTTGCCGCTCTTGCGCGTTGCCACGATGAACTAACGGCGGGGCCGACCGTCGGTTTCCGTTCGAGTTCGGCCGCAGCCGCTTCATTTTGTCCCGAGGCACCGCTAAGCGCGTCGCAATCCCCTTCACCAAAGGACTTCCGATGGGCTTTCGCTGCGGCATCGTCGGCTTGCCGAATGTCGGGAAATCGACGCTTTTCAACGCTCTGACCGAGACCGCGGCAGCGCAGGCGGCGAATTATCCGTTCTGCACCATCGAGCCCAACGTCGGCCGCGTCGCGGTGCCCGACGAGCGGCTGCACAAGATCGCCGGGATCGCCAAGTCCGCCCAGACGATCGACACCCAGATCGAGTTCGTCGACATCGCCGGACTAGTCCGCGGAGCCAGCCAGGGCGAGGGCCTGGGCAACAAATTCCTCGCCAACATCCGCGAGGTCGACGCGATCGTCCACGTGCTGCGCTGCTTCACCGGCGGCGACGTCACCCACGTCGAGGGCCGAGTGGACCCGATCGCCGACGCGGAGGTCGTCGAGACGGAGCTGATGCTGGCCGATCTCGACAGCCTCGAGCGGCGCGTGCCGAACCTCGTCAAGAAAGCGCAGCAGGGCGACAAGGAGGCCAGGATCGAAGCCTCGGTCCTCGGCCAGGCGCTCGAGCTGCTCAAGGAGTCCAGGCCCGCTCGGCTGGTCAAACCGAAAGATGCGGAGGAGCACAAGGCGCTCGAGCGCGCGCAGCTGCTGACCGCCAAGCCCGTCCTTTACGTGTGCAACGTCGACGAGGCCGACGCGGCGGAGGGCAATGCACTGTCGGCGCAAGTGTTCGAGAAAGCCGCCGCCGAGCACGCCGGGGCGGTCATCGTCTCGGCCGCGATCGAGGCGGAGATCGCGACGCTGGGGGAGAGCGACCGAGCGGCGTTCCTTGCCGACCTGGGGCTCGAGGAAACCGGCCTGACGCGCGTGATCCGCGCCGGCTATCAGCTGCTGGGCCTGATCACCTTCTTCACCGCCGGGCCCAAGGAAGCGCGCGCCTGGACCGTGCCCAGGGGAGCGAGAGCGCCGCAGGCCGCCGGAGTCATCCACACCGACTTCGAACGCGGCTTCATTCGCTCCGAAACCATTGCCTATGAGGATTTCATCGCCTGCGGCGGCGAGTCGGGGGCCAAGGAGGCCGGCAAGATGCGCGCCGAGGGCAAGGACTATGTCGTCCAGGACGGCGACGTCCTGCTGTTCCGGTTCAACGTATGAGGGTCAGCGAATGGCGATAAGGGTCAAAGGCTTCTCCTGGGTCGGCGTCGGCACCGACGACTACGAAACCTCGCTGCGATTCTTCACGCAGGTGCTCGGCCTGACGGTCGAGGCGAGCGGCGACCGTCAGGCGATCCTTCGAGTCGCGCCCGGCCAGCAGCTCGAGATCTTCGGCCGCGACGGGCGCGGCAAGGATCTCAACACGCCCCCGACCATCGCCTTCGAGGTCGACGACGTCGACCGAGCGGCGCGAGCCTTGGTCGCCGGGGGAGCCGAGCTGATCGGCGATCGGGGGTCGTGGAACGGCCATGAGTGGCAATATTTCCGGACCCCCGACGGTCACCTGTTCGAGATCAAACGCTCTCCGCCCGATCCGTAGGGTCTTTCTTGGCAAGGCTGCGCCCCGCCCAGCGCTCCGCAACCGCGATCACCAGCAGCGTCCAGAACAATCCGAACGACCAGCCGGCGACGACGTCGCTCGGCCAATGAACTCCGAGCATCGGCCGGCTGAAGCCGATCAGGACGGAAAGCAGCAGCGCCGCCGCGACGGCCCAGCGCCGATGCCGCGGATCGTCGAACGCGAGCAATGCGAAGCCGAGATAGACGATCATCGAATTGGCCGCGTGGCCGCTCGGGAACGACTGGTAATGGACTTCGGCGAGGCGCAAATTCTCCTCTGGGCGGAGGCGCGCGAAATAGGCCTTTTCGAGGATCACAAGGAGCCGGCCGGAGAAGCTCGCAATGAGCAGCAGCAGCGCCGCCCGGCGCTTGCCTCGATACAGCAGCCATCCCGAGCCGAGAATGGTCACCGCGACCACGGTCGGCCAATTGCCCAGGTAGGTGAAACCGAGCGCCGCCAGCGCCAGCCACGGCTCATCGCCGGCGTACAGCGCCATCAGCAGCGCCCGGTCGCTATTCCCGGCGCCGAGCAGAAGCATCGCCAGCCACACCCCCGCAAGCACGGCCAGAGTCAGCAGAGGCACCAGCCGCTCCCTTGTCGCGATCGCCGCCAAGAGGCTAGGCAAGCTTCACCATGGACAGGGCGTTCAATCCCCAGACCGCGCCAAATGTTGCCGCGGCGCTCGCTCACGGCCGCAATCTGCTCGAGCAGCAGCCCAGGCTGGCCGCCGAGCAGGCACGCGAAATCCTCGCCTCGGTCCCCGGCAGCGCCGACGGCTACCGGCTGCTCGGCGAGGCGCTGCGCCGAACCGGCGAGGACGAGGCCGCCAACGAGGCCGAACTCGCCGCCATCTCCGCGTCGGTCCGCGATCCCGAACTGATCCGCGCGGGTGCGGCGCTGGTCGACAATGATCTGCCGGCGGCCGAAGCGATCCTTCGGCCGTTGCTCAAGCGCCGGCCGACCGACGTCGCCGCGATCCGGATGATGGCCGAGCTTGCCGCCCGCCTCGGCCGCCGCGTCGACTCCGAGAACTTGCTCCGCCGGGCGATCGAGCTCGCTCCCGGCTGGGCGGCGGCGCGCGCCAACCTCGCGACGATCCTCTACCGGCAGCACCGCGCCGAGGAAGCTCTTGCCGAGCTCGACCGGATCGAGCGCCTGGGAGCGCAGGACGATGCCCAGCGCAACCTGCGCGCGGCGGCGCTCGGCCGGCTGGGCGGCTACGACGAGGCCATCGCGCTGTACCGGGACGTGCTGTCGCGCCACCCGGGGCAGCCCAAAGTGTGGATGAGCCTCGGCCATTTGCTCAAGACGGTCGGCGAACAAGGCGAGGCGATCGCCGCCTACCGCCGGGCAATCGAGCTCGCCCCGAGCCTCGGCGAGGCGTGGTGGAGCCTCGCCAACCTCAAGACCGTGCGCTTTTCGGACGAGGACATCGCCGCGATGCGCTCCGCTCTTGCCGGCGAGGCAATCAGCGACGACGATCGGCTGCACCTCCATTTCGCGCTCGGCAAGGCGCTCGAGGACCGGCGCGAGGACGACGGCGCTTTCGACCATTATTCCCAGGGCAATCGGATCCGTGCCGGCCAGCTCCATTACGACCCGGCGGCGATCACCGAACATGTCGAAACGTGCGAAGCGCTGTTCACGGCCGAATTCCTCGCCGAGCGCGCGGGCGCCGGGTGCCGTTCGCCCGATCCCATTTTCATCCTCGGAATGCCGCGCGCCGGGTCGACCCTGATCGAGCAGATCCTCGCCAGCCACCCCTTGGTCGAAGGCACGATGGAGCTGCCCGACATCATCGCCTTGTCGCAGCGGGCCAACCGCCGCGAGGATGATCGCCGCGAGGATGATCGCGGACAGAAATCGCGATACCCGGCGATCCTCGCCGAACTGCCGGCCGGGGAGCTCGGAGCGCTCGGCCGCGAGTATCTCGACCGGACCCGGATCCAGCGCACCGCCGGCACGCCCTTCTTCATCGACAAGATGCCCAACAATTGGGCGCACACCGGCTTTATCCGGCTGATCCTGCCCAACGCCCGGATCATCGATGCGCGCCGCCACCCGCTCGCCTGCTGCTTTTCCAACTTCAAGCAGCACTTCGCGCGCGGCCAGGCATTTTCCTACTCGCTCGAGGCGGTCGGCGCCTATTACCGCGACTATGTGCGGCTGATGGCGCATTTCGACCGCGTCATTCCGGGGGTCGTCCACCGAGTGGTCCACGAGCGGCTGGTCGCCGATCCCGAGGGCGAAATTCGCCGGCTGCTCGACGCGCTCGGTTTGACCTTCGATGAGACCTGCCTGAGGTTCTACGAGAATGCCCGGCCGGTCCGCACCGCCAGCTCCGAGCAAGTGCGGCGGCCGATCAGCAGCGAAGGGCTCGACCAGTGGCGGCGGTTCGAGCAGTGGCTCGGCCCGCTGAAGCAAGCGCTCGGCGCGGCGCTCGACCATTGGGATGATGCGCCGAGGCCATAGGAGCGCCATTTTTTGACATGCATCGACAAAGCGATTGACGCCGAATCGGCGCGGGCACAGTGTTGCATGGGCGAACAAGGGGGGATGGACGATGGCATCGGCTGACTGGACTCGGCGCGCCGCGGCCGCGCTGCTTGCGTCGACCGTGCTGGCCTCGCCCGCTACCGCGGCCGCCCAGGACACGGGCGCGGGCGAACCGGCCGGCACCGAGGCCAAGACGCAGGTCGACAGCGACAGCCAGGACATCATCGTCACCGCCCAGCGCCGCGCCGAGAATCTCCAGGACGTGCCGATTGCGATCACCGCGATCACCACCAAGACGCTCGACGATAACCAGGTCGACTCGTTCGACGATTACGCGAAAATAGTCCCGTCGCTGTCGTACAAGTCGGCGGGACCCGGCTTCGCCAACGTTTACTTCCGCGGCGTTGCAAGCGGCGAGAACGCCAACCACTCGGCGTCGCTGCCAAGCGTCGGCACCTATCTCGACGAGCAGCCGATCACGACCATCACCGGTGCGCTCGACCTGCACGTCTTCGACCTCGCCCGGGTCGAGGCGCTCGCCGGCCCGCAAGGCACGCTCTACGGCGCCTCGAGCCAGGCTGGAACGATCCGGCTGATCACCAACAAGCCGGACCTCAGCAGCGCGTACGGCCAGGTCAACCTCGAGGTGAACAAGGTCGCCCACGGCGACTTCGGCTACACCGGCGAGGGCTTCGTCAACCTGCCGGTGGCGAGCAACATGGCCGCCCGGGTCGTCGGCTGGTACCGGCGCGACGGCGGCTACATCGACAATGTCGAGGGCACTCGCACCTACCCGATCATGAAGTTCGACGATGAGGGAAATCTCGTCGACCTGCCCGGCGACGACATCACCATCAGCAGTCTGGCCGAGGACAATTACAACGACGTCGACACGTACGGGGCTCGAGCTGCGCTCCGGATCGACCTTGACGACAGCTGGACCGTGACTCCGCAGATCATGGGCCAGCGGCAGAAGAGCGACGGCTCCTTTGCCGAAGAATCGGGCCTGGGCCCGCTCGAGACGATGCAATTCCGGCCCGAACGCAACGACGACAAATGGTGGCAGGCGTCGCTGACGGTCGAAGGCAAGCTCGCCAATTTCGACGTCACCTACGCCGGCTCCTACATGAAGCGCCAAATCGACGGCGAATTCGATTATTCCGACTACAGCTACTTCTACGACGTGCTCGCCGGCTACGCGGTCTACTGGTACGACAACGACTTCAACCAGATCGAGCCAACGCAGTACATCGTCTCCGACGACAGCTTCACCAAGCAGTCGCACGAGTTGCGCTTCACCTCGCCGCCGGACCGGCCGATCCGCCTCGTCGGCGGGCTGTTCTACCAGCGCCAGACGCACAACATCGAGCAGAACTACATCATCGACAATCTGTCCGACGATCTCGCGGTCGATGGCACGGACGACAATATCTGGCTGACCAAGCAGCTCCGCGTCGATCGCGACTACGCGGTCTTCGGCGAAGCCACCTACGATCTGACGCCGCAGGTGTCGCTCACTGGCGGCGGACGGCTGTACCGCTTCAAGAACTCGCTGGTCGGCTTCTTCGGCTTCAATTCGTTCGAAGACGACGGCGTTGGCTACAGCGGCAACGACCAATATAATTGCGACCTGTTCGGACCGCCGACCGTCGGCGGGCCCTGCAACAATGTCGACAAGACGACCAAGGACAACGGGTTCGTCCACCGGCTGAACGCGACCTACAAGCCCAACGGCGACCTGCTCTTCTACGCGACCTGGTCGAAGGGATTCCGCCCAGGCGGAGTCAATCGCCGCGGCACGCTTCCGCCCTACAAGCCGGATTTCCTGGTCAATTACGAAACCGGGGCCAAGATCAGCTTCGGCAACGGCGCGCACTTCAACCTCGCCGGCTATCGCGAGGACTGGAACGACATCCAGCTGTCGTTCCTCGGATTGAATGGCCTGACCGAGATTCGCAACGCCGGAAACGCGCGCATCTGGGGCGTCGAGGCGGACCTGCTGCTTCGTCCCCTGCCCGGCCTCAGTTGGAGCACCGGCGTAGCGTTCAACGATGCCAAGATGCGCAACGACTTCTGCCTGATCGCCAATGAGGACTTCGACTGCGCCGTGCCGGTCGGCGAGAACGAGCTGCTTGCTCGCAAGGGCACGCGCCTGCCGCTGACCGCCAAGTGGAAGGCCAACAGCCGCGCCCGCTACGAATGGGATCTGTCCGGCATGCGGGCGCACGTCCAGGGAAGCGTCAGCTATGAAGGCAATCGCCGGCGCGACCTGCGCGACTTCGAGCAGTCGATCTACGGCAACATGAAAGCCTACTCGCTGGTCGATGCCGCGGCGGGCGTCGAGCGCGGCCCGTGGAACGTCGACCTGTACGTCAAGAACATCTTCGACGTCCGCGGCCAGATCACCAAAAGCATCCAGTGCGTCGAGGCGGTGTGCGGCGACCCCGACGGGCTGACGCCGGGCGGCGGCAAGATCTACACCGCCGTCACCCGGCCGCGAACCATCGGCCTGCGAGTCGGCCGCAGGTTCTAGCTTTCGGCACGTCGAGCGAGGGCGAAGCGGTTGCTTCGCCGCCGCGCGCCCCGCAAAGACGCCCGATGAAATATTTCGACGACATCGCGGTCGGCGACGAGACCGTGTTCGGCCATTACGACGTCACCCGCGGGGAAGTGCTCGAGTTCGCTCGCAAGTACGACCCGCAGCCCTTTCATCTGTCGGACGAGGCAGCGGCCAGGACCCATTTCGGGCGCCTGTCGGCGAGCGGCTGGCACACCTGCGCGATGACCATGGCGGTGATCGCCCGCTACGTCGTCGATGACCGGCAGGCGGGACTCGGCTCGCCGGGAGTCGACGAGCTGCGCTGGTTGAAGCCGGTCTATCCCGGCGATCGGCTGCAGGTTCGCGGCGCGGTCGTCGAGAAGATCCCGTCGCGCTCCAAGCCGCACATCGGCGTCATCCGCACCAGGACCATGGTTTCAAACCAGGCCGGCGTCGACGTGATGAGCTTCACGTCGATCGTGATGATGCAGCGCCGACCCTAGCTTGGTCCGGCCGGATTAGTCTTCCTTGGGGGGTTCACTCCGGGTCGCGATGCGGCTGCGGATGCGCTCGGTTACCGACGACCTCGGCTCGCTCCGACGCTCGACGCGGTTCGTCCGGACGGGCTCAACGCGGCTGGTCGTCATGCGTTCGACCTGGTTCGTGCCGCTCGTACCGCTGGTGGTGGCGCGGTTGCGAGCGAAGTCGCTCCAGACTTCGCGGACCGAGGGGTCCTTCTGGCGGACCGTCCAGTAGCGGCGCTGGCCGTCGTTCCAATAGTAGGGATTGCGGTAGCGATCGTAGACGTAATAGCCGCTGCCCGGATAATAGAAGCCGTCGTACCAGCCGTAAGGCGCGTAGCCGGCGCCGTAGCCGTAGCGCGAGCCATAGCGCGACCCGTACGGCGAGTAGCGGTCGTAATAAGGATCGTGGTAGCGGTCGCCGTAGCTGACCGACACGCCGTTGCCATAGCCGAACGGGCTATAGGTGGCGCAGCCGCCGAGGCCGACGGCGGCGACCAGCACGATCGCGGCGGAACGAAGAGGAAGTGCGCGCATTGCGAATCTCCACGGAAAAACGAGTTGTATTATTATTTCGCCCCCGGCGAGTGAACAGCGGCTGAATTAATCCGCTAAGCCCCGCGAAAACCGTCGGAAATCAGCCGGTCACGCCCGATTTGGCCTTGGCTCGGCGGCTCTTTGCCAGATTCTTGGGATCGAGCGCGCCGGTGGCCCGCACCTTGCGCTTGGCCTCGGCCCAGATCTGCCGGTAGGCGAGATAGCCAAGCACGGTTCCGACCAACAGGAAGATCACCACCGCGATTCCCGAGCGGTGGCGGTTCTCGAGCTTGGGCTCGGCCGCCCACACCAGGAACGCCGACACGTCCTCGGCCATCTGGTCGACCGTCGGCGCCGGATTGCCCGGCGCATAGGTGACCTGGCCCGCAGAGGTCAGCGGCGGCGGCATGGCGATGTTGAGATTGGCGAAATAGGGGTTGTAGTGCAGCCCGGGCGGAGTTTTCGCGGCCGGGAACTCCCGGACCAGCTTGGCCGGCTGGCGCTGGTAGCCGGTCAATATCGAGTAAGTGTAGGCCGCCCCGCCCTCGCGCGCCTTGGTGATCAGCGACAGGTCGGGCGGCAGCATATTGTTGTTCGCCGCCCGCGCCGCGGTCTCGTTCGCATAGGGATCGGGGAAGGTGTCGGACGGGATCGCCTTGCGGGTCGCCGGCTCGCCGGTTTCCGGGTTCACCGTCGGCACCTCGATTTGCCACTGGTTGGCGATCGCCTTCACTTCGGCCTCTTCATAGCCAAGGTCGTGGAGGTTGCGGAACGCGACCAGGTTCAAGCTGTGACAGGCCGCGCAGACTTCCTTGTAAACCTGGAAGCCGCGCTGCAGCTGCTGCCGGTCGAACTTGCCGAACGGACCGTCGCTGGCGAGGGCCAGGTGCTTGGGATGCTTGTGGAACTCATGCTCGGCGCTCTCCTCCGGCGGCGAGCTCAGGAAAGTAGTGAGGTCGCTGATCAGCGAGATGGTGAGGATGAACGCGAAGCCGACCCCGATGAGACCCAGAATGAAGCGCAGCAACATGTTGGCTTGGTCCCCTTACGCGCTGGCCGTGGAGCCGCGCCGAGCGGGCCCGGATCCAGCCGGAGCGGCCTCTGCCTTTTCGCCGTGAAGCACCGAGGTTGAGATCGAATCGGGCAGCGGCAGCGGCCGTTCGAAAGCGGAGACCAGCGGCAGGATGACGAGGAAGTGCACGAAATAATAAGCGGTCCCGATCTGGCTGATCGCCACGATCATCGGCGTCGCCACCTGACCGCCGGCCCAACCGAGCACGAGCACATCGAGCACCAGCAACCAAAAGAAGCGCTTGAACATCGGCCGATAGCTGCCCGAGCGAACCGGCGACTTGTCGATCCACGGCAGGAAGAAGAGCAGCAGGATCGAGAAGAACATCGCCAGCACGCCCCACAGCTTCGCCGGCAGGATGAAGTCGATCGTGAACGCCTTGAGGATCGCGTAGAAGGGCAGGAAATACCATTCGGGGACGATGTGCGCCGGCGTCGCCAGCGGGTTGGCGCGGATGTAATTGTCGGGGTGGCCGAGCGCGTTGGGCGCGAAATAGAGCACCAGCGCGAACAGGATCAGGACGAGGCCCGCGAACCAGCCGTCCTTGGCGGTATAGAACGGGTGGAACGGCAAAGTGTCCTGCTCGTCCTTGACGTCGACTCCGGTCGGGTTGCTGGAGCCCGGGATGTGCAGCGCCCAGATGTGGAGGATGACCACCGCGGCGATGATGAAGGGCAGCAGGTAATGGAGCGAGAAAAAGCGGGTCAGGGCCGCCTGGTCGGGCGTCCAGCCGCCGAGCAGCCAGATGCGCACCGGCTCGCCGATCAGCGGAAAGGCCGAGAAGAAGCCGGTGATGACCTGCGCCCCCCAGTAGCTCATCTGCCCCCACGGCAGCACATAGCCCATGAAGGCGGTCGCCATCATCAGCAGGTAGATGACCAGGCCCAGCATCCACACGAGCTCGCGCGGCGCCTTGTAGCTTCCGTAATAGAGGCCTCGGAAGATGTGGATGTAGGTGACGATGAAGAAGAAGCTGGCGCCGTTGGCGTGGGCGTAGCGCAATAGCCAGCCGGCGTTGACGTTGCGCATGATGTGCTCGACCGAGTTGAACGCCCCGTCGACCGACGAGTAATAATGCATCGCCAGCACGATCCCGGTGACGATCTGGATCATCAGGAAGACGCCGGCGAGAACGCCGTAATTCCACCAGTAATTGAGGTTGCGCGGCACCGGATAGCCGCCGCCGACCGCTCCGTAGACCAGCCGCGGGAGAGGCAGCCGCTCGTCGATCCAGCGCATGAACGGCGACTTGGGTTCGTAGGGCTTTGCCCAGGAAAAGCTCATCTGGCCTTGATCCCCCTCAGCCGATTTGGACCACGGTGTCGGAGACGAACCGATACTCGGGCACCACCAGGTTGATCGGCGCCGGGCCTTTGCGGATGCGCGCCGCGGTGTCGTAGTGCGACCCATGGCACGGGCAGAAATAGCCGCCATATTCGCCGCGGTTCTCTCCCTCGCCGGTGCCGAGCGGGACGCAGCCCAGATGAGTGCAGACGCCCAGCGTGATCAGCCAGTTGGCCTTGCCCGGCTTGGTCCGCTCGGCGAGCGTCTGCGGGTCCCGCAACTGGCCCAGCGGCACCCGGTTGGCGGCCTGGATTTCCTGCGGGGTCAGGTTGCGCACGAACACCGGCTGCTTGCGCCAGATGGTCTTGATCGCCTGCCCCGGAGCGATCTTGGAGATATCCACTTCCGTGGAAGCCAGCGCCAGCACGTCGGCCGACGGGTTCATCTGGGTGATCAGCGGAAGCGTCGCCGCGACCACTCCGACACCAGCGAAGCTCAACGCCGCGACATTGATGAAGTCGCGGCGGCGGACGCCTTCGCCGCCATCTGCGTGGATGGTCTCGGAACCCTCTGCGGACTGTTCCAGCGTGGCCATTTGAACCCTTGTGACGCGAATTCTGCCAGGTGACGCGCCGTCCTGCCGGACAAGCACCGAGCGAGGCCGCCCCTGGAAGCCCCGGGAGGCGATTGGCGCGCCTGATAGCCGCCGCATCAGGGGCTGCCAAGGGCATGTTTTTGACGATTTCGAGCGCAGTCGTCATTGCGTGGAACGATGAAACCGCTCGATGACCAGCAGCAGGCCGCGCGCGACTGGTTCGAGGGCTTGCGGGGCCGGATCTGCGCCGCGTTCGAGGAGATCGAGCGCCAGTCCGGAAGCGACGCGGCCTTCGCCTATTTGCCGTGGGAGCGGACCGACTCGAGCGGCGGTCCCGGCGCCAGGGATGGCGGCGGCGGAGTGCGTGGCCACATGGCCGGCAAGGTGTTCGAGAAGGTCGGAGTGAACGTCTCGACCGTCGGCGGCGCCTTCTCGCCCGAGTTCGCGGCGACCATCCCCGGCGCCGAGGAAGACCCGAGCTTCTTCGCCACCGGATTGAGCCTGGTCGCCCACATGGCCAACCCGCACGTCCCCGCGGTGCACATGAACACCCGCTTCATCACCACCACCAGGCGCTGGTTCGGGGGCGGCGCCGACCTCAACCCCGCGATCCCCTACCAGGACGACACCGACGCGTTCCACGCCCGGCTGCGCGCCGCCTGCGCCGCCCATGACCCGACCTTCTATCCACGCTTTTCGAAATGGGCCGACGAGTATTTCTGGCTGCCCCACCGCGAGGTGGCGCGCGGCGTCGGCGGCATCTTCTACGACCATCTCGAAGGGCATTTCGACGCCCATTTCGCCTTCACCCGCGACGTCGGCGAGGCGTTTCTCGACATCTTCCCCACGATCGTCCGCAAACGGATGGCGACGCCGTTCACCGACGAGGACATGCAGCGGCTGCTCGAGTTCCGCGGCCGCTACGTCGAGTTCAACCTGCTCTACGACCGCGGCACCTTGTTCGGACTCAAGACGGGCGGCAACATCGAGGCGGTGCTGATGAGCCTGCCGCCGCTCGCCAAATGGGCCTAGTTCCTCCCTATCGGAGATGGGGAGGGGAACCATCGAACGGAGATTCGATGGTGGAGGGGTTCTGGCAAAGAACAAGGGACCCCTCCACCAGCTGCGCTGGTCCCCCTCCCCACGCACTCGTGGGGAGGAACTGATGGCCTACGAATCGGTGCCCGACGGCGAGCTGGCGGCGGTCGTCACCTATCTCGAGATGCTGGCGCCGCGGGAGGCGCCGGTGCCCTCGTCGCCATTGGCGCTGCGGCGAATCGAGCACCCCGACCCGGCCGCATACCGACGACTGTTCCGCCTCGTCGGGGCGCGCTGGCTGTGGTTCTCGCGGCTGGTGATGGACGATGACGCCCTTGCCGCGATCATCGGCCATCCCCGCGTCGAGCTGCACTCGGTCCTCGACTCGGCGGGCGACGAGGTCGGCTTGCTCGAGCTCGATTTCCGCCAAGGGGGCGAGTGCGAGCTGGCGTTCATCGGTCTGGTGCCCGAGCTTGCCGGCCAGGGTCACGGCCGCTGGCTGCTGGCCGAGGCGCTACGGCTCGCCTGGAGACAGGATGACGGGCTGGGCGGCATCGCCCGGGTCCATGTCCACACCTGCACGCTCGATCATCCGGCCGCCCTGCCCGCGTACCGGCGCGCCGGTTTCACCGCCTACAGGCGAGCCATCGAGCGGTTCCCCGACCCGCGGCTGCTCGGGATCCTCGCGGCCGACTGCGCCCCTCAGCTGCCGGTGGTCGGGACGCTCGCCTCGGCAGCACCGCCGCCGGCCAGCTGAACGTAGATCCGGGCGATCATCACCACGTAAACCAGGATCAGCGCCACCTGGAGCAGCCCGACAAGCAGCGAGAGCACCAGCGCTCCAATGGAAAAAGGCTCGGTGCTTCCGAACAGGACGCTGACCAACAGGCCGCTGACCAAAGTGACCGTCACGGCGACGATCAACGCGGCGAGCACGAACACCAGGAAGAACCCGAGCAGCCGCCCAAAATGTCCGCTGGTCAGGGTCCAGCTGCGCCGGAGGATGCCGATCGGCCCCTGCGGCTCGGCCGTCGCCACCGCCACCGCCACCGAGGGGAGCATTCGAACCGCAACGAACAACATCGGCACCAGCATTATTAGCAGGATGATGATGACATCCCCGGGCCTCGGCTGGGCGACGGTCGCGTCGACCACCCCCAGGGCCATCAGCAGCCCCGCCGCGATCACGAAAAAGATCACGAACGCCGCAATCATCAGCAGAAACGCGCCGATGAACGGCAGCGTCCGCCGCAACCCATGGCGGATCGATTCTCCGACGCTGATGCCGGTGCCGATCGCCAGCCAAGCGATCGCCAGTTGACCGACCACTCCAATGATCGCGGCGATCAAAAAAATTGGAAGTCCGAGCGCCGGAGCAGTCTCGGATGCGTCCGTGCCCTGCCCGGTGATCACCCCGACGATCACCTGCGGGAGCAGGAACATGGCCGCGGCGACGGTCGTCATGAGCTTGCCGTTGCGGCTGAGCAGCGCCCGGGTCTCGTCCCACGCCTTCGAAATCGATAATCTGGCCACCTGTGCCCCCTTCGATGGTTTGGCGCGCTTATGCGGAGCTAAAGCGCCCGGCGCAATCTGCTTGCCGAAGGCGCGCCGCCGCTCCATCTCACCCCCGCCGATGGACGATTTTGACGAAATCGAATGGCGAATCAGCCCCGGCCTGGTGCCCTACGGCGAGGCGCTGGCCTTCATGGAGCAGCGGGCGGCGGCGATCCGCGCCGGCAGCGGGCGCGAATGCGTGTGGCTGCTCGAGCACCCGCCTTTGTTCACCGCCGGCACCAGCTCCGACCCGGCCGAGCTCAGCAATCCGCTGGGCTTGCCGGTCCACGATGCCGGGCGCGGCGGGCGCTACACCTACCACGGGCCGGGCCAGAGGGTCGGCTATCTGATGCTCGACCTCGATGCGCGCGGCCGCGACATCCGCCGCTTCGTCCATGCTCTCGAAGACTGGATCATCGCCACGCTCGCCGAGCTCGGGGTCGCCGCCCACCGCTCGCCGGACCGCATCGGCATCTGGGTCGGCGACGGCCCCCAGGAAGCCAAGATCGCCGCGCTCGGCCTGCGAGTGAAGCGCTGGGTGACCCTTCACGGCTTCTCGATCAACGTTGCTCCGGACCTGTCGCATTTCGCCGGGATCGTCCCGTGCGGCATCGCGGAATTCGGCGTCACCAGCCTCGCGGAGCTCGGGCAACAAATGCCCATGACCCGCGTTGATGCCGCCCTGAAGCGCTGTTTCCACCGGTTCGTCAACGACTTAGGCCAGTCCGACAAAGTGTCTTGATGGGCACGAGCGCTTCAGCCTATTGTGCACGCGATTTGGGCAGCGGCGATTACCGCTCCAGATCGGATAATCTAGGGAGTTTTGAATGCGTGCTCTTATCCTGGTCGCCGGTGCGGCCCTGGCGGTTTCGGCTTGCAGCAGCAACGAAGCCGCCGACAACACAATGAACGTCGACGAGAATCTCGCAGCCGAGAACATCGTCATCGATAACACTCTCGACGCCAATCTCGACGCGAACATGACCATGAACGCGACCGACAACATGGACGCCAACGCGGACATGAACGCGGACGTCAACACGACAACCAACACGCTGTAATTGGCTTGGCTCTTCGGCAACGAAGTGCCACCTGACAGGGGCTGCCGGTTCGCCGGCAGCCTCTTTTTTTGCCCATGATGAAGGCAGGGAGGTTCGAATGCGTGTTCTGATCCTGGTCGCCGGTGCGGCCGTGGCAATTTCGGCGTGCAACAGCGACCAGCCCGTCGCCAACACGACCAACGTCGACCAGGACCTCGCCGCCCAGAACATTTCCGCCAACGATACGACGTCGATCGACGCCGCGACCGGCGAGGACGCGAACATGGCCGCCGACGTGGATTTCACCCTCAACGAGACGGACAATTTGGCCGGCAACGAGGGCTCGGCGGGCAATGAGACCGCCAACAACGAGACCGCCAATAACGCCGACTAGGTGGCCGCTCTCACGGCAGCCCGACGACCTTGTGCGCCTGGAGCGACAGTCGCCACCGTGGCCGCTCCATCGCCAGCCCGATCGCCGCCTCCACCGCCGCCCGGCCGTCGTCGCAATCCATCGGCTGGACGAGAAAATGGCGGAATTCCCACTGTTCCAACTCGACCGGGTCGATCCCCGGCTGCGGCCAGACGAGCTTCAGTTCGTCGCCGCTTCGCTGGACGACCTCGCTCCCGGCCTTGGGGCTGACGCACAGCCAGTCGAGGCCCGGCACCGCGGCCAGCGTGCCGTTGGTCTCGGCCGCGACTCGAAAGCCGGCGGCGTGGAGCGCATCGACCAGCGCCGAATCGAGCTGCAGCATCGGCTCGCCGCCGGTGATCACCACCAGCCGGCGCTCGTCGCTGTCGCCCCACAGCGCTGCGACATGCGCGGCGAGCTCGTCCGCGGTCGTGAATTTCCCGCCGCCGGGTCCGTCGGTGCCGACGAAATCGGTGTCGCAGAAATTGCACTGCGCCGAGGCACGGTCCGCCTCCCGACCCGACCACAGGTTGCAGCCGGCAAAGCGCAGGAACACCGCCCGGCAGCCCGACTGAACGCCTTCCCCCTGGAGCGTCAGGAAGGCTTCCTTGACGGCGTAGGTCATGTTCAGCCCTCCGCGGCCTCGGCGTAGCGCGTCGGATCGGGCAGCCCGGCCTCGGCAAAGCCCCTGGCGCGCAGCAGGCAGGCATCGCAATGGCCGCAGTGGCTGCCGTCGGGCGCCGGGTCGTAGCAGCTGTGGCTCATCGCCGCGTCGAGCCCCAGGCGCTTGGCCTGGCGGGCGATATCCGCCTTGCTCATGTCCAGCAGCGGCGCGTGGACCTGGAACCCCTCGCCTTCGGCTCCGGCCTTGGTCGCGCGGTTCGCCAGCGCCTCGAACGCCGCGACGAATTCGGGCCGGCAATCGGGATAGCCCGAATAGTCGAGCGCATTGACTCCGATGAACAGGTCGCGGGCGCCGGCCGCTTCCGCCCAGGCCAGCGCCAGGCTCAGGAAGATCGTGTTGCGCGCCGGCACGTAGGTGACCGGAATCCCGGTGCCCGAGCTTCGCTCGGCCAGCCTGTCCTTGGGGACCTCCGCCCCTCCGGTCAGCGCCGAGCCGCCGAATCGGGTCAGGTCGAGCGGCAGGACAATGTGGCGGTCGGCCAGTTGCGCGGCGATCGCTTCGGCGGCCGCCAGCTCGACTCGGTGGCGCTGGCCGTAGTCGATGGTCAACGCCAGCACCTCGAACCCCGCCTCGCGGGCGAGGGCCGCGCAAACCATGGAATCGAGCCCGCCCGACAGCAGGACGACGGCCTTGCGCTTCACAGCCGCAACCCCACCCGGGCGCTCAACGCGATCATCGCCGCGTAGAGGCCGAGCGTGGCAACGACCGACAACAGGATCGCCGGCCAGAATCCCCACCCGGCCCGGATCAGCAGCGGCAGGATCAGGAACAGGGGCAGCGAGGGCAGGACGAACCAGAAGGTGCTGATGGCCTGCTCGGCGACTCGCTGCGGGTCGTGGGTGTCGCGCCACAGCCAGACAATGGCGATCAGCGACACCAGTGGAAGCGAGGCCAGCAGCCCGCCCCAGCCGGGGTTCTTGCGCGCCACTTCCGAAATGACCGCGATCAGTACTCCCGAAACGGCCGCCTTGACGAGCAGATAGAGCATCGAGCGCCCTCTACTGCCGAGCCGGGGACAAAAGAAGGGCCGCCTCGTCCGAGGACGCGACGGCCCAGGTATCGGACGTAAGTCCGATTGGGAGGAAAGCGTGCCAAATCCGGCACCCGCACCTTCTAGGACAGCTTGGTTAAACCCCCGCTTAATGAGCGCTGCAGCCACCCACCCGCCGCGCCTGGACCGTGTAGTTGAACGGGGACTTCGCCGAAATTCCCTGGGTTTCGATGCGCAGCGACCGCGGCGTCAGGACGGTGAGTTTGCTGCGTCCAAAGCCGCCCGCGGTGCAGGTGTAATGGATCTCCGTCCACGTCGGATTGTCCTTGATCACGACCTGCGTGCAGCTCTGGCCGCGGTGCTCGACCCGGGCGAGCGCGGCGGTGTCGCCGACGCATTGGCGAACGGCGGCGCCGGCATTCGGCAGGCCGCTCAGCTCCCACAGGCCGGGGCTGGTCTGGTCGAGAGCCGACGGGCGCGCCGCCGCTGCCGACAGCAACACGGCTGCCGCACCGGCACAACTCACCGAAACCGTCCGCACCCGCCGCATAATCGCGGTTTTTAGCATGGAATCGTAAATTTTTGGAAGAGCCGACGACTTCAGGTCACTTCGTCGAGCGCGATCGGGAAGCTCAGCGAGCAGAACGCGCAATCGACCCGGATCAGCCCGTCCTCGCCGACCATCGCCTGCCGCTCGTCGGCCGGGAACCGGGCGATCACCGAGCGCACATAGTCACGGTTGCAACGGCAGCCCCGAGTGAGCGCGAGCGGCTCCAGGGTCCGAACTTCGTCCTCCTCGTGGAACAGGCGCCAGACGAGGTCGTCCAGGGGCAGGCCCGGGTCGGTCAGCTCGTCGGGCTTGGCCGAGCCGGCGAGGATGGCGACGTGCGGCCAGTCGGGGTGGTCGAGCCGCGTGTGCAGCCGATCGCGCCCTTCCTCGCCCTCCGGCAGGTGCTGGAACAGCAGGCCGCCGGCGCTCCAGCCGCCGGCGCCCTTGGCGGCGGCGAGCCGGACGATGCTCGGGATTTGCTCGGACTGGGTGAAATAGCTTTGCGCGGCTTCGGCCAGGCTGTTGCCCTCGAGCGGAACGATGCCCTGGTAGCGCTCGTCGGTCGCCGGCTGGTCGAAGGTGATCGCCAGATAGCCCTTGCCGAACAAAGCGAACAGCGACGGCTGCGGGCCTGCCTCGGCCAGCCGCCCGGCGTCATGCCGGACATAGCCGCGCAGCTCGCCGCCGAGATAATCGCACACCAGCAGGTCGACGATCCCGTTCTCGGTCTGCGCCTGGAGGGTGGTCTGGCCGGTCGGGTCCTTGAGCAGCGAGCCGAGCAGGGCGGTCAAAACCAAAGCCTCGGCGAGCAACCGCTCGATGATTGGCGGGTACTTGTGCTTCGCAAGTACCTCCTCGAGCACCGGCCCGATCCGCGCTAGCCGCCCGCGGGCGTTGCGCGCCGGGATGGTGACGCCGAGCGCGACGTCGGTGCCAAGGTCGATTGTCTGCATTGCGGCTAGATAGGAGGCGTCCGGCAGCCGCTCAACTCGCCTCAGGCGGCGGCGGCCGGGACCTCGTAATCGGCGGCGGCGGCCGACAGCGCATCGACGAACTCGCGGATGTGGGCCTCCTCGATGATCAGCGGCGGCAGGACCCGCATCACATTGTCGCCCGCAGCGACCGTCAGCAGGCCGCGGGTGCGCAGGTAATTGACGAATGCCCGGCTGTCGCTCTTCATCTTGACGCCGAGCATGAGCCCCATGCCGCGGACGCCTTCGAACAAATGGTCGTGGTTGGGGATCATCTGCTCGAGCGCCGAGCGCAGCCGGTCGCCCGTCTGGCGGACCCGGGCAAGGAACTCGTCGTTGGCGACGACGTCGAGCACCGCCTGGCCGGCGGCCATCGCCAGCGGGTTGCCGCCGAAGGTCGAGCCATGAGTGCCGACCACCATCCCGCTCGCGGCTTTCTCGGTCGCCAGGCAGGCGCCGAGCGGAAAGCCGCCGCCGATGCCCTTGGCGGTCGCTAAGATGTCGGGCGCGATTCCGTATTGCTCGTAGGCGTAGAGCGTGCCGGTGCGCGCGACGCCGCACTGGACCTCGTCGAACAGCAGCATCAGGTCCTTGTCGTCGCAGGCGGCGCGAAGGCCGCTGATGAATTGGTGGCTCGCCGGGCGGATCCCGCCCTCGCCCTGGACCGGCTCGAGCAGGAAGCCGGCGGTGTTGTCGTCGACCGCCGCCAGCGCCGCCTCGAGGTCGTCGAACGGGACCACCTTGAAACCCGGCAGGAGCGGCGCGAAGCCGTCGATCATCTTCACCTGGTCGGTGGCGCTGATGGTCGCCATCGTCCGGCCGTGAAAGGCGTTCGAGAATGTGACCAGCTCATGCTTGTGCGGGTTGCCCTTGGAGTGATGGTAGCGGCGCGCGGTCTTGATCGAGCACTCAACCGCCTCGGCTCCCGAATTGGTGAAGAACACCGTGTCGGCGAAGGTCAGGTCCGTGAGGCGCTTGGCCAGCGCCTCGCCCTGCGGGCTTCCATAGAGGTTGGACACGTGGATCAAGGTCGCCGCCTGCTCCTGGATCGCCGTGGTCAGATGCGGGTGGCCGTGGCCGAGCAGATTGACCGCGATTCCGGAGGCGAAATCGAGATATTTTTCACCCTGCTCGCCATAGAGATAGACGCCCTCGCCGCGAACCGGCCGCACGGGCGAGCGCGGATAGACGGGCATGAGCGGAGTGATGGCCATGCGAAGCATTCCCTGCAGTGTCGGTTCGTCAAGCGGCCTCGCGGGCGCCCGGCGCGAGCTATAGCCATCGCACCTGGAAAGAAAAAGGCGCGCCAGTCGCCCGGCGCGCCTTTCGGCTTGAGCGGTGCCGCCAGGCGGCCGCGGCGATGGTTACCAGCGGTAACGCCACTGCCGGCCGTCGCGGACGTCGCGGGCGATCTTGTGCTCGAGACGGATGATCCGGCGCTCGACGTTGTAGGCTTCGCGCGGGCTGAGGCCGCGGCCGTCGCGGGCGTTGCGGATCAGGCGGCGCTCGATGTCGCGCGAGTCCCGAATGAGATCGCGATATTCGTTGCGCGAGATCATGCGATACTGCGCAAGGCGGCGGATTTCGCGCTGCATGTGGTCGAGCCGCGCCTTCATCGCGCGCGCATGGCCCAAGCCATAGACGGGCGGCCGGTGCCCGTAGCCATAGGCGTGGGGCGGCTGTCCGTAAGCATAGCCGGGCGGCGGGGGCGGCGGGAAATACTGGGCCGAAGCCGGGGCCGCGACGGCGAGAGCCGATACTGCGGCGCCGATGGTGAAAAGTGCAGTTCGCATCTCAATTCTCCTCGTGGGCAAGCTGAGCTGCCCTTGTCGCATACCGCTGTTGAGGAGACGCTGAACGCAGCCGTTATGAACCGTTCACGCCGGCGCGAAAAACCGGTGCGATCAAAAGCGCCCCGGCTCGCGTCCGGAGCGCCTTTTGCTTGGACTAGCCGACGAGCTTAGTCGTCGTCGTCATCGTCGCGGTCGCGCCGGCGGTCGCGATCCCGGCGGTCGTCGCGATCGTGGCGGTCGCGTTCCCAGCGGTCGTCGCGGCCGTCGCGGTCGCGGTCGAAGCCACCCTGGCGGCCGTCGTAATAACCCCGGCGGTTGCCGTCGCGAGCGTCGCGGAACAGGCGATGCTCGAGGCGGGCGAGACGGCGCTCGATGTGGTAGCGCTCCTGCGGGTGCAGACCGTCGCGGGCGGCAAACCGAAGCCGGCGCTCGAGCTCGCGCGAATCCTGGCGCAGCCGGCGCGCCTCGCGGTCGCTCAGGATGTTGCGGCGGTCGAGGATGCGGATCTGGCGCTGGATATGATCGATCCGGGCTTGGAGGCGACGGACCTGGCCATAATTGCCTTGATGGCCGTAGGCGTAGCCCTGCGGAACGGGGAAATATTGGGCCGAAGCCGGGGTCGCGAGAGCGAGAGCCGAAGCGGCGGCGGCAAGGGAAATCAGGACGGGACGCATCTTGGCTCTCCTTGTGAGCGGGTGATGCGAGGGAAGGTGCGCCTCGCCGATTGAGGTGAGGCTGAACGCGATCGTTATCAGCCGTTCAACAAGATTAACCCCACAGCCGGCGACAGCGGGGCAATTTTTCAGTTCTTGATTTTCCAGCCGCTTTTCAAAAGCGCGTAGCAGGTCCCCCACAGCGCGGTGTTGATGACGAGCAGCACGGCGGCGCCGATCCACAGCGGAGAATCGGTCACCTCGAGGAAGCCGTAGCGGAAGCCCGAGATCACGTAGAAGAACGGGTTGGCGTGGCTGATCGCCTGGAAGGTCGGCGACAATTGCTCGACCGAATAGAAGGTGCCCGAAAGCAGCGACAAGGGCGTCACGACAAAATTGCCGATCACCGCGGCGTGGTCGAACTTGTCGGCCCAGATCGACGTCAGGAGGCCGAGGAAGGAGAGCATCAGCGACCCCATCAGTGCAAACCACAGCAGCCCCAGCGGCTCTCGGACAGTCACCGACACATCGGGCCAGAAAAGCATCGCCAGCCACACCGCCAGGCCGACCAGGAAAGCGCGCGTGACCGCGGCTCCGACCAGCCCGGCGATCAGCTCTCCGACCGACAGCGGCGGCAGCAGATAATCGACGATGTTGCCCTGCATCTTGCCGACCAGCAGCGAGAAGCTCGAGTTTGCGAAGGCGTTCTGGAGCATTGCCATGACGATCAGGCCGGGCGCGAGGAAATCGGCGAAATCGACGCCCAGGACGGTGCGTCCGCCCCGGCCCAAAGCGACGGTGAAGATGACTAGGTAGAGCAGGGTCGTGACCGCGGGCGCCCACACGGTCTGCATCTGCACCTTGAAGAAGCGGCGCACCTCCTTGATATAGAGGGTCTTGAGGCCGACCCAGTTGACTCCGCTCAACACCGGCGCTCCGGGCTCGTTGCGAAGCCACAGCGGAGGTTGATCGCTTTGCGCCCGGGCTTTGGGGGGTTGGCCGTTCACCGGTCGCTGGCCTATCGGCTGACGACACCCGCCGCAAGCTGAGGCGTTCGACCGCACTGGAGTATTGATTTCTATGTCCTGGACCGACGAGCGCATCGAGCGGCTCAAGAAAATGTGGGCCGACGGAGCGACCGCCAGCCAGATCGCCGACGAGCTTGGCGGAGTCAGCCGAAACGCGGTGATCGGCAAGGCCCACCGCCTCGGGCTCGACGCTCGCCCGTCGCCGGTCAAGCCCGGTGAGGAAAAGGAGAAGAAAGCTCCCGCTCCCGCCGCCAAGCAGGCGCGGGCGGAAACGTCCGCCCGGCGCCAGGTCCCGGCCACCGCGGACGAGGGCGACGCCGCGCGTCCCGGGCGGACGCCGCAGCGGGTCCATCCCGACGGCATCCAATATCGTTCGATCGGGCCGGGCGGCTTCGTTCGTCAGGGCCCGGGCGACACCCAGGCGCCGATCCCGCCAGCCCCGCCGCGCCGGCTGGTCCCGGCCAAGCCGAGCGCCCAGGTCGCCGACAAGACCAGCCTGCTCGATCTCAACGACCGGATCTGCAAGTGGCCGCTGGGTCACCCCGGCGAGCCCGACTTCCATTTCTGTGGGCAGCCAGCGAACCCGGGCTTCCCCTATTGCGTCGAGCATTGCGGGGTCGCCTACCAGGCGCAGCTTCCACGCCGCGACCGCCGCCCGCCGCCGCCGCTCCCGTTCGGCGGGCCCCGAGTCCGCTAAAGCGCCCGAGCGCAGCAACGCGGGAGCAACGCGAAGAGAGAGCGACAGCCGCACGGCGGCTCGGCCTCAGCCACGCGCCGTCCGACCTGTGGGCTTTGGGTGGAAAGCGGACATTCGCACCTACCGCACCGAACTCACTAGAGATGCGTTACGAACAGCAGGTAAGGCCATGCAGCTTTGTCGGGGACGTATTGATGATCCGCCTGCTATCACTGCTTCTGTTCCTCGCCGGGTCGAGTGCTGGCGCGTCTGTCCCGGCTCACGAAGACTTCGCGCTGACGAACGTCACCATCGTTGATGTTGAGCGAGGTGAGACGCTGCCTCAGCAGACCATCTTGATAATCGACGGGCACATCACTGCGGTGGGCAGCAACGCACGCCTGAGGGTGCCGAGAGGCTTCCGGCGCATCGATGGCGCCGGTCGGTATGCAACGCCGGGGTTCTGGGACATGGGCTCCGAGGTTTTCAATGCTCGTAACAGTTCTTGGCCCGGCGCCTTCGAGTTGATGCTTGCAAACGGTGTTGTTGGCACCCGCGACAGAGGATCAGACGGACCTTTGGCGGAAACGGCAGCTCTCGTTCGCAAGGTGGAACGCGGCGAGATCCTGGCGCCCCGTCTCGTCTGGAGCGGGAAAACACTTGCGGTGCCGGGTGTGGTTCCCGTTCGGCCGAACCAATTGCCTGTGTCGAACGAGGCAGACGCTCGCTCCGCCGTCGTGGATCTTGCAGCGGCCGGAGCGAACTACGTGCGCGTCACTTCCGGCTTTCCCTTCGAAAAGTGGGGCCGAACGGTTGTGGATGCGGCTCGCCGCCTTGGAATGGGTGTCAGCGGATGGATCGTTTCAGGTTGGGCGGAAGCTGCTCTCGCAGGCATGAGCAGTATCGACCATCTGGTTGATCTTTATCGGAGCACCTCGACAAACAGAGCCCGCTACTTGGCCTTTTCCAGAGACCCGCAAGTTAGGGCCGAGATCGGCGGTGATCCGGAGCGGGCCTACAACTTCTTTGCGACGCTGAGGAGCACGCTGGACGAACGATATTATGCAGAAACGCTGCGCACGCTCGGGCGGCTCAAGACTTCCATTGCGACAAATTATTCGGGCATGATTCACGCCCAGCGGCGGTTTCCTCTGCGGATAGCGTCAAGAGCCACATGGGCTCGCGGTGGGGCCAAGACTGTGGCTCTGCCGGGACCAGTGGCCTCTGCACCGGCCCAGCCAGGCGTAGAAGCCGCACTATTCAAGAATTTGAAGGACCTTCATGACGCCGGGGTGCCGCTGATGACGGGTAGTGACACCGGCAGCCCCGGCTCAACCTTTGTTGCCCCGGGCCCATCCGTTCATGATGAGATGCTGGCGTTAGTAGCGGCAGGGATACCCGTCAGAGCGGCTCTGGCCGCCGCCACCGTGAACCCAGCTCGCTACGTGTCCCACTATGTACCAGGTGTCGAGGCGACCGCAGCCCTCACCGCCGGCTCACCTGCTGACATTGTCCTGCTCGATGCCAACCCGCTCGAAAGCATTGCGAACGTGGACAAGATCCACGCGGTGGTATTTGCCGGCCGCTGGATCGGACCCAAGGAGCGGCAGGCATTGCTCGCAAGAGCAGCCGCACTCGCGAACGGCTCCCCTTGGAACGTTCCTGAATGTCTCGTTTGGGTGGAAAGCGGACACTCGGCCGTTTCGAGCCGGGCCACTTGACCAAATTGCCTGGCGTCGCCCTGATTGACTCGCCTGCGGGAAAGGAGTTGTCTGCCAACATCCTGCATGCCTGATGAGGGGAAAGCCCGATGAAAACGTTCGCCAAAATGTTGGTTGCATCGACGGTTCTCGCCGCCGGGCCGGCAAGCGCCGACCACAGCTGGGGCGGCTATCACTGGGCAAGCGACGGCACCGTCGAATTGACGGTCAACCAGGCCATCACGTCGGAATGGCGAACGCCTCTGAACCTGGGGATCGCCGATTGGGAGAAATCGCGCAAACTGTCGTTCACGCAGCAGGACGTGACGGGCGTCAACCTCAAGCGCTGCAGCCCGATCCCCGGTGAAATCCTCGTTTGCAACGACGCTTACGGTCAGCGAGGCTGGCTCGGAATCGCCACGATCTGGATTTCGGGCGGGCACATCGTCCAGGGGACGACGCAGCTCAACGACACCTATTTCAGCATGACCAGGTACAACACGCCCGCGTGGCGAAGGCTCGTCGCCTGCCAGGAGATCGCGCACGATTTCGGTCTCGACCATCAGGATGAGAATTTCAGCAACTACAACCTCGGCACCTGCATGGATTATACGAGCGCGCCCGAAGGCGGAGTGTACAACGACTTCGATTACGGACCCAGCAACGTGTCGACGAACCGGCACGACTATGACCAGATCGACGCGATTTATAACCACGCCGACAGCACGTCCGCGACGGCGACGGATTTTGGCGCCCGCGAAGTGGGCAAGCCGGCAGCACAGCGGATCAATTCGGAGTCACCCGGGCTGAGCCCATCCGAGTGGGGACGAGCGATCGATCACGACGCGCATGGCCGGCCGGACACCTTCGAGAAGGTGCTCGCTCCAGGCCAAAAGAGGATCACGCACGTCTTCTGGACGCCCAAGGACTAAGCACAGCTCAGCGGCAGCACAGCGGAGCCGGCAAGAGCAGGACGCCGCGAGCTCATCGGCCTTTCCCGCTCGTTTGGTCGTCACCGAGCTTTTGCCGGTGGTCCATTCTTCCAGGGAGCGGCCCTAGAGCGACGATGTCTCGAACGGGTGGAAAAGCGGACGACGCCCTGCCTACCAGACCACGCCGTAATCATCGCCATGGTTGCTCGAGCCGCCCCAAAAGCTGCCATGTTCACGGTCGAAAAAGATTGCATTGATCGGGCCCGACGTCCGCTCCCCGAACGTCAGCGTATAGCCCATCTTCTTCAGTTCGTCCCTGACCCAGGCAGGCGTTTGGTCGTTCAGCAACAGGCGCCCGGGCTGCGACTCGTGATCGCCGAACGACGCCCGCATTTGGTAGGAGTTGAAGTTGGCAGCCTCCGCCGCCTGCTGAACGTTCATCCCGAACTCGACCACGTTGAGGAAGTACTGCAGCAGGTTCTGGTCTTGGGTGTCGCCGCCCTGCACCGCGAAAGACAGGAAAGGCTGCCCGCTCTTCAGCGCCATGGTCGGCGTCAAGGTTACGCGCGGCTGCCTGCCTGGCGCGATGACGTTGAACGGGTTCTCGCCAGGGTCGGTGACGAAGCTCTGCGCACGCTGGCTGAGCCCCACGCCCGTGCGGCCGGCGATGACCGCCGGCACCCAGCCGCCGCTCGGCGTAATTGAAACCACCCAGCCTTCGGCATCCGCGGCTTCGATGGTCGTCGTACCGGCGCGGAACGTTTCCTTGAACTTGAGCAGTGCAGATGGTGGGGCGGAGCGCTCCTCGGCGCCAGTGCCCGTGCGGTGCCAGTTCTGCAGCAACGAGCGAAAGGGATTGCGACCGCCCTGGTAGGGGTAAGGGTCGCCTGGACCAATCTCAGGATCGTTCCGATCGGGCCTGATCAGCTTGGCGCGAGCGCGGGCATAGTCTTTCGACAGCAGACCGCGGATCGGCTCCTTCGGCCCGGCATAGATGTCACCGTAGTAGAAGTCCCGATCGGCAAAGGCGAGGCTCATCGCCTGGTACACCGTGTGCACGTATCTCGCGCTGTTGTAGCCCATACTCTTGAGATCGAGCGGCTCGAGGATGTTGAGCGCCTGGAGCATGGCCGGACCCTGCGTCCATTCGCGCAGCTTGTAGACCTCGATCCCCTTGTAGGTGACGCTGACCGGCTCTTCGAGCCGCGGGCGCCACGTCGCGAGGTCTCCAAGGGCAATCAGTCCGCCCTGCTCGCGCGTTGAGCGCACCAGCTCCTGCGCGATGTCGCCACGGTAGAAGCGATCGTAAGCCGCCATGATCGCGTCTCTGCGACTTTTTCCTTCGGCCAGAGCGTGCTGTTCAGCCTGCACAAGCTTGCGCAGCATCGCCGCCAGGTCCGGCTGGCGGAAGATCTCGCCTGGATCGGGGGCCTCCCGCGAGCGGCCGGGGTGGGTCAGGAAGACCGCTCGCGAATACGGCCATTGCTTGATGAGCGCCTTGTCGCGCTCGATCCGGTCCGCCGTGTCCTTTTCGATCGGATAGCCGTCCGCCATTTGGATGGACGGCTCGAGAACGTCCCTGAGGCTCAGCCGACCATATTCGGCGAGCATCAGCATGAGCCCCCCGGGAGTCCCCGGCGTCACTGCCGCCAGCGGCCCATGCTCCGGCGGGTAGCGCATGCCCTTGGACCGATAATATTGAGCCGTCGCGCCACTCGGCGCCACGCCGAGCGCGTTTAGCCCGATCACCTTCTTGGTTTTCGGGTTGTAAATCAGCGCCTGTGTTTCGCCGCCCCACGACAGGACATCCCACATCGTGGAGGTGGCCGCGAGCATTGCTGCGGCTGCGTCGACCGCATTGCCGCCCTTCTGGAACATCATGGCACCCGTGGTCGCCGCCATCGGCTTGCCGGTGATCGCGACCCAGTGACGCCCATGGAGGACCGGTTTTTGCGGGCGCTGAGCCGAAGCGAGCTGCGCTTGGAGCAAGGATGCGATCAGCAAGAGCGGAAGCAACGAATTACGGACTATACTCATGGCGACCTCGCGGAAGAGTCTCGGTCGCGTATCGCATCGCCAGCGGGGGTCAACCTGGTCGTTGGCTTTCCTCGCTCCGCGTCGAAGCGGACCCAAGTCGCTAATGTCTGCAATGGGCCGAAAGCGGACATGCCGTTCATCGGCGCTCGGACAGGCGCTCAAGTCGGCCTGCTAAGGCACGATCGAGCTTTGCCGGTTCCCGCAGGTGTCATTGTCATCGCTTGGCGGATTGGCTCGCAATGGTCGAAACCAGACGTTCAAAACCATCCTTCCGCATTGTTGGATAAACTTGGTCCCAGTGTTGCGCGGGCCACGGATTCGACGCAGCATCCCGGCTGACGGGGGCGGCGACCCCTTCCTGCAGGAAACCGGCAAGTGGCCGGACTTCTGCTCCGATCCCGACCTGCCGTACGACTGCACTCAAGAGGCGGCAAAGGCGCGCACCTGAACCGGCTCCGCGATGTCCGCAATGGGTCGAGCGCCGCTGCGCGCAGGCGATTGCTTGTCCTTGCGGGCAAAAGGCGGTAATTTGGGCGACGACGGAGGCGCAGATGGTCAAGTCGGTTTACTTGTTCGCGATCGCGACCCTTTTTCACGAAGCTGCTGTCTTTGCGGCCGCCGGGCAGGCCGGGCCCGCGATACAGCCGCAGGCGCAATCGGCTGACAGCTCGACCCCCGGGCCGGGCAAGATCTGCAAGCACGTCGTCAGTTCGGAGCCCGAGGCAAAACCCTATCCGCTGTGCCTGGCGAAGTCCGAATGGGAGGCCAAGGAGAAGGCCGACTCACGGAACGCCAACCGAACCGTCTGCCGATACGTCGAACACAGCGGCAGCATCTTCAAATCGTACAAGGTGTGCATGAGCGCCGCCGAATGGGAAAATCAGCGCCAGCTCGACCGGCAGCAAATCGAACGCATCCAGAGGGGAAGCTGTGTGCACGGCGCGGGCTGCTGAGGGGGCACCGCTTGCACGGTCGGCCGAGCCGCGAAAGTCAATTACCGGCTAATAGTGAAATGTCCGCAGTGGGTCGAAAGCGGACATTGTGCCGCGTGCCAGGTCGACATGGTTTAGGAGGCACTATCCTTCCGGGCCGGTGGACGGGTCACCCAGCAGCAGGCGGGGACCAGGGCCGCGGCTCCGAAGGCGGTCGTCGGGATTGTAAAGTGCGCAATTCCGAAGCGAAAGACAGCCGCAACCAATGCAGCCGTCGAGTCGGTCGCGCATTCGGGTCAGCCCATTGATCCTAGCGTCGAGAGTGCGCCGAAATCCGCGGCTGATCCGCGACCAGTCTTTCCGTGTTGGCGTGCGTCCCTGCGGGAGCGTGCTGAGCTGTTTCTGGATCTCGCCTATCGTGAAGCCGAGCTGCTGCGCAATCCGGATGAATGAGAGACGCCTTATGTCAGCTCGCAGGAAGCGCCTCTGACCGCCCTTGTTACGAAGAGCACTGACCAGGCCCTTCGCCTCGTAAAAGCGGATAGCCGATACCGACAGGCCGGTTCGCGCCGCCAACTGCCCAATCGGCAGCAGATCGGACGATTGCATCGCATCCCCATAAATAGCTTGACCTCAACTTAGGTTGAGGAATTACGATTTGAAAATCAAGCCGGAGAGGCGCGCCAAAGAGGAGGAGACAGGCGATGGCGAGTAGTGCCCTGGAGCATGTCAATATCACGGTCAGCGATCCTGACAGGACCGCCGAACGGATCTGCGAAATGTTTGGCTGGCGCATTCGCTGGAAGGGGCCGGCAAAGAATGGCGGATATACCGTCCACGTGGGCACCGACGACGCTTATATCGCCGCATACAGGCCCGCGCTGGATGCGCCGAGCCAGGTGAAGGGGCGGTTGAACCATGTCGGAGTGGTCGTCGAGGACCTCGATGTAACCGAGGGGAGGGTGCGCGAGGCCGGATACGAGCCGCATTCCCACGAGGCGTATGAACCTGGCCGGCGCTTCTATTTCGACGATCATGACGGGATCGAGTTCGAAGTTGTATGCTATGTGTAAGGGAGTTCGGCGGGCTCCAACACATAGGCAGAAACCGGTTGGTTTAGGCATTAGCTGCAATGTCCGCCTTGGGTCGAAAGCGGGCATTCGCCAGCGCCTCGAAAAATAGGCCCCGGGATCGCTCCCGGGGCCTTCTTTCAGCTGCAAGCCGGCCGCGCGTCAGGCGTGCTGTGCCTCGGCGTCGACCGTCTGCTCGGCCGCCGGCTGCTGCCGGTCGCCGCCGCCGATCGCGGAACGCTCGCGCCGCTCGCCGGACTCGGCACCGGCGCGGCTGCCGATGTTGATCTTCTTGGGCTTCATCGCCTCGGGGATCTCGCGGACCAGCTCGATCGCCAGCAGCCCGTCCTTGAGGTCGGCGCCGCGGACCTGGATGTGGTCGGCGAGCGCGAAACGGCGCTCGAACGAACGATTCGCGATGCCCCGGTAGATGTAGTCGGACGCCCCAGGGGAATTGCCGTCCTGGCTCTCTTCATTCCTGCGCCCGGTGACGATCAGCACGTTCTGCTGGGCAGTGATGTCGATCTCGTCGGGCTTGAAGCCGGCGACCGCCAGCTCGATGCGATAATCATTGTCGCCGAGCTTGATCAGGTCGAACGGCGGGTAATTCTCGCCGGCCTGGCCCATCGAGCTGTTCTCGAGCATGTCGAACAGCCGGTCGAAGCCGACGGTGGAGCGCCGGAACGGCGCGAAGTCGAATGCGCTACGCATGTCTTGTCCTCCTCATGTTGAGCAAGGGCGGGAGGAGAAGCCGTCGAACGGCCTCAACCGTCCCGTCACCGGACCCATCAGGCGCCCGGCAGCCAAAAATCTGGGTTCCGGACGGCAGATTTCAAGGGGTCTGGCCGAGGCTTGCGCCGACCCGCCGCAGCTTTAGTCTGACTCGTCGATTTTTCGAGGAAGCCAGATGCTCAACCGCCGGACTTTCATCGCCTCGGCCGCCGCCGCGGGCCTGGCCTCGAGCCGCAGCCTGGCGCAGCCGCAGGCTCCGCGCCGCTACGGCTATCCGGCCGGCACGCGTCCGTTCGGGCCGGAGGTTTATCGCGAGCGCCGCCGCCGGCTGATGGAGCGGATGAAGGGCGGTGTGGCGGTCGTCCATGGTCCTCCGAGCGTCGACCTCGGCGCCACCACCGCGCCCATCGACCGGCCCGGCAGCAGCAGCGATTTTACCTACCTGACCGGTCTCGTCGACGAGGGCGGCGCCGCCTTGCTGCTGGCGCCCGGCGAACGGACCTACCGCGAGTTCCTGTTCCTGCCGACCGTCAACCCGGAACACGACCGCTGGGAGGGCACCCGACTGCTGCTCGGCAGCGAGCTCAGGGCGCGGACCGGCTTTGAGAAAATCAGCCGGATCGGGGCGCTCGGCACGACTCTTGCGCAGATCGCCGCGCGGGCCGGAGAAATGCGCTACATCGGGCCGCTGGCCAGCCCAGACGCCGCCGTGCCGCGCGAGCTCGACCTGTACGGCCGCGTCGTGGCGCGCGTGCCGGGCACCCGGATCGTCAACAACCACGGCCTCGTTCACGCGATGCGGCTGGTCAAGGAGCCGCGCGAGCTGGAGCTGATGCGCCGCGCGATTGCCGCAACCGAGCGCGGCATGCGCGCGGCGATGCGGGCCGCCCGTCCCGGGATGCGCGAGTTCGAGCTCAAGACCATCATCGAGAGCGAATTCCGGGCCGCTGGAGCAAGGCGCCTCGCCTTTCCCTCGATCGTCGGAGTGGCCCGCAACAGCGCGGTGCTGCACTACATGGGCGGCGACAATGAGCTCCGCTCCGGCGACCTGGTCCTGGCCGACATCGGCGCGGAGTTCGATTTTTATGCGGCCGACATCACCCGCACCTTCCCGGTCGACGGCCGCTTCAGGCCGGACCAGCGCCGGGTCTACGAAACGGTCCTGCGCGCCCAGGAGGCAGCCGCCCGCCAGCTTCGCGCCGGTGCGGTCTATGAGGACCTGACCCGAGCCGCGACCAACGTCATCGAAGCCGCCGGCCACCGCGACGATTTCTGGCACGGCCTCGGGCATTTCGTCGGCCTCGACGTCCACGACGTCGGCGACTACGCGCAGCCGCTGCCGGCCGGCGCGGTGCTGACGATCGAGCCCGGCATTTATTTGCCGGAGCGCGATTTCGGCATTCGGATCGAGGACGAATATCTGGTCACCCCCTCGGGCAATGAGCATTTGAGCCGTTCCATCCCGCGCACCGTCGCCGAAATCGAGGCGGCGATGGCGCGCTAGCGCCGTCTTCGCGGCCCGGGCCGCTACGGGTTGGACGCGCTTTTCGAGAAACATTCGGCGAGCCGCCGCCGCTGAGCGCTCCATACTGCTTGGCCAAGCCGCTTGGCACGGCTCGAATCCGCACCCTATAGCAGTGCCCGATGGCCGACCTGTTCTCCTCCGCGGCATCGGCCGCGCCCGACAGCTACGACGCCTCGTCGATCGAGGTGCTGGAAGGCCTCGAACCGGTCCGCCGCCGGCCCGGCATGTACATCGGCGGCACCGATGCCCGGGCGCTCCACCATCTTGCCGCCGAGGTCATCGACAATGCGATGGACGAGGCGGTCGCCGGCCATGCGAGCCGGATCGAGGTTTCGCTCGAGGCCGGCAACCGGCTGACGGTGACCGACAACGGCCGCGGCATCCCGGTCGACCCGCACCCCAAATATCCACGCCAGTCGGCGCTCGAGGTGATCCTGACGACGCTTCATTCGGGCGGCAAGTTCGACAGCAACGCCTATTCGACCAGCGGCGGCCTGCACGGCGTTGGAGTGAGCGTCGTCAACGCTCTGTCGAGCGAGACTCTGGTCGAGGTGGCGCGCGACAAGACGCTCTATCGCCAGCGCTTCGAGCGCGGCCTTGCGGTGACCAGGCTCGAAACCGTCGGCCCGGCCCCCAACCGCCGCGGAACGCTGGTCAGCTTCGTCCCCGACCCCGAGATCTTCGGCGCCGACGCCCGATTCGACCCGGCGCGGATCCACCGCCTGGCCCGCTCGAAGGCCTATCTGTTCGCCGGAGTCGAGATCCGCTGGCGCTGCGATCCGGCGCTTGCCTCCGCTCCAGATGAACCCAATGGCGTGCCCGAGCAGGCCGTGTTCCAGTTTCCCGGCGGGCTCGCCGACCATCTCGCCGAACAGCTCGGCGAGCGCCCGTGCGTCACCGGCCAGCCGTTCACCGGGCGCCAGGCGTTTCCGAACGACCAGGGCTCGGCCGAATGGGCGGTCGCCTGGCCGCTCTATTCGGACGGCTCGCAAAGCTATTATTGCAACACCATCCCGACCCCCGACGGCGGCACCCATGAGGCCGGGCTTCGGGCCGCGCTCACCAAGGGCATGCGCGCGTTCGGCGAGCTCATCGGCAACAAGCGCTCCAAGGACATCACCGCCGACGACGTGATGAACGGCATCGAGCTGATGCTGTCGGTGTTCATCCGCTCGCCCCATTTCCAGAGCCAGACCAAGGACCGCCTGACCAGCCTGGAGGCGGCGCGCTTCGTCGAAGCCGCGGTGCGCGACCATTTCGACCATTTCCTGGCCGACAACATGGACCGCGGCCGGGCGCTCCTGGGCTCGATCATCGAGCGCATGGACGAGCGGCTCCGGCGCCGCGCCGAGCGCGAGGTCAAGCGCAAGACCGCGACCAGCGGCCGCAAGCTGCGGTTGCCCGGCAAGCTGACCGATTGCGCCAACGACGCGCCCGAAGGCACCGAGCTGTTCATCGTCGAGGGCGACAGCGCCGGCGGCTCGGCCAAGCAGGCGCGCGACCGCAAGACCCAGGCGATCCTGCCGATCCGCGGCAAGATCCTGAATGTCGCATCGGCAACGGCGGACAAGATCCGTGCAAACAGCGAGATCGCCGACCTCATCCAGGCGCTGGGCTGCGGCGCCCGCGACCAGTTCGCCGAGGACGCTTTGCGCTACGAGCGGATCATCATCATGACCGACGCCGACGTCGACGGCGCCCACATCGCCACCTTGCTGATGACCTTCTTCTTCCAGGAAATGCCCGAGCTGGTCCGGCGCGGGCATTTGTTCCTCGCCCAGCCGCCGCTGTACCGGCTGACCGCCGGCGCCAAGACGCTTTACGCGCGCGACGACGCCCACCGCGCCGAGCTGGAAGCGACGGAGTTCAAAGGAAAAAAGGTCGACGTGTCGCGCTTCAAGGGCCTCGGCGAAATGATGCCGCAGCAGCTCAAAGCGACGACCATGGACCCGGCGACCCGCTCGCTGCTCAAGGTTACTCTGCCGGACGAATATCAGGACCGCCAGCCGGTCAAGGACCTCGTCGAGCGCCTGATGGGCCGCGACCCGGCCAAGCGCTTCGAGTTCATCCAGAACTCGGCCGCAGCGGTGGATGAAGGCGCGATTGACGCGTGAATCGCTACCCCTTTGGGCTAACAGCCACAAATTTCCGGAAGTCGAAAGCTCTGTTCTAGACGACCGCATTCATGCGTGCTGCCTCTGGGCCTTTCTCAAAGCTTCGATTGTGGATTTTGCGGCAACTCTGAATGCTTGAAGCTGCTCCATGAGCATTTGTTTGTTGCTACCCCATGCAAAATTCGAGCTCTTCTGGAGTTCTTTGATCAGCAGATCTGCCTTGGAGAATAGCCGATTGAGAATATCGAGCGCATGTGAATTACGTTGGAACTGCAGCTGAAGAAAATGGACCATTGGTTCAGCCAACGGATCCAACGTTATCTCGTGATCCCTGATGAATGCCAATGCTGTGTCAATGAAAAGATCACCCGTGTCGAGCTTGGCCGCACGTTGACCGAACAAATAAGCCGTATTCTGGGCAAGTTTCTCGCTTCGAGATGCCAACGCCGATTTAGAGCGGAGGAGCCCTGCGTAAGCCCGCATGTGAGCTTCAAGGGATTCTTTGAGTAGATCGACCGCTCTAAACTGATCGGTAAGAATATTCGCCTTGGCGAAGTTATACAAGAACACGCCGCGCATCATCCTTAGCTCGGATCGCTCCGACAGTGGATATCTCTTGTCCGATGTAATCAACTGCTCGATTTCAAGCGTGTTTTTATACGCAGAATCAGATGCCGCCTCAGAAAGGAACCATCGCTTTATGTCATCTAAAGGCGGTCTATATCCCATTTCGACAGCATTCCTAAAATCAGCCCGAACTGCCGCAAGATTTGGTCGTGATTTAAGGGTAGCCGCGTATCCTCGCATCGCAACGAAGCGAGGGTTTTCGACGATGTCAGGTGGAAACCGATCAGAATTAAGCTTCCATATCAAATCGTCCAAGAGTTCTTCGTCACCATTACGCGCCGAGTATTCCGCCTTTCTTAGCTCCCGATTGATTTTGGCTAATACGGGAGATTCTGGGTAAGCTGAGCGTTTGAAATGATCCACTCGCGCCTTGATAGTTGCGAACATGTCTAAGCTCTCGACTTGCGTATGAATAAACGTTTTGGTTAAAGCGCCGAGCGAGAACAGAGTATCTTGATCGTCCTCTTCACTGATGAGGAACATCTCCTGAATTGCGGCAATCGCGTCTTTAACTTTCGATTCTTCAAGACGGGAAACTGCTGCAATGTCTCCAAAGCTCATTGGCCGTCCATAAAGTGCTAGACAGCCAAGCACCTCTTTGCCGCGGCTCTGCTTTGGAATGGCCTCCCACTCCCTTTGAAAGACGTACGAACGCACATCATCACCGCTCCCCCTTTCGAACATTGCAAGTGCTCGTTCATAGGACCCAGACTGTCGGCGAAGGAGAATTATGCTCTCGACAACCAGCGGGCGGCCTTCGGAAACTTCCGAGAGCGGACCCTCAATGAATGCTTGACTCGGCTTTGGAACTTTAAACTGTTCCGCACAAGTTTCGACAAAGCTACGCAGTTCATCGCCTGTCATACCTGGAACTTCGATTGAGCTTCTGAGTGACTGCGTCGGCCGGTTCCTGAGCGTGTACAGAAACTTTGAAATCTTGGGAGAACGAACAGCAACGCGGTATAGAAAATCGAATCCCCCTTCTTCGCCAGCCGTTGTTAACGTATCGATATCGTCTATTACGATAAAACACGCCGTTTCATTGAAAAATTGCTGGATAGCTGGCTTCAATTTTTCGATCGGTTCATCATCAATGTTACTGTCCGCCACGCCACCTAGCAGAAGAATACCACGGTAAAGACCGGCCTCATCCGTGAAATCATTGCCGAGAAAGCTAGCAACGCTTTGCTTCTCTACATCCAGATACTGCCGTTTGGCACTGAGGAAGATCACCTGATCGATCAAGCTTTCGCCCCCTAGTTTGAATGCACCACCGTTTGATCGAATCTGCTTGAACACCTCTTGCGCTATGGTCGACTTACCAGAGCCGCCCTTGCCATAAAGGAAGGCTCGAGGCTCATCGCTCATTGACATCCATTGGAATACAGAATCGATTGTTGGCATTCGGCCAACAAACTCGCGTACGTTTGATTGACTCGGAGGCAGCTGTCCGATGGGCTGGCGGACGACCTCATCTTCAGTGACCTGCCTCAAGTACAAATTCGGAATGTCACTCGCCTCAGCGTCCGCAATGGCCGAGCCTTGCCGAACCCAGAACGTGTTCGACTTGTAAGTGCCTGCGTCGCGAACGAACCTGAAGGGTGGGTCGAATGCACCCTTCCGTTTCACCAGGAGCACGTCCACATTTCCGCAGTCGGCGTTTGAGAACCGACGGAGCTCCAAATCCGGAACGGCGCCTGTCAACTGTTTTAGCGCCAACTCAAACTTATCGAGATTGGGTATGACCTTAGTCCGACCACCCTTCCTTGTCTTGTCATCCACTCCAAAGATGATGATGCCGCCATCCGAATTAGCGAAGGCGCAAACTAGGCGCGCCAGGCCATAAAAGTAGTTGTCGGAATATGAGAAGGGCCACGACTCTTTGAAATCCCAACAATCACCTTCCTGAAAGAGGTACGTGCAATCAGAATTGGTGAGCAGTTCAGCGATGGCAGCATCGTCCGTCGGAAGAGTTCCTGCTGCTACCAGTTCGCGGACGTTCGAATACATGGAGCTGTCCTCCGATCAGAAGCTCGGCATCCTAACTGAGTGCAGTCCAAAAGCACCCATTTTCCTACAGCCCAGCGCCGCGGCGGTGGATTGCCGCGCGCGAGCCCGAATCCCGTTGCCGTTGCAATGGGCTCCCGCTGCGGGTGAGGGAAAGGGGCGACGGCAGCCAGCGCACTTGGCGCGGGGGGGCCCAGAAATGGTAAACCCCACCGGTTTGACCCGGCGGGGTTCCCATGCTTCAGACCCGAAGGTCTAAAGCACGACGCCACCCTAGCCGCCCGGCCGGCCCGCGCAAGCACTTTTTTCGGCCCGACTCGGGGTTCGCTTCAAAAAGCTGTGGATAAGTCTGCGGCCGCCGGCGGTGCGGGCCAATGCCTAGCGCGAGCCGAACCCGGTCAGCACCGTCTTGATCGTCCGGAACACGATCAGCAGGTCGAGCCAGGGCGAGAAATATTTGATGTAGTAGAAGTCGTACTGGAGCTTGTGGTGGACCTCCTCGACCTCGGCGACGTGGCCCTGGTTGACCTGCGCCCAGCCCGAAATCCCCGGCTTCACGACGTGGCGGTAGCGGTAGAAGGGCAGCTCGCTGGTGTACCAGATCGACAGCACCTCGGCTTCGGGGCGCGGGCCGATCCAGCTCATCTGCCATTTGAGGATGTTGAAGATCTGCGGCAGCTCGTCGATCCGCGTGCGGCGCAGGAACGCTCCGACCCGGGTGATTCGTTCGTCGTCCTTGCCGGTCATCGCGGCGCGGCGCTCGTCACCGGCCGACACGGCACGCATGGTGCGGAATTTGTACACCGTCATGCGTCGGCCGGCATGGCCGATGCGCGCCTGGCGGAACAGGATCGGCCCCGGCCCTTCGGCCCGGATCGCCAGCGCCGCCACCGCCATCAGCGGCAGCGCCAGCGGAAGCATCGCGACCGCGACCAGGAAATCGCCGAGCGCTTTTAAGTGAAAATAGCCGCGCGCCGGGAGCAGCGAGCCGAAGCTGTTCTCCGAAAGATGGTCGAGCTGGACCCGTCCGGTGAGCGATTCGGACAATTGCTTGACCTGGTAGACGATTCGGCCGGCAAGCGCGGCGTCGGCGAGGAACGCCTCCCACTCGTCGGGCAGGTCGGTGGCGAAGTCGGCGACGATCGCGTGGCAGCCGGCGGTGTCCTCGAGCCGCGGCCGGGCCAGCGTCTGCCACTCGATATTGCCGATCTGGTTGAGGCGCGAGACCTCGCCGAACGGGACGATCGCGATCCGCTGCTGGATCGTTCGCTGGGCATAGAAATACAGCACATACAGCCACAAGACGTGGAGCGCGAAGCCGAGGCCGAGCGCCAGCCGGTCGTACGGCAAGCGGGTCAGGAGGAGGGCGACGACGATCACCCCGTGACCGGTCAGCGAGGTCGGCAAGATCACGTAGGCCGAGCGGATTCCGGGATAGGTCTCGATCGACAGCCGCATCCAGAAGGCGATGGCGATGGCGACGCTGTTGCCGATCAGCGCATTGATGCCCGCCGGCTCGGCGAACAGGCCGGGCAGGACGGTGCCGCGCACGGCGAACGGCAGCAGCGCGCCGATCACAAGCGCGCTTGCAAACTGGAACCGCCGCCGAGTGAACAGCGGCTGCTTCATCAGCCTCGTGGCCGGCTCGTGACGCATTCGTTCAAAGGCCCCAGCGGAAAATCACAGCGACCAGCGGTCGATTCCCGGGCCCAGCTGCCGGTCGCGCCACATGCCCTTCAGATCGGCCAGCATCCCATCCTGCTCGAGCATCGCCTCCAGGTCCGGGGCCGAAAGCGATCGATAATCGGCATGCGGGACCGCGCCGACGACGAGACTATAGCGCACCCCGTCCGGATTGACGACTTTGAGGCCATGCTCGCGCTCGAGCTCGCCCGGATCGGCGAGCGGGTCGGCGACATCGACGTCGTGGCCGAGCTCCCGCAATCGGTGCACGAGGTCGAAGACGCGGCTGTTGCGAAGGTCGGGAACGTCCTCCTTGAACGTCAGACCGAGCACCAGCGCCCGCCCCGGCTTGCCCGCCAATCGTTCGTGGAGAGCATCGGCGACCCACTCGCCCATCCGGTCGTTGGTCGAGCGTCCCGACAGGATGACCTCGGGGTGATGGCCGACCTGCTGCGCGAGGTGGCTGAGATAATAAGGGTCGACGCTGATGCAGTGGCCGCCGACCAGGCCCGGCTCGAACGGCAGGAAATTCCATTTGGTGCGCGCCGCGGCGAGCACGTCCCAGACCGACACCTCGATTTTCGAGAAGATCTGGGCGACTTCGTTCATGAAGGCGATATTGATGTCGCGCTGGGCGTTCTCGATCGCCTTGGCCGCCTCGGCCGCCTTGATCGACGCGGCCCGGAACACTCCGCCGCTGGTGATCGCCCCGTACATCTGCTCCATCTGGTCGGTCACCTCGCCGTCCTCGCCGGCGATGACCTTGGTGATCCGGTCGATCGAATGGGTCCGGTCGCCCGGATTGATCCGCTCCGGCGAATAGCCGAGGCGGAAATCGCGGCCGCGCTTGAGATCGCCGGAGCGCTCGAGCTCGCGCCCGCAGACGTCCTCGGTGACCCCCGGATAGACGGTGCTTTCGTAGACGATCGTCGGCCGCCGGGCGGGGTCGATCGCCTCGGCGATCATCCGGGTCGCGGCGATGACGGCGCGAAGGTCGGGCTGGTTGTCGCGGTCGACCGGGGTTGGAACCGTGACGATGTAGATGTCGGCGCCGCGGCAGTCCTCGCTCGAATCGCTAAACGTCAGGCTGGTGCGCTTGAGCTCTTCGGGGTCGGCCTCGCGGGTGCGATCGTGGCCCGAGCGAAGCTGGGAAATGCGCTGCGAATCGACGTCGAAGCCGATGACCTCGAACTTGCGCGCCAGCGCCACGGCAAGCGGCAGGCCGACATAGCCGAGCCCAATGACGATAATCCGGCCAATGCCGCTCATCCGGGTACCGTCGGCTTTCGGTTCAGCTGACCGCGGCCGATGCCGAAATAGGCGAGACCGGCGGATTCGGCCTCGGCGCTGTCGTAGACGTTGCGCAGGTCGACCAGCACGTTGCCGCGCATCGCCGAAGCGAGGTCGGCGAGGTCGAGCGCCCGGAACTCGTCCCATTCGGTGACGATGACCAGCGCGTCGGCGCCCTCGGCGGCGGCGTGGGCGTCGGCGGCGAACTCGACGTCGGGCAGCAATGGCTGCGCCTGCTCGACCGCAACCGGGTCGAACGCCGCGACCTCAGCCCCTCCCTTGAGCAGGCCCTCGATCAGCGGCAGCGACGGAGCCTCGCGCATGTCGTCGGTGTTGGGCTTGAACGCCAGCCCGAGCACGGCGATGCGCTTGCCCCGGAGGCCATCGGCTCCGCTTCCGCCGAGCGCTTGCGCGACCCGCGCCGCCATCGATTCCTTGCGGCGGTCGTTGACGTCGACCACCGTGCGGACGATCCGCTGGTCGACGCCGGCCGCATCGGCGGTCCGGAGCAAGGCCACCGTGTCCTTTGGAAAGCAGCTGCCGCCGTATCCGGGCCCGGCGTGCAGGAACTTGGGGCCGATGCGGTTATCGAGGCCGATCCCCCTTGCGACATCTTGAACATCCGCGCCGACCGCTTCGCACAGGTCGGCGACCTCGTTGATGAAGCTGATCTTGACCGCCAAAAAGGCATTGGCCGCATATTTGGTCAGCTCGGCGGTGCGGCGGCCGGTGAACAGGATCGGCGCCTGGTTGAGGAACAACGGCCGATAGACCTCGCGCAGCACCGTCCGCGCCCGCTCGTCCTCGGCGCCGACGACGATCCGGTCGGGGATCTTGAAATCGCGGATCGCGGCGCCCTCGCGCAGGAATTCCGGGTTGGAGGCCACCGAAGCGTCCTCGATGCCCTCCTCGGCGAGGATTTCGATGATCCGGTCGCCGGTGCCGACCGGGACGGTCGACTTGACGACGATGACCGGCGCTGGCCGGTCGACGGTTCGGGCAAGCTCGCGAACAGCGTCATAGACGTAGGTGAGGTCGGCATGGCCATCGCCGCGCCTGGCGGGCGTCCCGACGGCGATGAACACGGCTTCGGCCTCGTCGAGCCCGCCCGCAAGGTCGGTCGTGAAGCGCAGGCGGCCGCGCTCCGCGTTGGCCTTGACCAGCTCCTCGAGCCCCGGCTCCCAAATCGGCATCCGGCCGGCATTGAGCGCATCGATCTTGTCGGAATCCTTGTCGACGCAGGTCACCTGGTGGCCGAAGTCGGCGAAGCAGGCGCCGGACACCAGCCCGACATAGCCGGTGCCAATCATCGCGATGTGCATTCCTTACTCCCGCCGCTTTGAAGCGCGCGCCTCTTAGCAGCGTTCGCCGACAAGGCCAGCCACCGGCGACGCGAAACCGCGGACAGCAGCGTCTAAGTTCTTCGGCTCACTTCGTTTTGGGCGAGGCAAAGGCCTCGCTTTTGCCCCAAAATCCGGCTACAGGCGCGGCCCTTCCGATGACTCTCATGACTCTTCCTCGAGCCCCGCGCGTGGGCCTGGTTTCGCTCGGCTGCCCCAAGGCGCTGGTCGACAGCGAGCGGATCATGACCAAGCTGCGCGCCGACGGCTACGACATGTCTCCCGATTATGCCGGGGCCGACGTGGTGCTGGTCAACACCTGCGGCTTCCTCGACAGCGCCAAGGCCGAGAGCCTGGAAGCCATTGGAGAGGCGATCGCCGAGAACGGCCGGGTCGTCGTCACCGGCTGCATGGGCAAGGACGCGGACGTCATCCGCTCGCGGTTCCCGGGCGTGCTCGCGGTGACCGGGCCGCAGCAATATGACGAAGTGGTCGCCGCGGTCCACGAGGCCGCTCCGCCGGTGCCGAACGCGTTCCTCGACCTGGTGCCCGCCGCCAACCTCGGGCCGGGGCTCAAGCTGACTCCGCGCCACTACAGCTATGTGAAGATTTCCGAGGGCTGCAACCACCGCTGCGCGTTCTGCATCATCCCCTCGCTGCGCGGCGAGCTGGTCAGCCGGCGGCCCGATGCGATCCTCCGCGAGGCGGAGAAACTGGTCGCGGCCGGAACCCGCGAGCTGCTGGTAATCAGCCAGGACACGTCGGCCTATGGAGTCGACCTGCGCCACTCGGCCTGGCCGTGGAAGGGCCGTGAGGTCCGCGCCCACATGACCGACCTGGCGCGCGAACTTGGGCAGCTCGGAGTCTGGGTGCGGCTGCACTACGTCTACCCCTACCCGCACGTCGACCGGGTGATCCCGCTGATGGCCGAAGGGCTGGTCCTCCCCTATCTCGACATCCCGTTCCAGCATGCGAGCCCGAAGATCCTGCGCTCGATGCGCCGCCCGGCCAACGACGCCCGGGTGCTCCAGCGGATTGTCGAATGGCGCTCGATTTGCCCGGAAATCGCCCTCCGCTCGTCGTTCGTGGTCGGCTTCCCCGGCGAGACCGAAGAGGATTTCCAGTATCTCCTCGACTGGCTCGAGGTCGCCCAGCTCGACCGCGTCGGCGCCTTCCGCTTCGAGCCGGTCGAGGGAGCGGCGGCCAACGCGCTTCCCGACCCGGTGCCGGACGAGGTCAAACAGCAGCGGTTCGATCGGATCATGGAATTATCCGCCCGGATCAGCGCCGAAAAGCTGCGATCCAAAATCGGCAAGTCCTTGGAAGTGTTGATTGATTCGGTCGACAAGGAAACCGGCGGAGCGTCCGGCCGCTCGAAGGCCGACGCGCCCGAGATCGACGGCGAAGTCCATCTTCGCGACTCGGCAGGGCTGAACCCCGGCGACATCGTCCCCGTGCGCATCGAGGACAGCGACGAGCACGACCTCTACGGGGTGCCGGTCACCTAGGATGGACGGCTACGCGGTCGTCAAGACGATCCACATCCTGAGCTCGGCCATTCTGTTCGGAACCGGGCTGGGCACGGCGTTTTTCTTTTTTAGAGCTCATGTGCCAGGCAACGAGCAAGGCCGGCTCGCCGCCGCGCGTACCACGGTCATGGCCGATTGGTTGTTCACCACCCCAGCCGTAATTATCCAGCCGGTGACCGGCGCGTGGCTCATTTGGCGTTCCGGCATTCCTTGGAATTTGCCGTGGCTTGTGGCGTCCTACGGCCTTTATTTGCTGGCCGGGCTCTGCTGGATTCCAGTCGTCGCCATCCAGATGCGGATGAAGCATTTGTTGGAACTCCAAGGGATCGGCGAGCCGCTTGACGAGCGTCGCTATCGACGCCTGTACCGCGCCTGGTTTCTCCTCGGGTGGCCCGCCTTCACTGCATTGGTCATCATCTTCTTCCTGATGGTGCTGAAGCCGGCAGGGTGAAACGTGTCCTGATCATCGGAGGCTACGGTAACTTCGGGGGAACGATTGCCCGAGCGCTCGCCGACGATCCCGACATCATTCTACTGATCGGCGGGCGCTCGAAGGCGAAAGCGGACGCCTTTGCCGCGAACCTCCCGTCCACAAATGCAGCGCAAGGCGTTCAGATCGACATCGACGCAGACCTCGACGACGCGTTTTTTTTGCCCGCATCCAGCCCGACATGGTGATTCACACCACCGGCCCGTTCCAATCACAGAATTACCGAGTGGCGGAAGCGGCCATCGCGCGGCGTTGCCACTATGCCGATCTTGCCGACGCCCGCGCGTTCGTTTGCGGAATCGGTGCGCTCGACACCCCGGCCCGCGGCGCCGACGTGCTGGTCGTGAGCGGCGCAAGTTCGGTGCCCTGCCTGACCGCGGCAGTTGTCGACGACGCCTTGCCGAGATTCCAACTGCTCGAGAGGATGGATTACGGCATCACCGCTGCTCAGCAGACTAACCGCGGACTAGCAACGGCATCGGCCGTTCTGAGTTATGTCGGCAAGCAATTCACGACGCTTCGCGACGGCCGCTGGACGCGGGTTTACGGGTGGCAAGGCCTCCATGCGAAACAATATCCGCAATTAGGATTGCGCCTCTTTGGATACTGCGACATTCCCGATCTTGACATCTTTCCGCGGCGCTACCCAACGCTCCGGACCATGCGCTTCGGCGCCGGCCACGAGATCAAGCTGCTTCATCTCTCAACCTGGCTGCTCAGCTGGCTGGTGCGTATTGGAGTCATCCACTCGCTCGCACCTCATGCCGAGACCCTTCTGCGCTGGTCTTTCTTGTTCGATGCGCTGGGCACAAGCACTAGCGGCTTCCACGCGGAGTTTTGCGGGCTCGGACACGATGGGAAAAGCCGGCGGGAACGGTTCTATATGATCGCTCGCTCCGGACACGGGCCACTCATCCCGTGCATGCCAGCGATATTGCTGGCACGGCGCTTTGCTCGAAACCAACTCACCGAGCGCGGCGCGCGCGCTTGCCTCGACCTCATCGACCTTGAGGAATATCTGAACGCACTTGCCGGGCTCGACATTGCGGTTCTGCGGAAAATGCCCGGTGTTGCCTGGCCTCTGTCGTCCGCTAAGGGGCGGGCATGACGCAATTCGCATCGCTGCTCGTCGCCGAGCGCGGCCAGAAGGCCCGCGCCGTCCACCTCGTCGACAAGACAAGCTTCGCCGACTGGGCGAAGGGCCGCAGCGCCGCCGACCGGGCGCTGCTCGAAGCGCACCGCTTCGACGGCAAGACCGGCTATGCGAGCGTGATCCTGCCGCGCGACGGCGAGTTCGAGGTCGTGACCGCGGTCGCCAATGTCGCGTCGCTGTCGCCCTGGTGCCTGGCCAAGCTGCCGGAGACGCTTCCGGCAGGGGAATATCGCCTGGCGCAGGGCGAGCCCGGCAAGGCGGCGCTCGGCTGGCTGCTCGCCCAGCACCGCCTCGACGCCTATCGCAACAAGAAGGCTCCCGACCCGGGCCCGCGGGTCCTCGTCACCGGCGAGGCGGCGCGGATCGACCCGATCGTTCGCCTTGCAGAGGCGACGGCGCTGGTCCGCGACCTCGTCAACATTCCGGCCGGCGACCTCGGCCCGGCCGAGCTCGAGCAGTCGGTCCGCGACCAGGTTTCTGCCGTGGACGCCGAGGTGCGGGTCACGTCGGGCGACGCGCTGGAGCAGGGCTATCCGCTGGTCCTGGCCGTCGGAGCGGCCGCCTCCCGCGAGCGGGCGCCGCGGCTGATCGAAGCCGAATGGGGCGACCCCGGCCATCCGCGCGTGGCGATCGTCGGCAAGGGCGTTTGCTTCGACAGCGGCGGCCTCGACCTCAAGAACGCCAGCGGAATGCGGCTGATGAAGAAGGACATGGGCGGAGCCGCCCACGCGCTGGCCCTGTTCAACCTCGCCGCCGCCGAGCGGCTGCCGGTGCGGCTCCATTTGCTCATTCCGGCGGTCGAGAATGCGGTTTCAGCCGCCGCGCTTCGCCCCGGCGACATCGTCAAGTCGCGGCAGGGCCTTCATGTCGAGATCGACAATACCGATGCCGAAGGGCGCCTGATCCTCGCCGACGCACTCGCCCGGGCGGCCGAGGACCGGCCCGAGCTGATCATCGACTTCGCGACCCTGACCGGAGCCGCGCGGGTCGCGCTGGGCCCCGACTTGCCGGCCCTGTTCGCCAATCGCGACGATCTGCTCGAGGGCCTCGAGGCCGCCGGCAAGGAGGTCGAGGACCCGCTGTGGCGGATGCCGCTGTGGGATGGCTACGAGGACATGCTCAAGAGCGACATCGCCGACATCGCCAATGCGACCGGCTCGCAATTGGCCGGCTGCGTCACCGCGGCGCTGTTCCTTCGGCGTTTCGTCCCCAAGGAGACGGCCTGGGCGCATCTCGACACCTTCGCCTGGCGGCCGAAGGCCAAGCCCGGCCGCCCCAAAGGCGGCGATGCGCTCGGCCTGCGGGCCGCGTTTGAGCTGCTGTCCCGGCGCTACCCCAACCGCTGATCCGGTCGCGGCTTTCTGACGATCCGCGTATTTTTCCCGATTTTCCGGTCGCTTGGCTGCAACATTTCGCCCCCTTACCGGTTTAATCGGCAAGCACGCGACGCCACGGAGACAATCGACAATGAGCGAGGTTTCGCTAACCGGCTGGATGAAGGCGCTGATCGCCTATGTCCGATCCGGCGAGCCGGATCTCACCAATCGCCAGATGGCCCTGTTGATGCTCGTTTATTTGACCCCTGGCCCGCACACCGTCCGCGGCCTCGCCAAGATCCTCGGAGTGTCCAAACCCGTCGTCACTCGCGCCTTGAACACGCTCGGCGCACTCGGCTATCTGCGGCGCGAACGCGACCAAGACGATCGCCGCAACGTGTTCGTCGTCCGGACCAGCAACGGGGCAGATTTCCTTGAAGGCTTCAAGCGCAACCTCCGCGAGGGCGGCGACGGGGCCGCGGCGGCCCACCGGCCGATCATCGGGACCGCGGCCTTCGCCCACCAGCGCTGAGGGCTTCGCGCTCACCGGACCGTCGAACCCGCCCGACCCTGCTCACAACGCCTACCGGCGCGACCTGGCCGACGTCGCGCTCGCCCATGAGGTCATTGCCTCCCATTATGCCGAACCGCTCGACCGGATCGTGACCAGCGCGGCGACGCTTCGAGCGGGGCCCGGCGACGAGGCCGAGGCGCTGATCGAGCTCGAGGCCGGCGACTCATTCGCGATGCTCGACAACAGCCTCGGCTGGGCCTGGGGCTACGGCGGCAAGCAGCGCCGCGTCGGCTACGTGCGGGCGGAAAGTCTCGACCACTAGCAGTCTGGCGGACAAGCGGCGGCATCGCCGAGCGGCGCGGTTCCCGCTTGATCCCCGGCTACATCTCGCCGCGGGCGCGGCGGATCGCGAACCATTTCTCGACGTTCGCGCGATGCTCGGCGAAGGTCTCGGCGAACACATGGCCGCCCGTCCCGTCGGCGACGAAATAGATCGCCTTGGTCGGCGCCGGATCGAGCACCGCGGCGATGCTTTCGCGGCCCGGGTTGGCGATCGGCCCGGCGGGCAGGCCCGGCTTCCTGTAGGTGTTGTAGCCGGTGTCGGCGTTGAGCTCGGAGCGCAGGATGCGCCGGCCGAGCGGCTTGCCCTTGGTGATCGGGTAGATGACCGTCGGATCGGCATCGAGCTTCATGCCGATCCTCAACCGATTGCAATAGACCCCGGCGACCATCCGCCGCTCCGACGGCTTGCCGGTTTCCTTCTCGACGATCGAGGCGAGGATCACCGTTTCCTCCTTGGTGCTCACCGGGCAGGCCGGCTTGCGCTTTGCCCACAGCGCATCGAGCGTCCGGGTCATCGCCGCCTGCATCCGCTGAACGACCGCGGCGCGGGTCTCGCCGCGCTTGTAGCCGTAGCTGTCGGGCAGAACGGAGCCTTCGGGCGGCAGTGGCGCCGGGCCGGTGAGAAAGGGGTTCGCAGCCAGCCTTTCCTGGACAATGATCGACGGCATCCCTTCCGTGACGGTGATCAGCCGCTGCACCGGGCGGCCGTGCTGGAGCTGGTCGAGCACCGCCGCGCCGCTGGTCCCCTTGGGGATCTCGAACTCCCCGGCCTGGATCGGATCGCCCGAGCCGAATAGCCGCGCCATCATCCGATAGATGGTCGCGCTGCCCGGGATCGCGCCCTGCGTCTCGAGCTGGCGGGCGACCGAGGCGACGCTCGATCCCTCCTCGACGATGACGGTGTGCGGCCCCGGCTTGGGGCCGGGACTCCACCACAGGAACCAGATGGCGATCAGCGCGGCGAAAAGAGCCAGGACGGCCAGTGCCGAAAGCTTCTTCACACCGCCTTCATGACCAGGCTGGCGTTGGTGCCGCCAAAACCGAAGCTGTTGTTGAGCACCGCCTTGACCGACCGTTCCTTGGCCTTGTGCGGCACCAGGTCGACCCCGGCGCAGCCATCGCTTGGATTGTCGAGATTGAGGGTCGGCGGGACGATCTGGTCGCGCATCGCGAGGATGCAGAAGATGCTCTCGACCGCTCCGGCGCCGCCGAGCAAATGACCGATCGCGGACTTGGTCGAGCTCATCGACAGCCCGCCGACATGGTTGCCGAACAGCTTGCGCACCGCCCCGAGCTCCAGCTCGTCGCCAAGCGGGGTCGAGGTGCCGTGGGCATTGATATAGTCGATGTCCTCGAGATCGAGCCCCGAGCGTTGCATCGCCGCTTCCATCGCCCGGTAGCCGCCGGCGCCTTCCGGGTGCGGGGCCGTCACGTGATAGGCGTCGCCGGACATTCCATAGCCGACCAGCTCGGCGTAAATGTTCGCGCCGCGCGCCTTCGCGTGCTCGTATTCCTCGAGGATGACGACACCGGCGCCCTCGCCCATGACGAAGCCGTCGCGGTCCTTGTCGTACGGGCGACTGGCCTTCTCCGGCTGATCGTTGAACTGCGTCGACAGCGCCCGAGCCTGCGCGAAGCCGGCAATGCCGAGCGGGCAGAGCGCGCTCTCGGCGCCGCCCGCGACCATCACCTCGGCATCGCCGAGCGCAATCATTCGCCCGGCGTCGCCGATGGAGTGCGCGCCGGTCGAGCAGGCGGTCACCACCGCATGGTTCGGGCCCATCAGCCCGAACTTGATCGAAACCTGCCCGGAGATGAGGTTGATCAGTCGTCCGTGGACGAAATGCGGGCTGACCCGGCCGGGCCCTTTTTCATGCAGGACGACCGATTCCTTTTCGATGCCGGGCAGGCCGCCGATCCCCGAGCCGATCGACACGCCGGTGCGGAAGCGCTCCTCCTCGGTCATATCGGTGAGGCCGGCGTCCTCGAGCGCCTGCGCGGCGGCATCAATTCCGTAGACGATGAACGGGTCGACCTGGCGCTGGACCTTGTGGTCCACGCGAATGTTCGGGTCGAAGCCATATTCATGGTCGGCCGGCTTGACCTCGCAGGCGATCCGGCACTTCTGGTCGCTGGCGTCGAACCGGGTGATCGGCCCGGCGCCGCTCTTGCCCGCCAGGATGTTCTTCCAGCTGGTCTCGACGTCGCCACCGAGCGGCGTCACCAGGCCCAGACCAGTCACCACGACACGGCGCATTGAACACTCCATGTTGTTGCCAAAAACAAACGGCCTCCCGATTGGTTCGGGAAGCCGTCGCGCCGCATCTCAGGCGTTATCTGCCGGCGGCAGCGGCCCCGATCAGCTCTTGTTCTGGTCGATATAATCGATCGCGTCCTTGACGGTCGTGATCTTCTCGGCGGCGTCGTCCGGGATCTCGACCCCGAACTCTTCCTCGAACGCCATCACCAGCTCGACGATGTCGAGGCTGTCGGCGCCCAGGTCGTCGATGAAGCTGGCTTCCTCGGTGACCTTCTCCGCGTCGACACCGAGATGTTCAACGACGATCTTCTTCACCCGCTCGGGAGTCTCGCTCATGCTTGCATTCCTCCATTTGCTTTGACGCTGCCCTAGCGATGCCGCCCGCGCCGGGCAAGTGGCCGAAAGTGCGCCAGACTTGCCGACTGGCGAGACCGTCCTAAGTGTCACCGGCCATGCGCGGCGCCCGTCCCCTGACAGCCGGCGAAATCGCCCTCGCCCGATCGATGTTCGGCGATGCGATCAACTATTCGAAGGTCCGGATGGTCAGGCGCAAGTGGTGGCCGTTCCAGCCGCGGAGCACGGCGATGGCGCCGACCGGCAACATCCACTTCCATCCCCACGGCAACCTGTGGTCGGAGGATTTCTCCGCCGAGCCGCTCCACCGCCAGGGCCTGTTCATCCACGAGATGACCCACGTCTGGCAGTCGCAGACCCGCGGCCGCTTCTATCTGCCGCTGATGCGCCATCCGTTTTGCCGTTATTCCTACATGATCGAGGACGGTCGTTCGTTCGACCGCTACGGCCTCGAGCAGCAAGCGGAAATCGTCCGCCACGCGTTTCTCGCCGAGCGCGGATTCCGGCTTGCTTCGGTGCCGCCACGAACGCTCCTGCCGTTCGCCTGAACCCCGCGCAACGCTGTCACCGAACTGCCACAGGGGCAGCTCGAAAGTGCGGAGCGCGCGCACTGCCCCTTCCGTCGATTCCGCGAATGAGTCAGACACAGCTTGTTACGCGGCCTCAACAGGGGAATTCACCATGCGCGCTTCCGCCCTTCTACTGATCGGCACCGCGGCGATCGCCATCGCCTCGCCGAGCTTTGCCCAGACCACCGAGGAAGACGAGGCCCAGGCGGCGAACGCCCCTCAAGATGCGCAGACCGCCGGCGACGAGATCATCGTCACCGCCACCAAGCGCGCGTCGCGGGTCCAGGACGTCCCCTTCTCGATCAACGCCCAGACCCAGGAGGACATCCAGCGCTCGAATGCCTCGACGATCGAGGAAATCAGCCGCAACGTCGCCGGCCTCACCGTCCAGAATCTCGGCCCCGGCCAGAGCCAGGTTTCGGTCCGCGGCGTCTCGGCCGGTCAGATCGTCCGCGACCAGCCCGGCGTCAAGGAGCAGGTCGGCATCTACCTCGACGAGAGCGTGGTTTCGCTGTCGCTGTTCACGCCCGATTTCGACCTGTTCGATCTGAACCGGGTGGAGACACTGCGCGGCCCGCAAGGGACGCTGTTCGGCTCCGGTTCGGTCGGCGGAACGCTCCGCTACATCACCAACCAGCCGAATCTCGAGGGCACCGAAGGCCTCGTCGAAGCCAATATCAACACCGTCGACGAGGGCGATATCGGCTACCACCTGAAGGGCGCTATCAACGTACCGCTTGGATCAAGCGCCGCGACCCGGCTGGTCGGCTATGGGCAACGTTACGGGGGGTTCATCGACGCGATCGGCCCGGCCAGCGGCAAGAACATCAACGACGGCAGCCGTATCGGCGGCCGCGTCGCATTGCTGTTCGAGCCGGCGCCCGACGTCAAGATCACCCCGCGGGTGGTCTACCAGCAGATCCGCGCCGACGGCTTCAACCGCGAGGAGCATTATAACTTCTACACCTCGTTCACCAGCGAGCCCGAAGTCGGCAAGCGCAAGCAGTATTTGAAGCTGCGCGAGAAGTTCAAGGACGACACGCTGCTCGCCGACCTGACCGGCAGCATTGGCTTTGGCGCAGTCGAGCTAACCTCGATCACCAGCTACATCGACCGGGATATCCTCGTCAGCCGCGATGCCTCGGCCCTGACCGGCTCGGTCGGCATCTCTCCGCTGGTCGGATGTTGCGGCGTCGATCCCGATATCGCGAACCTGCCGTCGAACCTGCGCGACACGACCACACTCAAGCAGTGGACTCAGGAGCTTCGGCTGGGATCGACCGGAGCGGGACCGCTTCAGTGGGTCCTCGGAGCCTTCTACACCGACATCAAGCGCAAATATGCCCAGCGTTTGCCGACTCCGGGTTACGATGCGTTCATCGACGCCGCGCTCGGAGCGGGCGTTTCAGCCGCGGTTTCGAACGGATTCCCGCTGAACTCGCCTTACAACGCCGATCTTCCATACGACATCAACCAGAAGGCGGCGTTCGGCGAAGCCAGCTACGACTTTGGCCAGTTCAAGCTGACCGCTGGCGGGCGTTATTACGACTTCAAGGAGAAACGCGACTTCATCTCCGGCGGCGTCTTCTCGAACGTGGACACCCGCATCGGCGACAAGACCAAGTCCAACGGCTTCTCGCCTCGAGTCATTGCCACTTACGAGCCGAACCGAAACCTCAGCGTCAACCTCCAGGCGGCCAAGGGCTTCCGCCTCGGCGGCGTCAACGATCCGCTCAACCTGCCGCTGTGCACCGACGAGGACGAGGCATTGTTCGGCGGTTTCCAAAGCTATGACGATGAAACCTTGTGGAACTACGAAGCCGGAGTGAAACACCAGTTCGCGGGAATGACGTTTAACGCCGCCGCCTTCTACACCCGGATCAAGGACCTCCAGGTGACGCTCGACGCGGGAAGCTGCTCGTCGCGCATCGTCTTCAACGTCGACAAGGCGCACACCAAGGGCATCGAAGCCGAGTTCGCCGCGAGCCCCATCCCGGGTCTCGATCTGTCGGTGGCGGGCAGCCTGATCGAAGCCGAATTCGATACCACGCTTCCCGAACCGCTGGCGAGCACGACCGGCATCCGTAACGGTAATCGGCTGCCCACCGTGCCCAAGTTCCAGATGGCTGCCACCGCGACCTATGGACAGCGGCTCAGCCACAGCAGCGAGTGGTATGTCTCGAGCAGCTTCCAGCACGTCGGTAGCCGCTACACCCAGCCTGCCGATCAGGAGCCGGGTGCCAGCGTCTTCAACTTCCTCTTCTACGACCCCAACACCGGTGCCTTTGGGAACGCCACGCGGGACTTCGGCTCTCTCAAGCTGCCCTCCTTCAATTTGTTCAATCTGTCGGGCGGAGTGAAGTGGGACAGCGGGCTCGAGATCGTTGGCTACGTCAACAATCTGTTCGACAAGAACCCGAAGCTGTCGCTCGACCGCGAGCGCGGCGGACGAGCTCGGCTCGGCTACAACGTCGGCACTCCGCGCACGATCGGCCTGACATTGCGCCAGGCGTTCCTCGCGCCCCGCGCCGTTGCGATGGCTCCGCCGCCGCCCCCGCCGCTGCCGCCCGCGCCTGCGGCGACGCAGACCTGCCCGGACGGATCGGTGATCCTGGCGACGGACATGTGCCCGCCACCGCCGCCGCCGCCGCCGCCCGCCTCCGGCCAGCGGGGCTGACCGGCCGACGATGAAACTGACTCGCCGCTCGCTCCTTTCCGGGGCGGGCGGCGCCGCTTTGTCGCCCGCCATCCTCAAGGCCGCGCCGCTCGGCTCCAAAAGCCATATCGCGGTGATCGGCGCCGGCGTGTTCGGCGCGTGGACCGCCCATCATCTCCAGCAGCTGGGCCATCGCGTGACCCTGCTCGACGCGCACGGGCCGGCGCACAGTCGCGCCTCGTCGGGCGGGGAGTCGCGCATGACCCGCGCGGCCTACGGCAAGGACGACATCTACACCCGCATGTCGACGGATTCGCTGCCGCAGTGGAAGGCGCTGAGCGGCGCGTCGGGCCTGCCGATCTTCGTCCCCCACGGGGTGCTGTTCTTCTTCCCGACCGATGAGCCGTACGCCCACGACAGCATCGCCGCGCACCGGCGGCTGGGGCTGCCGAGCCAGCTGCTGACGCCGGCCGAGATGGCTCGGCGCTTCCCGATGATCGATTTCGCCGGGATTCGAATGGGGCTGTTCGAACCGGGGTTCGGAGCGCTGATGGCTCGGCGGTCGGTGCAGACCCTGGTGCGGCAGTTCGTTCGCTCGGGCGGCGACTACCGCCACGAGGCCGCGCATGGTCCGCGGCAGTCGGGCGGCAAGCTGCGCTCGATCCGCTTGTCGAGCGGCAGCCTGGAGGCGGATGCGTTCGTCTTCGCGCTGGGTCCGTGGCTGCCGAAAATCTTCCCCGATGTCGTCGGTGGGCGAATCCAGCCGACTCGGCAGGAAGTGTTCTTCTTCGCGCCGCCGGCCGGCGACCGCCGCTTCCTGCCCGGCGCGATGCCGGGCTGGGCGGACTTCAACGGCGGCGACATCTACTACGGCTTCCCGGACCTCGAGAGCCGCGGGGTCAAGTTCGCCCATGATGCGCATGGGGCAGCGGTCGATCCCGACGCGCAGGACCGGCGTCATTCGGAAGCCGCGCTGGCGGACGTCGTCGCCTTCCGCGACCGCCGCTTCCCGCTGCTGCGCAACGCGCCGCTGACCGAAGCCCGCGTCTGCCAGTATGAGAACAGCTCGAACGGTGACTTCCTGATCGATTTACACCCGCGGCTTTCGAACGTGCTGCTGGTCGGCGGCGGCTCGGGTCACGGCTTCAAGCACGGGCCCGAGGTCGGCCGCTACGCCGCCGCGAGGCTGTTCGATCGGGTGCCCGCCGAGCCGCGCTTCAGCCTCGCCACCAAGGCCGAGACCCACAAGCGCGAGGTTCACTGAGCGGGCACGCGTTTGCCTCGCTGAACGGTTCCGCCGCCGCCGCGTTCTTGGTGAATGGCGGACGGAGACAAGACCGAGCTCGCGCGGACCCGGACGGATTTCGCCGAAGACCGAACGGTGCTCGCCAACGAGCGGACCTTCGCCGGCTGGCTGCGGACCGGTTACGCGGGGATCGGCATCGGTCTCGCGTTCAACGCCTTGTTCGCCCGTCTCGAGCCCGCATGGGTCGCGAAACTCATTGCAAGCGGTTTCCTGCTCATCGCCATCATGATCTTCGTCGCGGCCGAGCGGCGCGCCTGCGCGGTGTTCTCGACGCTCCACACGCACAAAGTAAAATCGGTCAAAGTCACGAGTGTCCGAACGGTGTCGATTGCCAGTACCTTGGCGACCGTGGCTCTGATCGCAGCGATTTGGCTCCTAGAGTTCGAAGTGGGCGGCGAGACGATCGAGCCGGAGGTCAATCTCATTGGCGACTGAGCCGCTCGCCTAGCTTGAGCGTGTCACCCGCCGCCCCATTCGGCGAGAATCTCCCGATCGGCCGGTTTCTCGATCCACACTCGATCGAAATCGACCGAAACGATGCATTCCGGCGGGCTGTCCGCTCCCTTGGCGACGCAGGCGATGACTCGCTTGTCCGGAAGCGCTTTCAAGCGGCCCGACAGCACGAGGTTGAAGCCCTGGGAGCCGATCGGCTGCTCGGGGCCGAGCGTCTTGACCGCCTCGTACGGGCGCATCGAGCGCCGCCCCGTTCGGGGATCGGTTTCGGTAAAGAATTGCGCGATTCCGATCCGTGGCCATTTGGGCACCGGTTCGGTGATCTGCTGGCTTTCGGCCGCGGCGGCGGGCGTCGTCGCCGGCTGCGCGCCTGTTTCCTTGGAGGCGGCGTCCGCGGCCGGCTCGGCGGGCGCGGAACTGACCGCGGCCGTGGCGGGGCACGCGGCCTCGAGCAGCCACGGTCGCGGGATCCAGAAGCCTTCGACCGCCTCGAACTGGTCGCCGCCGAGCGCCTTGACCAGTTGCTCCTCCGCCGAAAGGGTGGGCATCGCCCGCACTCTCAAGGTGCCTTTCTCGCGGTCGAAGGACCAGCCCAGCCACTCCTCGCGGAGCTCGGTCGACGGGCCTTTGCAGCCGAACCGGATCCGGATCTCGAACTGCCGGCCGTCGAGCTCCCGCTGAGCTTCGGAGTGATCGGTGCCGGCGGCTTCCGCGCTGGCCGCCCGCGCGACCGCCGCAAAGATCGCGGCGCGATCCAGTGCGGGTTGTGGCCGAGGCACCACGGAAGCGTTGAGCGTCGGCTCCTCGGCATTGTGCAAATTGCCGGGGTCCTGCGCCTCGGGCTGGCAAGCGCAAAGCATTGTCAGCGCCGCCACGAGGTGCAACCTCGCAAACCGCAGCGGATGGGTCCGCAGATTTTCCATTGGCAGCACGCATAGCACAGCTCCGCTGTTGCGCGAGCCTCATGGCGCTTGGCCCCTACTGCAAAAGTGCCCATAGGAAGCGAAGGCGACGCAGGAGCGGAAATTGAGCCGATGACCTTCGAACAGGCGCTCACCCTGCTGGTCCTCGCCGCCGTCGTCACTGCGCTGATCTGGGACAAGGTGAGGTCCGACGTCGTTGCGCTGGCCGGCGCGGCGTTCCTGCTCATGACCGGCGTCGTCCGTCCGGTCGAAGTGCAGTCGGCGTTCGCCAGCCCAGCCATCATCGCGCTCGCCTCGCTGTTCGTCATTGCCTACGCGATGGAGCTTTCCGGGCTTCTCGATACCGCCATTCGCAAGGTGGTCGCCTTGTGCAAGCGGATCGGTACGGCGGGACTGTGGATCCTGATCGGCCTCGCCGGCGGCGCCTCGGCGTTCCTCAACAACACGCCGATCGTCGTGCTCAGCGCACCCGTCGTTCGGGATGTCGCCAATTCGCTTGGGCGCTCGCCAAAATGCTATCTGATCCCGCTATCCTACGCGGCGGTTCTGGGCGGCTGCTGCACGCTCATCGGAACATCCACCAACCTGCTGGTCAACGACATGGCGATGGTGGCCGGCCAGCCGCGGTTCGGAATCTTCGAGATCACGCCCGCCGGGCTGATGGTCGCCGCCGCCGGCGGTCTCTACCTGCTGCTGTTCAGCACCCGGCTGGTCAAGGCCGGCAATGGCGAGCCGAAAGCCAGCGCAAGCGAAGCCGCTCACGCCGCCGAGAATTTCCGCGAGCCGGGGCTTGCCGGTGGACTGATCGGTTCTGCGGAGCCGTTCGCCAAGCAGGTCGAGCTGCGGCCATGGGCGGCGCTGACGTCCTCGCTGGTGTTCGTCGGGGTGGTCACGCTGGCGGCCTTGAACGTCGCGCCGATCGCCGCTTGCGCCTTTGCCGGAGCGGTGCTGCTGATCCTGCTCAGGGTGATCACCGCCACCGAAGCCTACAGCGGCCTTCGGCCCGAAGTGCTGATGCTGATCGCCGGAATGGTGGTGCTCGGAATCGCTCTGGATGAAACCGGCCTGGCTGGTTCCGCGACCGCCCTGCTGCTTGGCTCGATGGACGGGATGAGCCCGCTGCTCGCGCTGGTCATCCTCTACGGAACGACCTTGTTCGCCACGGAAATCCTGTCGAACGCGACCGTGGCGGTGCTCTTCACTCCGATCGCCGTGTCGATGGCCGAAGCGTTCGCCGTCAGTCCGCGCCCGTTCCTCGTCGCGATCATGCTGGCGGGCAGCGCGGCCTTCGCGACTCCCTTCGGCTACCAGACCAACGTCATCGTCTACCAGATGGGCGGCTACAACTACCTCGACTTCGTCAAGGTCGGGATCCCGCTCAACCTCATCACCTGGGTGGTCGGAGTCATCGCCATCCAGATGTATTTCCCGTTCTGACCGCTGGTCGGCTCGCGCTTAGGGCCCGGGCGGTGGCGGTGAGCGCGGCGGCGGATCGTCGGACGGGTCGTAGCGCTGGATGTCGGTGACCACCACATAGGGTCCCGAACGGCATTGGGCGGGGATCGGCCGATCGAGCGTCCCCGGACCGGCCGGCAGATTGTCGAACCAGCCGCCGCCGCCGGTGACCGACGAGCCGTGCCGCAGGCGTTCCCTGCCCGACTGGATGTAGAGCCCGGCGGCGTCCTGCCGCAGATACGCGCCGGGGGCGCTGACCACGGTCGTCACTCGGCCGTGCCCGTCCTGGAGCCGCACGCACGGTCCGGAAAGATCGAGGACGCCGCTGACAATCGCTTCCGGGTAAGCCTCGGGCCCGCCCCGCTCCGGCGGCAGGTAGCGCAGCAGGACCGGCAATGTCGGCTGCTCGGCGCTGGCAGCCTTGGCCGACGCCGACTGACGCTGCTCGCGCCGCTGATCCTGGCCCTGGGTGCACGCTCCGGCCGCCAGCAGGCAGGCGAGCGCCGCGGCGCCGCGCATCACTCGGGTGCTTTCGCCACTCCGACCAGCGCCGGCCGAAGCAGCCGATCCTTGAGCATGTAGCCGGCCTGCATCTCGTCGACGATGGTCCCCGGCTCGGCGCTGTCGCTGGCGACCTCGATCATCGCCTGGTGGCGGTGCGGGTCGAGCTTCTCGCCGATCGACTGGATCCGGACGATGCCCTGCCGGGCGAACGCGGCTTCGAGCTCGCGCGCGGTCGCCTCGATTCCCGCGAGGAAGTTGCTCGCCACATTGTCGTCGCGAAGCTCGTCCGAAACCGCGGCCAGCGCCCGGTCGAGATGGTCCTTGATCGCCAGCATGTCGCGCGCGAACGCGCTCGACGCATAGGCCGCGGCCTGCACCTTCTCGGCCTCGAGCCGGCGGCGCACGTTCTGCGTCTCGGCGGCCGCATAGAGCGCCTTGCTGGTCGCGTCCTCGAGCGCCTTTTCGAGCTCCGCAATCCGGTCGTGCTCGGCAAGCTCGGGGGCCGCTTCGGCGGTTTCCTTGCGGATTTCCTCGGCTTCGGCCGCCACCTTCTCGCGCTCGGCCTGCTCGGAATCCTGCAGCTTATCCTCGTTCGTCATACCATCCGTCATGCCATCAATCTCGTCAGCGCCTTGGCCGTGAAATCCACCATGGGGACCACCCGCGCATAGTTCAACCGGGTCGGCCCGATCACTCCGACAACTCCCACCACCTGTCCCTGGCTCCCGCGATAGGGCGCGGCGATCACCGACGAGCCCGACAGAGCGAACATCCTGTTCTCCGATCCGATGAAGATCCGGCAGCCGGGCGCGTCGCGCGCGCCTTCGAGCAAACGGGCGATTTCCTGGCGGTCCTCGAGCTCGTCGAGCAGCCGCCGCACCCGTTCCAGGTCCTCGCCGGCGCGCTCGTCGATCAAGTTCGCCTGGCCGCGGACGATCAGCACCGGGCGCCGCGCATGGTCCTCGCTCCACGCCGCGAGCCCCGAGGCGATCAGTTCGGCAGCGGCGCGGTCGAGCGCTTCCTTGCGCTGGCCGATCTCGGCCCGCAGCCGCGCCTCCGCCTCGGCGAGAGTCATGCCCGACAGCCGGGCATTGACGAAATTGGCGACCTCGTTGAGCGCCGCCGGGTCGGTCGCGGCATCGAGCGTGACGATGCGGTTCTCGACGCTTCCGTCGGCGCCGACCAGCACCGCCAGAGCGCGCCCGGGCGACAAGGCGACGAAGCTCAATTGCTTCAGGTGCAGCTCCTGCTTGGGAGCCATCACCACGCCGGCGCAGGACGACAGGCCGGACAGCGCCGCCGACGCGGCCGCAAGCGCCTGCTCGATCGGCTGGTCGCGCGCGATCTGCGCCTCGATCGCCGCCCGCTCGCGCTCGTCGGGGAGTGACGCCTGCATGATCCCGTCGACGAACAGCCTCAGCCCGGTTTCGGTCGGGATCCGCCCCGCCGACGTGTGCGGGTGGGTCAGCAACCCGCGCTCCTCGAGCTCCTGCATCACGCCACGGATCGAGGCCGGCGACAGGCTGACGCTCCCGGCCAGCGCTTTCGAGCCAACCGGCTGGCCGCGCTCGAGATAAGCCTCGACCACCAGGCCGAAGATCGAGCGCATTCGGTCGCTGAGCTCGGTGATGGGCTGGGTCATTGCCAGCCGCATCTAGGATTGCCCCGCCGCCCGGTCTAGTGAGCGCCGCTCAACCCGAGTTCAAGGAGTCCTGAATGCGCCCCAGCGGACGCGCCCCCGACCAGATGCGCGAGCTTGCCTTCGAGCCCGGCTTCACGCGCCACGCCGAAGGCTCGTGCCTGGTGAGCTTCGGCGAGACGCGCGTGCTGGTCACCGCTTCGGTCGAGGAGAAGGTGCCGCCGTTCCTGCGCGGCAAGGGCCAGGGTTGGGTCACGGCCGAATATGGAATGCTTCCGCGCGCCACCCACACTCGCGGCAACCGCGAGGCGGCCAAGGGCAAGCAGTCGGGCCGGACCCAGGAGATCCAGCGGCTGATCGGCCGAAGCCTGCGCGCCGTGGTCGACCTCCCCAAGCTCGGCGAGCGCCAGGTGATCGTCGATTGCGATGTCATCCAGGCCGATGGCGGCACTCGCACCGCGGCCATCTCGGGCGCCTGGGTCGCGCTGCGCATTGCCGTCGACAAGCTGCTCGCCGCCAAAAGCATCGCCGCCGACCCGATCCGGACCCAGGTCGCGGCGGTCAGCTGCGGAATCCACAATGGCACCGCGGTGCTCGACCTCGACTACATCGAGGACAGCGGCGCCGGCTGCGACGGCAATTTCGTGCTGACCGCCGACGGCTCGATCGTCGAAGCCCAAGTCACCGCCGAGGGCGAATGCTACGACGAGGAAGGCCTGCTCCGGCTGCTGCGTCTCGCCCGCATCGGCTGCACGGAGATTTTCGAGGCGCAATTGAAGGCTGCGGCGCGATGAGGCCGATCGGCGAGCGGCTGGTCATCGCCACCCACAACCCCGGCAAGCTGCGCGAGATCGCCGAGCTGATCGGACCGCTCGGCATCGGCTGCGTCGGCGCCGAGGAGCTCGGCCTTCCCGAGCCCGAGGAGATCGGCAACACCTTCCTCGACAATGCCGACCTGAAGGCGCGCGAGGCGGCCGATTTGTCCGGGCTTCCGGCGCTCGCCGACGACAGCGGCCTCGCTGTCGACGCATTGCACGGCCTTCCCGGCATCTTCTCGGCGCGCTGGGCCGAGGACGAGGCTGGCAGTCGCGACTGGATGCGAGCGATGGAACGCGTCTGGACGAGACTCGAGGAGGCCGGGCCGGATGCCAGCCGCGACGCCCATTTCGCCTGTGCCTTGTCGCTCGCCTGGCCCAACGACGGCCAGATCGAAGGCTTCGAGGGCCGGGTCGACGGAGCGCTCGTCTGGCCGCCGCGCGGCGACCAGGGCTTCGGCTACGACCCGATGTTCGTCCCCGCCGGCCATGAGCAGACCTTCGGCGAGATGGACCCGGCCCAAAAGCACCGCATCAGCCACCGAGCGCGCGCGTTCAAGAAATTCGTGGCGGCGCTCAGGAAATGACCGCGTTCGTCCCGAGCGAAGTCGAGGGATCCGACCGATTGTGCGAAACGCCTCTCGACTTCGCTCGAGGCGAACGGGCTGAGGAGCCCGATCCCCTCGCCCTCTACGTCCACTGGCCTTTCTGCGTCAGCAAATGCCCCTATTGCGACTTCAACAGCCACGTTCGTTCGGTCGTCGACCAGGACCAATGGCACGACGCCTTGCTCGCCGACCTCGCCCACGAAGCGCGCCAGCTTCCCGGCCGCCGGCTGACCTCGATCTTCTTCGGCGGCGGCACGCCCTCGCTGATGGAGCCGAGCACGGTCGCGGCATTGATCACCGCCGCGCGGGAGCATTGGCCGGCGACGGAGGACCTCGAGATCACGCTCGAGGCCAACCCCAATTCGGTCGAGGCGGCGCGGTTCGCGGATCTCGCGGTGGCGGGCGTCAACCGCCTGTCGCTCGGCCTGCAGAGCTTCGACGATGAGCGCCTCGCCTTCCTTGGCCGCGCCCACTCGGCCGACGAGGGGCTGGACGCGCTGGACATCGCCCGCAAGCACTTCGCGCGCGTCAGCGTCGATTTGATCTACGCGCTGCCCGGCGACACCGAGACCTGGTGGCGCATGGCGCTCGACCGGGCGCTGGCGCTCGGCACCGGCCATCTGTCGCTGTACCAGCTGACCATCGAGCCGGGCACCCGCTTCGCCGCGCTCGCCGCCGCCGGCCAGCTCGAAGCTCTCGATTGCGAGCGTGCGGCTGCACTCTACGAGCTGACCGCCGAGCGCACCTTGGCAGCCGGTCTTCCCGCCTATGAGATCAGCAACCACGCGCGGCCGGGCGAGGAAAGCCGCCACAACCTCACTTACTGGCGCTACGGCGATTATTCCGGAGTCGGCCCCGGCGCGCACGGCCGCCGGCTGGGCCAGCGCACGGCGCGCCACCGCAAGCCCGAGAATTTCCTCTCCGCAATTGCCCGCAACGGCCATGGAATCGCGGACGAGGAGCCGCTGACCTCCACAGAGGCGGCCGACGAGGCTTTGGTGATGGGGCTGCGGCTGGCCGAAGGCATTGACGCGGGCGCCATCGCGAACCGCTTCGGTCTCGACTCGATCGTCGACTGGAGGGCAGTGGATCGCCTGATCCGAAGCGGCCATCTTGTCCGCAGCGGCGAGCGAATCGCGACAACTGCGGCTGGCCGGCTGGTGCTCGACCGGATCCTTGCCGAGGTCGCGCTGGCCTGAAGCGCTATTGCGAGGGGGTCACCACCCGGTAGCGGCCGACCAGGTTGGAGATGAAATCGTCGACCTGGACCTGCGCGTCGGCCTGCGCCTGCTTGCGCGGCACCTTGTTCTTGAGGTCGAAGGCGATGAGGGCGGCCTCGAACTTCGCCTCGGCGTCCGCACAGCTCTGCCGAAGATGGGCCTCGAACGCAGCCGAGGGGGTCTTCTGCGCCGTCGCGGCTGCAACGGCCTTGTCGAGGCAGCCGAGATAATTGTCGCGCTGGCTGTTGATGGCGGCGCTCTGGACGAGCGCGGCGAGGATGATTGCGGTGAACGCTGTGACCATCTGCCGGGACCCCTAAGACCCGATAATTCCAAGAGAATGCGCCTTTTTTCAGCGTTTGGAAAGAGCAATTTCCAGTGGCCAGGCAATGGCTTGCTTGCAGCCCCGGCAACGATGATGCGATTGTTCGCGCAAAACCTATGGACGAGCGCCTGCCCCCCGGCCTGTATGTAGTCGCCACTCCGATCGGCAATCTTGCCGATTTGTCGCCGCGCGCCGCCGAGACATTGCGCCGCGCCGACCGCATTCTCGCCGAGGACAAGAGGGTCAGCGCGAAGCTGCTCGCGCACGCCGGCGCTAGGGCTCCGATGGCCGTCTATCAAGACCATACGAGCGAAGCCGAGCGCGAGGCGATCGTCGCCAGGCTCGGCGGCGAGGCGATCGCCCTGATCAGCGATGCCGGGACGCCGCTGATCTCCGACCCGGGCTACAAGCTGGTTCGCGCGGCCCGCGCCGCCGGCCATGCAGTGCACACGGTCCCAGGTCCCTGCGCGGCGATCGCGGCGCTGACGCTCGCCGGCCTTCCAACCGACCGCTTCCTGTTCCTCGGGTTCCTGCCGCCGAAGGCCAAGGCACGCGGCGACGCCATCGCCGAGGTCGCGGGCGTCCGGGCGACGCTGGTCATCTATGAGAGCGGGCCTCGCCTCGGCGCCACCCTGGAGGCACTGGCTGCCCAGCTCGGCGCTCGCGAGGCCGCGGTCGCGCGCGAGATCAGCAAATTGCACGAGGAATGCGTGACCGGAACCCTGGCCGAGCTCGCGCAACGCTACGCCGCTGCGCCGCCCAGGGGCGAAATCGTCATCGTCGTCGGCCCGCCCGCCGCGGCCGAAGGCGCAAGCCAGTCCGACCTCGATTCGGCGCTCGGCGAGGCGCTCGCCCGGCTGTCGCCGTCGCGCGCCGCGGCCGAGGTTGCCGAGCGGCTCGGGGTGCCCCGGAAACGCGCCTACGCGCGGGCTCTGCAATTGGCCGCCAGGTGAGCCGTCTTGCGGCCGAAAGGCGCGGCCGCGGCGCGGAGACCATCGCTGCCTTCTGGCTCCGGCTGCACGGCTGGCGGATCATGGCCCGCCGAGCCCGGGTGCGCGGCGGCGAGGTCGACATCATCGCCCGGCGCGGCCGCACCCTGGCGTTCGTCGAGGTCAAGGCGCGAGCGACCCAGGACGCGGCGGCATTCTCGCTCGATGCCTACCGGTTGCGCCGGGTCGTCGTCGCCGCGGAGCGGCTCGCCCCGCGCTACATGCGCGACGGCGACGAGCTTCGGATCGACGCCATCTTCATCGTTCCGCGCCGCTGGCCGCGCCACCTCGCCGACGTCTGGCAAGGGTGACAAAGCCTTGGCGTGACAAAGACGGGCGGCTCGCCTAGGCGCGCGGCCATGTCGCTTCGCGTCGCAGTTCAGATGGACCCGCTCGAGGCGATCAACATCGTCGGTGATTCGACCTTCGCGATCATGCTCAAGGCGCAGCAGATCGGGCATGCACTCTACCATTACGCGCCCGAGGGCTTGAGCTACTCGGACGGGCGCCTGCGGACGACGGCGCGCCCGGTGACGGTCCAGCCCGTTGCCGGCGGCCATTACCGCTTTGGCGAGCCGGAAATCGTCGATCTCGGCCGGGACGTCGACGTCGTTCTGATGCGCCAGGACCCACCCTTCGACCTCGGCTATATCTCGGCGACCCATTTGCTCGAGCGCATCCAGGGCGACACGCTGGTGGTCAATGATCCGGCCAGCGTCCGCAATGCACCCGAGAAGCTGTGGGTGCTCGACTTCGCGCAATTCATGCCGCCGACCCTGATTACCCGGTCGCTGTCACTGACCCGGAAATTCCTCGCCGAGCATGGCGAAATCGTCGTCAAGCCGCTGCACGGCTTCGCCGGTGGGTCGATTTTCCGGATCGGCCGCGAGGCGCAGAACCTCGCCTCCCTCATTGAACTGTTCAACAGCGCCTATCGCGAACCGCATGTCGTGCAGGCTTTTCTCCCGGAGATCGCCGAGGGCGACAAGCGCATCGTCCTGATCGACGGCCAAGTCGCGGGCGCGATCAACCGTCTTCCCGGAGAAGGCGAGATTCGCTCCAACCTCGCGGTCGGCGGCAAGGCGGCGAAGACGCAGCTTACGGCACGCGAAGAGGAAATTTGCGCCGCGATTGGCCCCGAAGCCAGGAAGCGCGGCCTGCTGTTCGTCGGCCTCGACGTCATCGGCGCGAAATGGCTGACGGAAATCAACGTCACCTCGCCCACCGGAATCGTCGCCATCGATGCACTGAACGGCAGTGATACGCCCGGGCTGTTCTGGGCGGCGGTCGAGCGCCGTCTGGCCGAACGCGGTCGGGATTGAGCCATGAGCGACTGGGTGATCCGGCTGATCGAGCAATCGGGCTATCTCGGTGTCGCCTTCCTGATGTTCCTCGAGACGATCTTCCCGCCGATCCCGTCCGAGGTAATCATGCCGATCGCCGGCATGGCCGCCGCCAAGGGCAAGCTCGGATTCGTGCCGGTGGTCGCGTCGGGCACGGCCGGAGCAATGCTCGGCAACACCGTCTGGTACCTCGCCGCCCGCGCTCTTGGAGTGCATCGCCTCAAGCCGCTGATCATGCATTACGGACGCTGGCTGACGATCAGCTGGCCCGAGGTCGAGCGAGCCGAGCGATGGTTCGCCAGGCACGGGACTTTCTTCGTCTTCTTCGGCCGGCTGCTGCCGACCGTCCGCTCGCTGGTCTCGGTTCCGGCCGGATTGCTGCGGATGCGCTTCAAGAGCTTTTTCATCGCCTCCCTGGTCGGCACCGCGGGCTGGACGGCGATCCTCGCCGGCGCCGGCTACAGGCTGCAGAACGATGTCACCGCGGTCGAGCAGATGGTCGGTCCGGCGTCCAACGCGGTGCTGGTGGTGCTCGCCGCCGGATACGTCTGGCGGCTATGGACTCACCGCCACCAGGTGGACCGCAAGGAAGAATCCGATGTGGATTGAGGATCCTCGCGCTTCTTGAGGATCGTCCCCGTGCGGCGTCGCCCTCTTTCGGCTCGAAGAAGTCGACAGAATGACCGCGAATAGCGGCCCGTCACCGAGCGATTTCGACGGCTGAGGCATCGGCTCGGCGGCTCGAGCGTTGCTACCGCACGACCTCAACGTGAACAGGAGCGATTTGCCATGACCGACAACACCCGCCAGGATGAAATCTCGACCCTCAACACCTTGATCGCGACACTCATCGACAGCGTCACCGGCTATGAGGATTCGGCCGCGAATCTCGACAATTCGAGGCTCCAGCAGCTGTTCCGCGACAATGCGCGGGAGCGCCAGCGGGTCGTCGAGGACCTTCGCGCCGAGGTTCGCCGGCTCGGCGGCAATCCGGAGGACGACGGCAGCGTCCTTGGCAAGACCCATCAGCGCTGGCTCGACCTCAAGGCGGCGGTCACCGGCCGCGACGAAAAGGCCGTGATCAACGAGACCGAGCGCGGCGAGGACTATCTCAAGGAGAAGTTCGAAACCGCTCTCAGCGAAGGCTCCCTGTCGGGCGAGACCCGGGCGGTGGTCGAGAACGCCTATCAGTCGGTCCGCAAGGGCCACGACCAGGTCAGCGCCCTCAAGCACGGGCACGAAGCCTAAAACCTGCACCACCCCGCCCGCTACGTGGGGGCGGGGCACGGGGCGGCGGAGCGCAAGCACCGCCGCCCCGGTTGTCTGTCAGGCGTGGAAGCGCGGCGGAGCGCAAGCACCGCCGCCCCGGTTGTATTCAGGCGCGAACGGGCGGCGGAGCGCACGCACCGCCGCCCTGGCGGTATCAAGCTAGGAAGCGCGGCCTCGCCGCGTGACGGCCCCCATCACCCTCCAGTTCGTCAAAGGCTCCGGCAGCGGCGTCCCCTGATCAGGTGACGCTGTTGGTCCGCACGTAGCCTGTCAACACGATTGTGGCGGTCAGGCTCGCGCCCCCGCTTGCTGGCGCAAACCGCACGCTTCTCAACATGATGCATGCATCCCGTTCGGGACCGGCAGCGCCGGAGTATCGAACGCCCTTGCAGTCGCTAACGCGGCCCGTCGGATCGATGGTGACTTCACTGACTTGCTGCCCCACTTGATTTGCGTCGCTCAGTCGGGGCGGGGTTGGCGCTTTGCCTGCCGAAAGGGGGTAAAAATACGTATCGGATATCAAGAAGCTCGCGATCGCTTCGCGCTTGGTCGGCTCGCTATCGTCGCCCTTCCCGAGGGCCATGAGCGTTTCGCAGACGTCGGGAGGGCCGGACAAACCGGTCGCTTCGATCTTGCAATCTACAAAACTTCCTTCAGCGGTGACCGCAAGCGTGCTGCGGGTCATCCAGGGTTGACGTGGCATCGGGATCGCCGGATCACCCTCGAGCCTCCAGGTTACTCTTTGCGTGTAATTTGATGCTTGCGCCCGCCCCCGAGCGTCGCGTGCGGGTTCAAACTGAGCGCGCGCCCTGTAGACCGCGCAGGTCTGTTCATCGAGCGCTCGCGAACCGGACGATTCGACCACCTTGCATGTCTCTACATAGCCGTTGCGGTCGACCCTCAGCCGAACGGTTGCGGTACCCTGCTGCTCCTGGTCAATTGCAATGGCCGGGTAATCATCCGAAGTGATGAGCTCACCGAGATTGAGAAGCCGAGCCTCGCTTTGAGCGTCAGTGACGGCGGCTGCCGAACTCGCCGCGATTTGTAGCAACAGAGGGAGCAATGCAGGCCTCTCCAGCCAAGCACACAAGCTTGCTCATCGTGGGCTGTTTCGGCGCTGGCCGCAAGCGAGCTGTTCCGGCCCGAGGTGGGTTAGCCGCGTTGCGCACATAGAAATGGGGGCCGGCATTGCTGCCAGCCCCCACTGCGCCGAGCACGGATATGCCGGTGTTCGCAACCAGATCGGCCGAAGCCTCACCGTCTCTCGATCCTGGCTCACCAGCTCAGGCGTCGCTTCCCACCGCAGCGGCTCGTGAGAGCCTCGCTTTCCCAAACTTCGCTTCCCGAAGGAAGCTCGGCCTGGGTCCGCTCATGCCTTGCCCGAAGGCAAAGCAACTCCGATGTTCCACGGCCCTTCTTGGGATGATCACTTCTGCGTCCCGCTTTGCTCGTCCCACTCCGAAGAGTGTTGGAGCCGCGTCGCGCAAAAGGAAGATCATCTCTTCCGGCGCCTCTTCCCGGCCTGGCCTCGGGTCCGGTCCGAAGACCTTTCCCATTGCCTGCCGGCAGAGATCGGAACTTAGGTCACTGCCGCACTTTCTTGCCCGAAGACCGTCCGGTGAGACCGCGACCGCCGTCCCGATCACGCGATGATCAATGCACTGCGCCACGAGTCGCGCAAAGCGAATAATCGAGGCTCGAGCCTGTGGATAACGGGGATATCGGGAACAACAGCAGGAACCCACGCCCTTTTGCGCGAATCGGGGGCGCCATTGCCTCCATCGGCGCTCGCCCCTACCTCCTCGCAAGTGCCTGAATCTCCCGCCGCAGCTCCGGAACCGCCCTATCTGGCCGGCCTCAACCCGCCCCAGCGCGAAGCGGTCCTGACCACTGAAGGCCCGGTGCTGGTGCTGGCCGGGGCCGGCACCGGCAAGACCGCCGCCCTCACCGCCCGGCTCGCGCACATCATCGCCACGCGGCTCGCCTGGCCGAGCCAGATTCTCGCCGTCACCTTCACCAACAAGGCCGCGCGCGAAATGCGCGGGCGAGTGTCGGCGATCTCGGGCGGAGCGATCGAGGGCATGCCGTGGCTCGGCACCTTCCACTCGGTCGCGGCACGGATGCTGCGCAGCCACGCCGAGCTGGTCGGCCTCAAGTCCAACTTGACCATCCTCGATACCGACGACCAGCTGCGCGTCCTCAAGCAGCTGATCCAGGCGGCCAATCTCGACGAGAAGCGCTGGCCGGCGCGCCAGCTGGCCGGGTTGATCGACCGCTGGAAGAACCGCGGCTGGACATCGTCGCAAGTCGAGCCCGGCGAGTCCGAGATCTTCGCCAACGGCCGCGGCGCCGAGCTCTACGCGGCCTACCAGGAACGGCTGAAAACCTTGAATGCCTGCGATTTCGGCGACCTTCTGCTCCACATGCTGGTGATCCTGCGCCGCCACGCCGACGTGCTCGCCGCCTACCGCGAGCGCTTCAAATACATCCTGGTCGACGAGTATCAGGACACCAACCAGGCGCAGTACGAGTGGCTGAAGCTGCTCGCCGACCCGCGCCGCAACCTGTGCTGCGTCGGCGACGACGACCAGTCGATCTATTCGTGGCGCGGCGCCGAGGTCGCCAACATCCTGCGCTTCGACCGCGATTTCCCCGGCGCGGCGATCATCCGGCTCGAGCAGAACTACCGCTCGACCAGCCACATCCTCGCGGCCGCGGCCGGACTGATCGCCCACAACGCCGGCCGGCTCGGCAAGACGCTGTGGACCAATGTCGGCGACGGCGAGCCGGTAAAGGTGATCGGAGTGTGGGACGGGCCCGAGGAAGCGCGCCGGGTCGGCGAGGAGATCGAAGGCTACCAGCGCGGGGGCGGGTCGCTCGACGACGTCGCGATCCTCGTCCGCGCCCAGTTCCAGACCCGCGAGTTCGAGGAGCGCTTCATCGCCATCGGCCTGCCCTACCAGATCATCGGCGGCTTCCGTTTCTACGAGCGGGCCGAAATCCGTGACGCGCTCGCCTACTTGCGGCTGATTGCCCAGCCGGCCGACGATCTGGCGTTCGAGCGCATCGTCAACCAGCCCAAGCGCGGCCTCGGCGACAAGGCGGTCGCCCGAATCCACGCGTTCGCGCGAGCGAGCCGGCAGCCGCTGCTGCTCGCCGCCGCGCAAATGCTCGACAGCGACGAGCTGACCCCGCAGGCGCGCCGCTCGCTCGGCAATTTCGTCGCCGACATCGCCCGCTGGCGCGACCAGGCGAGCAAGCTGCCCCACCCCGAGCTCGCCCGGATCCTGCTCGACGAGAGCGGCTACACGGCGATGCTCCAGGCCGACCGCACCGCCGAGGCGGCCGGCCGGCTCGAGAATCTCGCCGAGCTCGCGCGCGCGATGGAGGAATATGAAAGCCTCGGGGCGTTCCTCGAGCACGTCAGCCTGGTGATGGACAACGACGAGGCGCGGGCGGGCGAGAAGGTCACGATCATGACCATCCACGCCGCCAAGGGGCTCGAGTTCGACCGCCTGTTCCTGCCCGGCTGGGAGGAAGGCGTGTTCCCCTCGCAGCGCTCGATGGACGAAGGCGGCCTCGCCTCACTCGAGGAGGAGCGCCGCCTCGCCTATGTCGCGATCACCCGCGCCCGGCGGCAGGCGACGATCCTCCACGCCGCCAACCGCCGAATCTACGGCCAGTGGACGAGCTCGCTTCCCAGCCGCTTCCTCGCCGAGCTCCCAAAAGAGCATATCGAGGAAGAGACGACGATGACCGGCGGGGAGAGCCTTTGGCGAGCGCAATGGAGCGAACGCTCGGACCCCTTCGCCCATGTCGCCGCGCTCCGCCCGCAGCGCAGCCAGACCCGCGGCCCCGGCTGGCAGCGCGCGGCATCCAGCGGGAACTTCAGTGGTCAACCGGAGCGCATCATCGAAGCCCGAGCGTCGGCCGTCAGCCTCGGCAACAAGGGCCGCGACGATTTGAGCCTCGGCCAGCGCGTGTTCCACGGCAAGTTCGGCTACGGCACCATCGTCGGACAAGAAGGCAACAAGCTCGAAATCGACTTCGAGCACTCGGGAAGGAAGAAGGTGCTCGACAGCTTCGTCAGCACGGACTGAACGAAGTCGCTCGCGTGTAAGCGTCCCCGATTCGGTCGACACAAAGGGCCTCGGTGACGCTCGAGGGCTCCGAAACCACCGCGACTCACGGAACCCGACTCGGGTCGCGTGCATTAATGCAGCAAAAGTCAATAGGAAAAAGAGCCTGTGAAATGAAGAAGCTAGCGTTTGCGCTGGCCGCATCGGGTGCGCTCGCCCTCGGAGTTCCTTCTACTCCCGCCGCGGCTGCGATCGAAACCTACGAGGCGAAGATGACCGCGGCGAGCGCCGCGGCGATCGCCCGCGCCGACATGATCGAGGGATTCGGCCCGAAGCGGCTGAAGCCCGGCAACTATCTGTGGCGCGACGTGCCGAAAAGCGCGGGCGCCGAACGGGTCGTGGTCAGCCTCTCCGATCAGCTCGCCTTCCTCTATCGGGGCGAGACGTTGGTGGCCGTGACGACGATCTCGACCGGAACCAACAGGAACCCGACGCCGACCGGCATTTTCAACGTGCTCGAGAAGAAGCAGATGCACCGGAGCCGCAAGTACGACAATGCGCCGATGCCCTTCATGCAGCGCATCGACCGCTTCGGAATCGCGCTTCACGCCGGGCACAATCCGGGGCATCCCGCGAGCCACGGCTGCATTCGGCTGCCGGCCAAATTCGCCGCGAAGCTCTTCACGGTGACCGGGGTCGGCACACCGGTGTTGATCGGCGCCTGACTTCTTGACCCCAAAAAGCAACGGCCGTCGGCGCTAGCGCGCCGGCGGCCGTTTTCCAATTGTCCGGTTGTTAGAAGCGCAGCCCGCCGCGGCGGCTGCCGATCATCGAGTTATCGTCCGACCGCGAGCCACCCCTGAACTTGCGCCATAGGTAGGCCATTCCACCGGCAAAAAGCAGTTTTCTGAACATCTTCCATCTCCTTCGGTGAACTAGCGCCGGACGAGCGCTTCCGTTCCCAGGCGCGGAGACATCCTCGCCGAGCCGGTGCAACGGCGAGCCTGAGTGCGGCCCGGGAGCGCGGCGCTACGGCTTCTCCAGAGATCGCGCTGCGCACGACCGGGCGATGAACTCGCCGTGGGTCGGCATATGCTCGGCCATTCGCCGATAGCTCAATCGCATCTTGTCGAGCGCGTCGGCGACCAGCTCCTCCTCGAGCCCGTCCGCGGCCGGCTCGTGCTCGTCGGGAACGATGCCCTGGCCGAGCATGACCGCGACCCAGCTGGCGGTCGCGAACAGCTCCTTGCCCTCGCGGAACAGGCGTCCCTTCGAGCGCCACAGTTCCATCTTCCACTCGAGGCTGTCGGGAAGGTTCATCGCCGCGCAATATTTCCACAGCCCGGAATCCTCGCGCCGAGTGGCCTTGTAATGGAGGATGATGAAGTCGCGGACATCCTCGAACACGTCCTGCATCTGGCGGTTGTACTCGTCGCGCTCGATCGGGTTGAAGCGGCGGTCGGGGAACAGGGCGATGAGCTTGGCGATGCCGCTCTGGATCAAATGGATGCTGGTCGATTCGAGCGGCTCCACAAACCCACTCGACAGCCCCAGCGACACCACGTTGCGGTTCCAGGCGAGCTTGCGCCGGCCGGTGGTGAAGGACAGTCGCCGGGGCTCGGCGAGCCGCTCGCCTTCGAGATTGTCGAGCAGAAGACGCGCCGCGTCATCGTCGGCCAGGTGCTCGCTCGAATAGACGAGGCCATTGCCCATTCGGTGCTGCAGCGGGATCCGCCATTGCCAGCCGCCCGGGCGGGCCGTCGAGCGCGTGAAGGGGTCGGGCTGTCCCTGATAGGCCGTCGGGACGGCGATCGCCCGGTCGCACGGCAGCCATTTGGTCCAGTCCTCGTAGCCGGTCGCCAGCGCCTGCTCGATCAGCAGCCCGCGAAAGCCGGAACAGTCGACGAACAGCTCGCCGGCGATGGTCGTGCCGTCGGCCAGGGTAACGGATTCGACATGGCCGCAGGCGCCGTCGAGCCGGGTGTCGACGATTTTGCCTTCGATCCGGCGGACCCCGCCGCGCTCCGCGTAATTGCGCAGGAACAGGGCGTAGAGCCCGGCATCGAAATGGAACGCGTAGAACAGTTGCGACAGCGGCAGGCGCGCATCCGGCCCGGGACGGGCGTAACGGCCGAGCGCCGCGGCCACCGCGCTCATCGACCATTCGGCGATATCGGGAAGCTCGCGACGCTTGCGCTCGCGCAGATAGAGCTGGTGGAAACTGACTCCGCGGACGTCCTGTCCGTGCGCTCCGAACGGGTGGAAATAACGCTCGCCGATGTCGCCCCAATCGACGAACTCGATGCCGAGCTTGAACGTCCCCTGGGTCGCCGCGAGGAACTCGTCCTCGTTGATCCCGAGCATGCTGTTGTAGGCGATCAGCGGCGGGATGGTCGCCTCGCCGACCCCGACGGTGCCGATCTCGTCCGACTCGACGACGGTGATGCGGGTGCCGGCGTTGCCGAGGAAGCGCGACAAGGCCGCCGCGGCCATCCAGCCGGCGGTGCCGCCACCGACGATCACGACTTCTCGAATGGAGTGCATTGGCCGTCAGCTTGGAGCAGCGCCCGGCAATCTGCAACGCCGTCAGCCGGTCGGCAGCTCGACGGGCTGGAGGAACAGGCCGCCGGCGTCAGTGCCGAGCGCCCAGCGGATCTGCGCCGGAAAGTCGCCGTAATGGGGTACGCGCAGGTACACATGCTCGCCGATCGGCATGGTCTCGTCGGTCTGCAGGCGGAATCCGCCGGCGGAGACGTCGGTGATTTTCACCGAATGCTCGGAGCCGTCGGACAGCACCAGAGTCGCGTCGTGCGCCACTTCGATGCGGTGTCTCCGCGGAACTTGCCCAGGACTTCGGCCCACAATCCAACTCTCACTTGTTCGAGCGCATTCTAGCCGAGATCACCTAAAGGATTGGTTAGCGGCCCATTCACCCAGCTTTGACCGGATTGTCACGGCCTTGCCGGCCTGTTTTCAGGTCCCCCTGCCGGGCAGCAGGGATGGCTCGATCAGTCGGCCTCGGCAAGCGGGCGGATCGCCGGGCCGTTGATCACCTGCCCGTCCGGCTGGAACTGCGAGCCGTGGCACGGGCAGTCCCAGCATTTCTCGAGCCCGTTCCAGTGGACGATGCAGCCGACGTGGGTGCACACCGCCGAACGCTCGATGACCGTCCCGTCGTCCTGCCGGAACGCGGCGATCTTGGCGGTCCCACGGCGGATGATCGCGCCCTCGCCCGGTTTCAGCTCGTCCACGGACGCGACGTCGCCGCCGGTCAGATATTCCGACAGATTGGCGACGTCCTCGGCGCGGCCGCTGACGAAATCGGCAAGGCTGGTGCCGGCCACCGGCTTGCGCGCCGGGTCCAACAGCTCGGCAAAATGCGCCTTCTGCTCGAACAGCAAGGCAGCGAAATTGATTGCTCCGGCGACCCCGTTGGTCATCCCCTGGCCGCTGTCGCCGGTGTGGACGTAGATGTTGCGGTTGCCGGGGTTGCGGCCGGTGTACGGCATGAAGTCGACCGGCTCCATCACCTGGCCCGACCAGCGATAACGCGCACCCTGGAATGACGGGAAGCGCTCGCGCGTCCACGTCTCGAGATGGGCGAAACGCTCGTCCATGTCGTTGGCCATGCCGCTTCGGTGGTCCTCGCCGCCGACGATCAGCAGGTCCTCCGTCTCGCCGAGCGGCTGCAGGCGCACGTAATGATAGGCTTCGAGCGTGTCCCAGATCAGCAGGTCGGGCACCGAGCCCTTGGGCACCGGCCCCGCGATCACGTAAGTGCGGTCGGGGACCAGCTTGGTGTGGATGGTCACCTTGTCGTTGACCGGCGAATTGGTCGCGAAGAGCGCGGCCCTGGCGCGGATCTTATGGCCGGCCTCGGTCTCGATGGTGACTCCGCCGTCCTCCTCTTGATGGTCGACATAGACGGTGCCGCCGTGGATTTTCCCACCGCGGCCCTCGACCGCGGCGATTAGCCCGCGAATATATTTGAGCGGGTGGAACCGGCCCTGGTTGGGGAAGCGCAGCGCCCGCGTTCCGTCGGGCAGCGGGATCGGCGCCTGGTCGAGCCACTCGACATCGACCCCGATCGCTCGGCACGCATCATATTCCTGCTGAAGGTCGCGCATGTGCGCCGGCTCGGCGGGGACCAGGATGCCCTCGAGCCGGGCGAAGTCGGCATCAATGCCCTCGTCGCGGCAGATCGTCTCGATTCGGTTGACCGCCGCGACCTGGCTCTCGTGATAGAGTCGCGCGTCGTCCTCGCTGCGCGCCTTGATCAGATAATAATAATAATCGTCGAGCTCGGTGGCCAGGTGCGCCGTCGTGCGCGGGGTCATGACTCCGCCGATGGTCTCGGCGCGGTCGATGACAATCACCCGCCAGCCGAACCGCGCCGCCTCATAGGCGCTCGACATTCCCGCGATCCCCGAGCCGACGACGACCAGGTCGCATTGCGCATCGGCAGCGAGCGGCGGCCTCTTTTCGAGCCCGACGTCCTCATACCAGAAGCTGCTAGTCGTCATCGGCGGCTTTGTCGGTTCAGAGCGTCTCGTTCATCGTCGTCAGCTCGGGCTTGGGAACGCCCGTCGCCTTGTAGGTTTCAGTCAGCTCGGCCTTGCGCTGTGCCAGCTGCTCGCCGAGCCCGTCCATGTCGAGGCCGGCCTTGCGCGCCTGGCTGAACACGCCCTCCATGCGCTTCTCTTCTTCCTCGACGTGGTGCTCGATCTGCTCCTGGAGCACCTTGACCTTGGCGTCGAAAAAGTCGTCGCTCCGCCCGTCGCCGGCCTGGATCTCGGCGATCAGCATCTTGGCTCCGTCATGCTCGACATAGGCTTCCTTCAGGAGCTCCTGTTCGACCTTGCCCTCGCAGGCCGGATAGAAAATCTCTTCCTCGATGGTCGCGTGGACCGACAGCTCGAGGCAGATCTGCTCGGCGAGCTTTTGCTTGCGGCCCCCGCCGCTCGCTTTCTCGAACTGGGCGAACAATTCCTCGACGGTGCGGTGGTCCTGCTTGAGCAGTGCGATCGCGTCCTGCTTGGTCGATTCTGGCATTGGGGCTCTCCTGGTCAGTGCCGGCAGAACCCGCCGCGCTGGACACAAGTTCCTGTATTCAGCGGGATGAACGGAAAGACGCTGAGCCGCGCGCTCCGGTCGTCCTCGCCGCCGCGATCGCCGCGCTGTCCTTGGCGGCTTCGTCGTCATTGTCGGGAGCCGCCCCAGGCGCCCCGTTGCCGAGCTCCATCCAGTCGCGGAATGGCAGCCGATAGAGCATGTCCATCACCTCGAACTCGAGGCCGCCGGGCTGGTTGGTGTTGCTGTTCCACATCGCCACGACCCCGCTCTTGCGGTCCGGGTCGAACAGGATCAGCGAGCGGTAGCCGCTGACTCCGCCGCGGTGGCCGACGATCCGGTGGCCGGCATAATCATAGCTCCGCCAGCCGTATCCGTAATCGGCCTGGCCGAGCCGTTCGAGGAACTTGCGCAACCGCCGCCGCTCGCCGGGAGTCTTGACCAGCGGCGCGTGGATCGTGTGCAAGAGCTGGGGCGACAGGACGTCGGGCATCTGCCCCATCTGGGCGAGCATCCACAGCGCCAGGTCCTTGATGTTGCTGTTGACTCCGCCGGCGGCCGGCACCCGGTAATAGGTGTCTAGGACTTCGAGCGGTTTGCGCCCCGCATTATGCGGCCGGGCCCAGCTTTTGGCGCTGACCAGCCCCTCGCGGGTGACGCTGGCGCTGGTCATTCCAATGGGATTGAACAATTTCTCGCGGACCGCTTCGCGAAATGGCTTGCCGGTGACCCGCTCGACGATCTCCGACGAGCCGTCGTAGGCGACATTCTGGTAGCTCCAGCACGTGCCGGGCGGGCAGATCAAATTGAGGTGCCCGAGCGTCTGGCGAAGGAAGCGCGTGTCCTGCCCTTCCTCGAGCTTGTTGTCGTAGGCGTTGCGGTAAAGGCCGAGCCGGTGGCTCAGCAGATCGCCGATGGTCGCCCGCGACTCGGCGCCGCCCGGCAGCCTGATGCTCGCGTATTTCGCCAGCGGCGAATTGAAGCTGAGCTTGTCCTCCTCGGCGAGCTTGGCGATCATCGTCGCGGCGACGCCCTTGGACACGGACGCCCAGCGGAACACCGTGTCCGGAGTGACCTTTTCGCCCGAGCCGGCCAGAGTCTCGCCATAGCCGCTGAGGAACGTGATTCGGCCATTCTCGACGACCCCGACCGCGAGACCGACGACCGCCGGCTTCTCGGCCATCCGCTTCAGCCGTGCGTCGAGCGCCGCATAATCGATGTCGCGGCGGGCGGACGGGGTGACCGCTGCCAGATGACGATTGGCTTGGGCGGTCGCAACGGGCTCGGCGGGAGCCGTCGGCTGCGACGGCACCGCCAAATAGACCGCGCCGAGCAGCAGCGCGAATGCGCCAAGACCGATCTTGTGCTGCTTTTCCAAGCGACCTCCCACCCCGCACCTCTTGTGGAGTCAAGGCTGGGTCGGCTCAACGCTGTGCCGTGCAAGCTGCGATGAACGGCGGCTGGAGCACGACGAATGCCTCCGCCGCTGGCCATTGCAGCGCTGCTCGCCTAAAGGCGCGCCACGGGAGCCATGCCGATGCAATTTCTGAAGACCCTGTTCTGGGTGCTTCTCGCCGTGCTCATCGCTTTGTTCGCCAGCCGCAACTGGACCGACGTCCCCTTGAACCTGTGGGGCGACATTCAGGTCGACATCAAGATCCCGGTTCTGCTGCTGGCGATGTTCCTGCTGGGATTCCTGCCCACCTTCCTGATCGAAAGAGCGCGGTTGTGGACGCTTCGGCGCCGCGTCGAAGCGCAGGAACGGCAGCAGACCGCGCCTGCGACGAACCGGGCGCCCGTGCCAGCGGACGAATCCCCGGCGATATGAGCCCGATCTTCGTCGCCATCGACACGGCCGACCTTGCCCGTGCGCGCGAGATTGCGCGCGCGGTTCGCGGAGTAGCCGGCGGAATCAAGCTCGGCCTCGAGTTTTTCGCCGCCAACGGTCCATCCGGAGTGACCGAGCTCGGCGAATTCGGGCTGCCCATCTTCCTCGATCTGAAGCTGCATGACATACCCAACACCGTCGCCAGGGCCGTCCAGGTGCTGCGTCCGCTCGAGCCGGCGATCCTGACCGTCCATGCCGGCGGCGGCCAAGCGATGCTCGAACACGCCAAGGCCGCCGCTTCGCCCGACACCAAGGTCGTCGCGGTCACTGTCCTCACCAGCCTCGACGACAAGGACCTCGCGGCCGCGGGAGTCGGGGACGGCCCGGCCGAACAGGTCGCGCGCCTCGCCGCGCTCGCGCAAAGCGCCGGCCTCGATGGCATCGTCTGCTCGGGCGAGGAAGTCGCGGCCGCGCGCAAGGCGTGGCCCGCCGGCTTTTTCGTCGTTCCCGGAGTCCGGCCAGACGCGATTAACTCCGCCGACCAGAAGCGAATCGTCACCCCGCGCTCAGCGATCGACGACGGAGCCTCGATCCTCGTCATCGGCCGCCCGATCACCGAGGCGAACGATCCGTCCGCCGCAGTCCGGAGCATCGCCGCCACCTTGTAAGGACGGGCGCTTGCGCCTAGCGGAACCGCGCTATGGAACGAGGACGTCAATGAGCTGGCTGAGCCGGGTCCGGAAAGGCATCCCATTCCTGCCCAAGCGGCAGTCGACCGACAATCTCTGGCACAAGTGCGGCAAGTGCGGGACGATGGTCTTCCTCAAGGAGTGGGAGGACAATCTTCGGGTCTGCCCGCGCTGCGACCACCACGACCGGATCGGAGCCAAGGCCAGGTTCGAGCATCTGTTCGACCAGGGACGCTACGAACTGCTGCCGGCGCCCGAAGTCCGCGAGGACCCGCTGCGGTTCAAGGACAGCAAGCGCTACACCGACCGGCTGAAGGCGGCCCGCGCAGCGACCAATGAACGCGACGCCTTGCTCAACGCGCGCGGGACATTGGACGACCATCCGGTGATCATCGGAGTCCAGGATTTCGCCTTCATGGGCGGTTCGATGGGCATCGCGGTCGGCGCCGCGTTCGTCGCCGGAGTGCACGCCGCGATTGCCGGCAAATGCCCGTACCTGCTGTTCACCGCCGCCGGCGGGGCCCGCATGCAGGAAGGCATATTGTCGCTGATGCAGATGCCGCGAACGACCGTGGCCTTGGCCGAGCTGCGCGAGGCCGGCCTGCCGTACATCGTCGTCCTCACCGACCCGACGACCGGCGGAGTCACCGCTTCCTATGCGATGCTCGGCGACGTCCAGCTTGCCGAGCCGGGCGCGCTGATCGGCTTCGCCGGCCAGCGGGTGATCGAGCAGACCATCCGCGAAAAGCTTCCCGACGGCTTCCAGCGCGCCGAATATCTGCTCGCCCACGGGATGATCGACATGGTGGTCCCGCGCCACCAGCTGCGCGAGCGGCTGTCGCAATTAGTGAGCTACTTGGCCCCCGAGCGCGAGGCGGCGTGACCGGAGTCTCCTCCCCGGGACGGGGAGGTGGCAGCACGAAGTGCTGACGGAGGGGGGGTTGAGCGAGGCTCCGCGGG
>NZ_JACCSU010000019.1 GCF_013812825.1 Sphingomonas sp. | reverse complement strand
GTGTCGAGTCGGGCGAACAGCCGCTCACCGGCCTGCGGGCGGCTGGCGACGGCCTTGCCAGCAGCGGCGCGGCGCTGGGTCCGTGCGGCGGCAAGGGCGTCGAACTCGGCGCGGGTCACCTGCCCGTCGCTGTTCGTATCCAGTCGGGCGAAGCGCTGGCCGGGATCTCGGCGCTGGGCGCGCTGCGCACGCTTGGCGACGCGCTGGCCGCGGAGCGCCTGAACCTCCGCCTGGGTGATCGCACCGTCACGGTTTGCGTCGAGGCGCGCGAACTTTCGCTGGACCTTGGCCGCGACATCCGCGCGGCTCTGGACCTTGGCTGCGCCGGCGGCAGGCACCTGGGCGACGGCCGGGGCGACGGCGGCGAGAGCAACGGCTGCGACGCCGCCGAACAGAAAAGTCTTCATGCGTATCTCCACTGCGAATGATGGGGACGCTTCTAACGGCCTTTGGCTGTATCGCGCTTGAACGCGCTTGAAGAGGTCTGTTTGGCTGTTTGTGCTGCAGTGGGCCTGAGTAGGGCCATGATGGCACGAAAGCTCATGTCCGCTTTCGACCCAGTGCGGACATTCAGTCTCCTGCAATGCCCGTTCGACCATGTGTGCTTTCCTCGTCCAATATGATCGTCGCCGCGCACCGTGTGCCGGCTTCGAAAATCCGGAAGGCCAATAATGCTCATATTGATTCTCGCGACCGTTGGCGCTGCAACGCCGACCGCCGTCGACGCTGAGCGCGCGTTCAGCCGCGATGCACAACGTAAGGGTCAGTGGACAGCGTCCCGCGCTTACGCAGACCCCGACGCGGTTATGTTCACGCCGCGAGCGATTTGGGCGCGCGATTTTCTCAAAGGCAGAAAGGATCCACGGACGGCGATTCGTTGGTCACCGAACGCCAGTTACGTATCCTGCGACGGCCGCACGGCCGTTAACACAGGTCCGTGGACGACCGCCGATGGCCGGCAAAGCGGCTTTTTTACAACCGTGTGGCAGCAGGAGAAGGGGCAGTGGCGTTGGATTTCTGACGGCCGACACACCCTCAAAAAGCCGCTTGCCGCGCGCAAGATGCCCATCGTGCGCAAGGGTTCATGTCGGGGCCGCGCACCGGGTCCACCGCTCATGGCCCCGCCCTCCACGAAGAAAGGGCCGGGCGGCGTGGCGCCCGACGATTTCGGCCGGGGACATTCAGCTGATCGGACGCTCGGATGGGACTGGAGGGTCGGACCGAGCGGCGTCCGGCGCTTCCGCACTTATCTATGGACGGGCCGCGCCTACACCCTCGCGCTCAGTCAAACGATCGGAGGCAAGTGAGCGCCATAATCCGGCCTTCTCACTCGCCGCGGATGGGTCTCGCACGATCAGAATCATTTCCTGATCAGGAGCACCTTGGTCGGGAGACAATATGCCGCTAGCCGCAATTCACCCGCTCGATGCTGTTCTGCGAGTCCAACCAGACCTTCAGCCGATCGGCACGATATTCCATCGTGGTAATAGTGCCCTTGGGCAGCCATCGCAGCGTCCTCGCCCCCGATAAGCTGAGTAGCTCAGCGCCGACTTCCTGGCTGGCTTGGCGACCAACGAAGCGGTCCAGACCCTCGTCACGGCAGCTGTAGCCCGGCGTTTCGCCCCGGACCGGTGGCTCTGGGTCTTCGGCGGTCATTGTACTGCAGCTTACAGCCAAAAGCGGAAGCAAAACAGGCCACCTAAGCATCGACTACTCCGTAAAACGCCGACCTCATACTGAGCTTACCATCTCTCCTCGCGTAGGTCAGCCGGCTCCCAGGACAAAGTGCCGACCGCAGCATCGGCCTCGAGCGCTGAAGAAGCTTGGCAACTTGCGCCGCGCTGGGGAATGTCCGCTTTCCACCCATTCCGGACATTAACCCGCTTATGTCTCCCGCCAACATACCTGCAGCGGGCAGATGAGCTCTGCGGCAACTCGTCATCCGCACATTGCGTCGGAACGGCACCAAACGAGATGCCGCGGCACCAGATCACTTGCGCATTCGTTGATCGGTCCGCCCCACTTGTCGCGGAACTCGCTCCCTGCTGCTGAGGAGTCTCTGATGTCACAAAAAACCGAGCTTACGGTCGATGTAATCATCTACCACAACCCTGCGTGCGGCACCTCACGAAACACACTTGGCTTGATCCGTAACGCCGGCGTGGAGCCTCATGTCATTGATTATTTGAAGACGCCGCCGAGCCGAGCGATGCTTGTGAACCTGATTGAGCGCATGGGTGTCTCCGTTAGATCAGTAGTGCGCGAGAAGGGCACGCCTTACGCTGACCTTGGTCTGGCAGACGAGGGCCTAAGCGACGATGCCTTGCTCGACGCGATGATTGAGCACCCAATCCTGATCAACCGGCCAATTGTTGCAAGCCCACGCGGCGTGCGGCTGTGCCGACCATCCGAGGCTGTTTTGGAGCTGCTCCCCCCTCAGCTAAGTGATTTTGTTAAGGAAGATGGCGAGGTCGTAGTCAGCGGTGAGGAAACGTTGGTCGCACCATGAGCTACTCCCTGTCGAGGCGGATTGCCGCGCGAAGCGCTCGGTACCGCGCTACTAAGTTGCTAATGTCCGCTTTCCACCCATTGCGGACATTAGCGGCTCAACTGCTTTCGACCTTTCCGGACCTGGCTCAGCGCGCTAAAGGGCGCTCATGTGCAACCTCTACTCGATGACCGCCACGGTCGACGAGATGCGGCGAGTGTTCGGCCCATTTGAAGGCGAGACAAGCAACCATCCGCCGTTCGACAACATCTATCCCGGCTACCAAGCCCCGGTCCTAAGGCGGAGTGAGAAGGCCAGGCTAAAGCTCGAGATGATGACCTGGGGGCTTCCCGGTCCAGCAGCGGACGGATCTCAGCCCGTGACCAATGTTCGGAACCTCGAGAGCCCCTTCTGGCGCTCCTCGCTGCACAATCCAAGGTGGCGGTGCTTGATCCCGGTGACGCGCTTTTGCGAATGGACTGCGGAGCCCGATCAAGTCACCGGCCGCAAATCGAAGGTTTGGTTCGCGCAGCCCGACCAGCCCGTCTTCGCCTTCGCAGGCGTGTGGCGGCCGGCGGACAGCGGCTCATTGATGGCCTTCCTCACCTGCGAGCCCAACAGGGTCGTTGGGGCCGTTCATCCAAACGCGATGCCGGTTATCCTCGATCCCAGCAGCTTCGGCGTTTGGCTGGACAGTGAACGAGTAGACGCCTGCGCGCTGGCGCGCCCCTTCCCAGATGAGCGGATGGTGCAGTTCGCTACCTAAGCTATGGAAGCGGCGAGGCGCTATTCCTTCGAAGCCTCGTTAGGCTCTCTGTTTTCCTCAGAAACTGCCGATGTGGCGGCTGAGACGCTCCACGCGGGCGCGCCTCTGAGCCTCCCATTCAGGCTGGTTTCGTTTGGTCACGGCAGATGAGCGCGCGATGCTCTTGCGAGTTGCGGAAACAAACTTTGGTTTACGCCGGCGGCAGCGAATCGGCGGGCTGTTGTGCCGGTTTCACCTATGAGCTTTCGCATTCGGCACCTTAATGCGCAGCGCCGACCGCAGGTCCGCTCGTTCCACCAGTGCGTCGTATTGGTGTGCAAGCTCCTCGTGAATTTCGCGGACGTTCCGGCGGTCCGCGGCCAAGGCCATCGCGCGATGGTCGACGGCGCGTTGCCGGTAGTAGCTCGCATCGTCCTGAGACATCGACACCCCCACGAGAGCGGGAGCCCTTACGTCTCTCAGTCGCCGACTCGCTCCTACGATACGCAGCGATGCCTGTGGATAAACCCTTTCCACAGATACTCCGAGTCCGGCACCAGACATTTAGTTGGCTGTTGGGCGCCCGCTTGCTTCCGGAAGCGGCGTCTAGACGGAGCGGTGAGGCTCCCCCACCGCACCCAAGACCGGACAGCCGGGCCACCGGCTACGCGCTTCTCTCCAGTAGAATGGGCGGATCAGTAGAATGGCCTGAGCCCTGACGTCCGCTTCCCCCATCGCTGACATTGCTGCCCCGCCGCGGGGGCGGCTTCCAGGCGTGTCCTTTTGGCGTGCCTTTCCCTTGGGGCGGCGCCCGCACTGGGCCGAAGCACCTCCGCGTCGGGGTTTCGCTGGCACTGAGCTAGTGTCCGCTTTCGACCCATTGCGGACAGTGCGCGCTCCGCCATTCGTGGCATATTCTCGAGCCATGCGGTCCCACACAATCTTAGTCCTAGTGACCACCATCCTCAGTTCTTGTTCTGAGAGCGACACCAAGCCCCCAACTGCCACCGTCGAGCAAATCGAAGCGAGGCTGGCGAGGCAGCCCTGTGTCGGGAGTCTGGAAAAGTGGCATCGCGAATACGCCTTCCGAATGGCCAACGATGAGGCAGCGGACCGCAACGATATACGGGTTTGGTTCAAGGCAGCGGGTCCTCATGACCCCGCTGGACGCTTCTTGCGCGAGACGACGAACGAGTGGCCGCATGACGAATAGTCCTGTCAATATGTCTTTGCCCGATATGACGTTAGTCACGACGAGCTGACTCTCGAATACTGCGGGTCCGAACTTGGGTGGGGCAGCAGACCAGCCAGCGCGCGTCATCCGCTAGGCTCGAACGTCCGCTTTCCACCCAAAGCAGACATTAGACAGGCGGCAGCACCGCTCTAACTTCGCCCTGCGCCTGTCCCCGCGCCGTGAACACCGCGCAGCGCGTTGCCTGGCTCCCGGCCGCACTGGCACTCGGGCCCGAACCAGCCCTTGTGCGGGGTCCTTCGGAAGGCGCGATTGCGCGGGCGGCGATGTGGTCAGTGTATCATCGCCGCCAAGTGATGGTCCTCCCAGTCCTAGGTTCGTTCGGCAATTTTAGCAATCCGGGAGCCGTTGCATCGCCGCAGCGTTGTACTCCGGCAAAGGAGAAGGACATGACCAGTAAATTGGTAACTCTGGCACTGATGGGAGCCTCGATCGCGATTTCGGCGTGCGCCACAGTTAAGGGAGCCGCCCGCGACGTTCATTCGGTCGCTGAGTGCACTCAGGACATGATTAACCGAGGCGAGTGCAGACGATAAGGGCCGGGTGCTAGCCACTAATTTGGCGGCACCTGACCAGCAGTCGCGACCACGAAACGGTTCGGCAAACAGATGAGCGCGCTCTCGATTGAGCGGGCTTATATACTCACGATCAAACGAGCGAGCGCCTGTGGCTGGCTACACTCGGTCGTGAATAGAGCCTCCGGCCTACGCGAGGTGCAAGTGTTTAGCGGGAACGCTCAGGCTGACGTGAACGTTTGTTAATGTGCGGCTTGTCCTTCTCCATCGAGCCGCTGCGACGCGAAAGCGATTAGGCCCGCCTGAACTAACCTCAGGCGGGCCTTTTCTCGCACTGGCGGCAGGATCGTCAGCCACGCTTCCTTAGCGCCGAACCTGGAGCACTTCAGACGGCGCTCACAGCTTACCAGGTCCGCGGCTGTGTCGATGTGCTTTGTGGACATTGCCAAGCGATAGGCGGGGCGGAACGATTCGGGAACACCTGTCGTCTGGGTGAATGGCCCCGGAACGGGGCCAATGCACCAATCGTTTCATCAAACGTCCGGACGGGAAGGTGCGCAATGCGCCTCGTGTTCGTCCGAGTTGAAAGGAATTTGACATGAAGAAGCTGTTCCTGCTCGCCGGTGCCGGCATGATGCTCGCGCTCGGCGCGCCCGCCGCCGCCGACGCCAAGCCCGGCAAGGGCAAGTCCCAAGCCGCCAAGGTCCACAAGAACGCCAAGGGCCATATCGACATGAACCGCAACGGCGTCGCCGACTGGCGCGAGCAGCGCCTGATCGACGCCAACGGCAACGGCGTCGCCGACTGGCGCGAGCGGCGCCGGGTCGACATCAACCGCAACGGCGTCCCCGACTGGCGTGAGCGCTGGATCGACCGCGACCGCGACGGCATTGATGATCGCCAGGAGATCATGGCCAACCGCTGGGGCGGCGCCAACTGCCCGCCGGGGCTCGCCAAGAAGAATCCGCCATGCATCCCGCCCGGACAGGTCGGCCGGACGTTCAACGTCGGGCAGCGGTATCCGACGAATTTCGGCTATTATCCGTACAACAACATCCCGGACGGCGTCCGTGACCTCTACGATCTCGATGACGACGACCGTTACGTCTATCGCAACGGGACTCTTTACGTGGTTGACCCGCGCACTCGGCTGATCGAGCGGATCATCGCCGGGCTGGTTTTCTAGAAGCACAACCACTCGATGAAGGGCCGTCCGGGCGACCGGGCGGCCCTTTCGCTTGACGGCTTCGGAAGGTTGGGCCTGCCGTACGTGGCGGTCAATATATAGGTCGCGAAGGAACGAGAACTCAGCCGAACGCCGAAGCGGCAGGAGGGCCCGGGATAATCGGCTGTGCCTCCCACCGCTTCACCTTCCGGTCGAGGCTCCACAGCTCCATCGGGTAGGTCGATCGCCAGCCTTCGGCAATGCCAACGGCAGCCAAATCGTCGCCGGCCTCGAACTCGCGGGCCTGGTCGATGTGGCCGCTGAAGCGGTCCATGAAAAACAACCGATAACCCGCCACTTCCGCACCCCCCAGCGGTCGCTGCAGTTCCAGTGCCCAACATATGGTGCTGTTCTGCTCGCCCCTAGGACGAGGAACTGTACTTGGTTAATCGGACATAGAAGTGGGGAAACAACATAGATTACCGTCGTTTGCCTTCGTGCTAATGCGCTTGCGCCGGTCGGAAGGATGCCAGTGTTGCCTAGTCACGGAGCGCGAACGTGCGCAGCTGACTGTTCGCACGAATGAGCGGGCAGCCGTCAAAAATCGATCAGTTTCTCGAGGCGGTAGAAATCCGCGTCGAGGCCTTTGGGGTCTGCGAGATTGGGCGGCACTACAGCCTGCGCTGCGAGCCGTTCAAACCCGTTATCGTGCACTTCGTTTTGAGCGGCCAGGGTTTCATGGAGTGCCGCCACGGGCGTTTTCCGCTCAAGCCAGGGACCGCCGTCGTGGTCCCGAAGATGCTGGCCAAGAAATTATCCGGGACAGGTCCCGTCGAACGAATAAGTGACGCTAACGCGGACTGCACTCTTCAGGACGAGCTCCTTACGTTCAGGGCATGTGACGGCGAGCCCGATCTCGTTCTCGGCTGCGCGGAGCTTTCGAGCTCCGTCGGCGGAGACTTGCCTTTATTCGATCAAGCGAAGCGTCCGATCATCGAGCATTCCGACGATCCGCTGATGAAGGCCTTGTTCACGACAATGTTCGAGGAGCTGCGCAATCCGCGGCTCGGCACCCGGGCGTTCGTCAGCGCACTGATGAAGCAGGTGCTGATCGTCCTGTTGCGTTCCCAGCCCAATAAAGATTCCTCGATTTTGCTGATGACCGGTGCGCGCCTCGCCGGAGTCGTCGCGGCGATCCTCGACCGGCCGCAGGATAATCATACCGTCGACAGCCTGGCCGCGATCGCCGGCATGAGCCGTTCGCGTTTCAGCCACCATTTCACGCTTGCTTACGACGTCAGCCCGAAAGCCTTCGTGCAGACCGCGCGCCTAGCATCGGCGGCGCGAATGCTCAAAGGTTCGGACTTGCCGGTGAAATCGATTGCCGCGTCAGTCGGCTATGTGAGCCGCAGCCATTTCTCGCGAGCCTTTCAAGCGAAGTTTGGGGTCCACCCGTCGGCGTTCCGGGTGCAGGCGCCAGCCGAGCCATACTGACATTCGCGGCGCGGCCACGCCACCATTTCACCTTATAAAGCATTGGGCGGCGCCCTGTTCCGCCAAGCGCCGCAAGCCCTCTCTGGCGTTCGCGTGCCGCGGAATCCTGCACTGGTGCTGCAGGGCGCGGATCCGGGATGAGGACGGAACGGCGGCATGCTGCGGGGATTGAATCAATACGGTCGGAACTCACTCCGGCTTTGGTGCTGGACCTGCACTGCCCGTGCCCTCGTCGCCTAGCTTGATCCCAACGGGCGCTTAATGTGCATCGCACGGGCGTTTGAAGATCTCGCCGACCTGTTGAGATATGATGAGCAAACGAAGTGAACGGCGGCTCCTTAAGTTGGCAGTGGCCTTGGCTTGCTTGGTCCCATTAGGAGCAGGCACCGCCGGTGTGGTGCTTGGACCGACAGGGATCGAAAACGACATACCCCGAGCCCATCTAAAACTCGACAGCCACTTTCGTTATTTGTCCGGGCTGCTTCTTGGAATCGGAATGGTCTTCGCCGCATGCATTCCGAAGATCGAACGAAAGTCAGAGCTCTTCAGTGCCCTGTCTGCGATTGTGGCAATCGGAGGTCTTTCGCGGCTCTGGGCGCTGGCAGTTTACGACATGCCGGCGATGCCTCATGTGTTTGCTTTGGTAATGGAACTTGCGGTCGTGCCGATGTTGTTCATTTGGCAGAAGCGGGTCGCTTTAGCGTCTAAACCATAAGCGATCGGAGCAATGTCCGCTTTCCACCCATTCCAGACATTAGCGGCTTAGATCTGCTTTCGACCCAAAGCGGACATGCAGAGCGCGATGCCTAGGCTGAGACAATCAAGGACGGTCGGATCTCAATTCGGTGCCTATTTGACGCCATTTTTTATTATTGCCGACGGCAGTGCATCCGTATCCCCCTGCCCGTCGTATCTGGGAGGCGTCGCATTCTGCTGCGCACCAAGGGGATTAAATCCATGAAACTCAAAATTTTACTCGCTGCGTCCGCAGCGGCCGTTGCCGTATTGTCGATCGCAAGCCCGGCTTCGGCGCAAGACCGCTGCCTGCTGGACACCAACGCCAACGGTATCGCTGATGCCGGCGATACTACGGACGGCGCTACCGCAGCCGGCGCCGGCAGTCTCGCCTGCGGCCAGGGCGCAACAGCCGGTGCCACCCAGACGACAGTGGTTGGGACCCAGGCCGCCGCGCTCGCAGCGGGCGGTATTGCCGTAGGCGGCAATCTCGACGGGGGCTCGTTCGGGGCTCTTGCTACAGACCGGGCCGGGGTTGCCATTGGTGGCGATTCTGAAGCGCGCGGAGTAGGCGCGATCGCAATCGGCGGCGACGGCGATGCTGACGGAGACGGAGCAGTTGCCAACGGGGTCGACGCGATCGCCATCGGTGACGGCGCGCTGGCCCAGAACACGACCGGCGCAGGCGCGACCGACGACAACATCGCCATCGGCAGTCAGGCTCGGGCTACGGGAGTCCACGCCACCTCCATCGGCGGCGATTCTAGTGCAACTGGTGTGGGTAGCACAGCGATTGGCTGGGAGGCGGACGCTACCGCTAACAACACCACTGCGCTGGGCAATAGCGCCGAGGCGACGGCCGCCCAAGCGACCGCCATCGGCCGCCAGACCAATGCTACGGGAGTCGATTCGACCGCGCTAGGGCAGGGTGCATCGGCGACCATGCTGAACTCAACTGCACTAGGCCAAGGTGCTCAGGCTATCCACATCAACTCGGTTGCGCTCGGCGCGGATACGACGACTACGGCTGCCAACCAGGTCAATGTCGGCGGCCGCACAATCAGTGGGGTTGCCAATGGCGTTGCAGGGACTGATGCGGTCAATGTTAGCCAATTAACCGCGACTAATGCCATGATTGCCGCCGAAACCGCTAATCGCGCAAGCGCCGACGCGGCCCTTTCAACGCGGCTCGACGGGCTGTCTTTTGACATCCGCGACACCGGGCGGGAGGCTCGGGCAGGGACTGCCTCGGCGCTCGCAGCTGCCGGTCTTCCGCAAGCTTCCGGTGAGGGCCGTACGATGATCGCTGGTGGAGTTGGCACTTACCGTGGCAAGACGGCGTTGGCCATCGGCGCGTCGCATCGGCTTCAGGGCGGCACCACGACGTTTAAAGTGGGCGTCACCTATGACAGCGAAAAGCACGTCGGGGCAAACGGCGGCGTTGGCTTCGAGTTCTAATTAAGCAAATTGACGGGCGTCTCCACGCGGGGACGCCCGTCAATTCGTACGGCGGCAAATTCCTCCCGGGCTAATGTCCGCTTTCCCACCCATTGCGGACACTAGTGGCTCATGCCTGCTTTCCACCCAAAGCAGACATTAGACCGGCGGCAGGATCGTCAGCCACGCTTCCTTTGCACCGCACCTGGAGCACTTCGGCCGCGGCTCGCTGGCCCTCAGGCTCCTCGCCCCGCCACCACTGTCTACGCTCGGGGGTCGGACATCGGCCACCCTCACAGAGGCGTCCGCGCTGGCGTGGCGGCCCACGCAGGCGTATGGTCGCGACTCATTCAAAGGGAAGTGCGCCATGCAACGGATTGGCGACGAAGTTCACCTGACCGAATGCGAAGCCTGCGGCGGCGAGCAGCATCACCACTTGAGATACATCCTCGGCATCTCGCTCGCGCTGATCGTCGTGGCGATGTCGCTGGCGTGGATCATCCCCGCGCTGATGGGAAGTTGAGCGGGGGCGCGGCGAGGACGCGAAGGCCGCGAGCAGCAGCCGCGAGGGACCGCTCAGGGATTCCTTCGAACGCGCCCACGCGGCTGACAGCGGGGCTCCTAACGGCGGTGTGGTGCTCCTGGCAGTCGATCTGGCCAAGCCGGTCGGACGCGACCTATGCCGCTTTGTCCTTCCGGTAAACCATTGAGGTGAGATCATGCCTGTGTGCGAAACTTGCGGGAACGACTACGACAAGACGTTTAAAGTCTCGATGGATGGCAACAAGCATGTGTTCGACAGCTTCGAATGCGCCATAAGCGCGCTCGCCCCAGTCTGCGCCCATTGCGGCACACGCATCATCGGCCACGGCCTTGAGCGCGGCAGCACGTTCTTCTGCTGCAAGCACTGCGCAGAAGCCGAGGGGGTGGGCGGCCTGCGAGACCGGCTCTAAAGCCCTTCCCGGACCCAACTGCGCGCGGGGGCGCCTTCTAACTACTAGCGTCGCCGTCGCACTCCAGCGGCAGAGTCTGCTTTCCACCCAAAGCAGACATTAAAGCGGCGGTAGGATTATTAGCCGAGCTTCCTTAGCCCCGCATCTGGCGCACTTGAGACGCGGTCGATCGCCCTCAAACTTCATGGTCCGCAAGCCTTCACTGTTTCGGGCCCGTTGAGCGTCCTGGAAGCCGCAGCCGGCGCACTCGATCTTCACGCTGGCGCCGAACCTCACCAGGTCGGCCACCGTGTCGATGTGCTTTGTGGACATTGCCCCCGCATAATGCCCGACGGAACAATTTGGTGACGGGCTAGGGATGCGAGCCTAACCGCGTACTCCCGACGAACCCACTTTCGGCGAGAGGCATCGCAGTGCCGCAGAAAGCACATTCCGCGGTTACACGGCCGACATGCCAATGACACCTGCCACACCCAGGACACCGGTTCGTTTGATGGGGACGATAATTGAAGGCGAAGCCCCGCGTTAGCAGGTCGAGGTGGAGTTGAAACTTCTCTTGAACGCCGTTGCCACTTGCCTGCCCTTTTACGATGTGTCGACGAGCCGTGCAGTTTTGTCGATGAATTGCGCGTTAACCGAGCGCGTGCAGTGGCAAGTGGATACGCACGTGTTGGAGTTCAGCATTGTCGGCACCGAGAGGCGCGTGGCAGCTTAAGTCCGCTTTCGACCCGTTGCGGACATTCAGCTGCCTGACCTATCACCCACACGTGAGCCGGTGGCGCCCAGCCTTAAATCTTTCCCGTCGCTGCGTGCGGGCTGGCCCTCTGCTCGCGTAACCATCGAGGGGATGATCATGCCTATCTGCGAAACTTGCGGGAACGACTACGACAAGACGTTTGACGTCCTGATGCATGGGGAGAAGCATGTGTTCGACAGTTTCGAATGCGCCATAAGCGCGCTCGCCCCAGTGTGCGCCCATTGCGGCACACGCATCGTCGGGCACGGCCTCGAGCGCAGCGGCACGTTCTTCTGCTGCAAGCACTGTGCGGAAGCCGAAGGCGTGGGCGGCCTGCGCGACCGGATCTGAAGCTCTCCCGGAACCCACGGCGCGCCGTGGCTCTAACACAGTAGCTTGGACCTCGCACCAGCGGCAGAGTCCGCTTCCACCCAAAACGGACGTTTTTGAGTTCCAGCGCCTCCGACAGCACCAGAGCATCGTCTACTTTAACGCCCAGGTACCTGACGGTGCTCTCCAGCGAAGGCTCA